>JBBSNO010000236.1:0-3899 GCA_038232615.1 Actinomycetales bacterium
AACCCGCAGAACGCAACGGTCCACTCCTGACCGGTGTGCCGGCGGACGACCTCGGCGGCGTCGCCGCCGAGCCGCGACGCCACCGCCTGGAGGTGCTCCCCGTCGGAGGGGACGGGCCCCGCGACCAGGTCGCCGGTCGCCCGGCGGTCACGACGCGGTGTCGTCGTCCGCACCGCGGCCTCGACGTCGCGCAGCGTCGTGACCGCGGGGTCGGTGACGAGCAGGACCGTCCGCCCGGCCGGGACGACGTCCACGACACCGTCGGGGGTCTCGTCCACGAGAGCGGCGTAGAGGGCGAGCACCTCGTCGAGGCCGTCGAGCTCGACGAGCAGAGACGTGCTGCCGCTGGGCAGCACGCGCATCAGGGGGCGAACGGGGCCAGGGTGACCCCGGCCCCGGCCAGTGCGTCCCTGACCTGCCCGGCGATCTCGACCGCGCCCGCGGTGTCACCGTGCACGCAGATCGACTGCGGCGTCAGCGTGAGCGGGCCGCCGTCGACGTCCGTCACCGGCTCACCGGTGGCCATGGCGACGCACCGGCGGGCGATCTCGTTCGCGTCGTGCAGGACGGCGCCAGGCAACCGCCGCGACACGAGAGTCGCCTCGGGCGTGTAGGCGCGGTCGGCGAAGGCCTCACGGACGACGGGCAGCCCGGCCTCCTCCGCGGGCCGAAGCCAGACCGAGCCCGGCAGGCCCATCACCGGCAGGGTGCGGTCGTAGTCGACGATGGCGCGGACGACGGCAGCGGCCTGCTCCTCGTGGTGGACGATCGCGTTGTAAAGCGCGCCGTGCGGCTTGACGTACCGCACCCGCGAACCGGCGACGCGCGCGAAGGCCTCCAGCGCACCGACCTGGTAGATGACATCCTGCGTCAGCGCCTCGGGCTCGATGTCGATGAAGCGCCGACCGAAGCCGGGCAGGTCGCGATAGCCGACCTGGGCGCCGATGGCGACGTCGGACTCGATGGCCCGCTCGCAGACGCGGCGCATGATCGACGCGTCGCTGGCGTGGAAGCCGCAGGCGACGTTGGCGCTGGTGACGACGCCGAGCAGGGCGTCGTCGTCCCCGAGCGTCCACTGGCCGAAGCCCTCGCCGAGGACGGCGTTCAGGTCGACGGTGGTCACGGGAACCTCACGTTCAGGAGAAGCAGGGCGGCGGGGACGGATCCAGGCTCCCACCGCCACGAGGTTCCCACCCAGGTCACTCCGACGGCGGTGAGCGGTGTCGCAGGATGCTCATCGATACTCCTGGGTCCGTCGTGCGTGCACGGAACCGTACTGCAGTGGGGTCGTTCACCGGGTTCACCGATCCCCACGGCAACACGTCGGCGTTGCAGCTGCCGCCTCCGGGTCCTACGACACGTAGGGGGACTGCCACCGGCGGACCTGCGACCACCTAGCATCATCGGGTGATTCGTCCCCACCATGCTCATCCCGAGAAGCTCGCGCGGCGGCTCGCTCGCACCACCCTGGCTCTCGCCATGTGCTGCACACTGCTCCTGGCCGGCTGCACGCAGGACAGCTCCGGCCCTGACCAGGCGGCAGACGAGACGCGGGGCGCCTCCTCGCCGGGCTCCGCGGTCCTGTCAGCGACCACGAGCTCACCCGACGAGCCGACCAGCGTGCTGCCGGGCACCGATGCCGCCTCACTCGCGGTAGGCGTCAGCAGGGCACTGTTCGAGCAGGCACCGGTCACGTTGCTCGCGGGTCCCGACGACGTCTCGGCGCAGGCCCGCGCCGCCTCGCTGGCCGTGGCCCTCGGTGTCCCGCTGCTCCTGACGCCTGGCACCGACGGCGAAGACCTCGTCTCCGACGAGCTGGCGCGGCTGGGCACGACGTCGGTGTTCAGCGTCGGCGCCGACGCCACGCGATGGGCCGACGTCCTCGATGGTGGCGTGTCCGTCGTCGCTGCCCCCGCCGACCCTGGTCGGCTCATGCAGGTTGCGGGAGTCGGGGACGGCGAGGTCGTCGCTGTCGCCGCCGCGGAGCTGGGGGCGACAGTTGCCGGTCTCGAACGCGGGGGCACCGAGCTCGTCGACGTCCGGCCCGGCCAGGACGGCGCGACCAGCCAGGCCCCGGGCACGAAGACACCTCCTTCGCAGCCGACGAGCGGATCCGCAACCGCTAGCGGGAGCATCCCGCCGCTGCCCGCCGTACAGCCCGGAACACCGGTGGAGGCCGTGACGGTGCTGACCACCGGAGACCCGGCGCAGGTTGCCGCCGTCGCCACTGCCCGCGCCGCCGGGTCCCGGGTGCTGGTGGTGGTCTCCGCCGACCCCCGCGCCGACAGCGGGGCCATCGAGGCGCTGGCGGAGCAGCCGTCCGGCGCGGTGATGGCACTTGGCGCTGCATTCGGCGCCCCCGAGCAGCTGCGTGCCCGCGTCGACGTCGCCTCGACCGGCGTCGAGGTACCCGGTGGTGGGCAGGTGCTCTTCCCGGGCCGGCTGATGATCGCCTTGTACGGACACCCCAGCACGTCGTCGTTGGGTGTGCTGGGAGAGCAACCGCTGGACGAGTCCATCGCCCGCGCACGGGACGTCGCGGCCGAGTACGAGGCGCTGACCGAGACCCCCGTCGTCCCGACGTTCGAACTCATCGCGACGGTTGCGTCCAGCTCGCCGGGCGAGGACGGCGACTACTCGAACGAGTCCACGGTGGAGGAGCTGCGGCCGTACGTCGACGCCGCCCGTGAAGCCGGTGTGTACGTGGTCCTGGACCTCCAGCCCGGACGCACGGACTTCCTCACCCAGGCCCAGCTCTACGCTGAGCTGCTCGCCGAGCCGCACGTAGGGCTAGCCCTGGACCCGGAGTGGCGGTTGGAGGCAGGCCAGGTGCACCTGGAGCAGATCGGTGGCGTGGAGGCGGCGGAGGTGAACAGCGTCGTGACCTGGTTGGCTGACCTGACGGCCGAGTACGACCTGCCGCAGAAGCTGCTGGTGCTGCACCAGTTCCGCCTGTCGATGCTGCGCGACCGCGACCAGATCGACACCACCCGTGACGAGCTGGCCCTGCTCGTGCACGGCGACGGCAACGGGACGCCGGACCTGAAGATCGCCACCTGGAGGGCACTGACGGCGTCGCTGCCAGCAGGGATGTGGCTGGGCTGGAAGAACTTCTACGACGAGGACAGCCCGACGTTCACCCCGGCGGAGACCCTGGCCGTCGAGCCGCCACCGGTCTTCGTCTCCTACCAGTAGCCCAGGGTGGGTCCGACCCGATGACCACGGCGTCTCGGGCGCGCTGGGCAGGCGTCGCCTCGCCGGCCCGTCACGCCAACGGGTCCCTCAACCCGCTGGCGCGACGCACGGGCCGGTCGACGGCGGCCCGCACGGCTGCCTCGGTGCCCACCACCCGCACCTGCTCGCGTGCCCGCGTCACCGCCGTGTAGAGCAGCTCGCGGGTGAGCAGGGGCGAGGCTGCGGGCGGCAGCAGCAGCGAGACACTCGCGAACTGGCTGCCCTGCCCCCGGTGCACGGCCATCGCGTGCACCGTCTGCACCGCCGGCAGGCGGTGCGGCCGCACCAGCAACGGTGCGTCGGGTACGCCGAACGCGGCGACCACGCCTCCTTCGCCGTCGTCGACGACCACACCCGTGTCGCCGTTGTAGAGCCCGGAGTCACGGTCGTTCGCCGTCACCAGCAGCGGCCGACCGCGGTACCACTCCCCCTCGTCGGTGCCGACTCCCGTCTCGGCGAGCACCCAACGCTCCACCTCCGTCGCCCAGCGGGCCCCTCCGGCCGGCCCCCGGCGGTGGGCCACGAGCAGGCGATGCCGCTCGAGCCCCTCGAGCGCAGACGGATTACGCTGCTGCGGGCTGCGGAACCGTGACGGCGCGAGCATCGCCGTGGTCCGCGCGTGGGCCCGCCAGCGGGTACGGGCGCGAGGACGGGACACGGCAGCG
>JBBSNO010000237.1:0-3853 GCA_038232615.1 Actinomycetales bacterium
CCGACGGTGAGAGTCCGGATAGGAGGTAGCACGCCGCGTCGGCGCACGTCCGCGAGCCACGGCTCGCGCGCGGGCTCGACGCGTCGCACCCCCTCCCACCCCCGAGTCCGCGTCAGGACAGGCGTTGTCGGCGGACGGGACGTGGACGAGATGGCGAGCCCCACCGAGGTGGACGCGATGCGTCGCGCCCTGGCGCTGGCCGCCGCCCGGACGGTGCGCCCGGGCGCCAACCCACGGGTCGGCTGCGTACTGCTCACGCCGGACGGCCAGGTCGTCGGCCAAGGCCTCCACCACGGCGCGGGTACGGCTCACGCCGAGGTCGAGGCCCTGATTGCCGCCGGTGACCGCGCGCGGGGAGCCACCGCGGTCGTGACCTTGGAACCGTGCGACCACACCGGCCGCACGGGCCCGTGCACGCGCGGCCTGGTCGCCGCCGGTGTCGCCCGAGTCGTGTTTGGCCAGGCGGACGTCGACCCTCGGGCCGCCGGCGGGGCGGCGACGCTGCGCAGGTCCGGCGTCGACGTCGAGGGCGGCGTCCTGGCCGACGAGGCCCTCGCCCTGAACCTGGAGTGGACCCGCGCCGTGCAGCTCGGCCGACCGCACGTGACCTGGAAGTACGCCGCGACCCTCGACGGCCGCTCGGCCGCGGCCGACGGCACCAGCCGGTGGGTCACCGGCTCCCAGAGCCGCGCCGACGTGCACGTGCGCCGCCTCGCGGCCGACGCGGTGGTCGTCGGGACCGGGACGGTGCTGGCGGACGACCCGCAGCTCAGCGCGCGGTCCGACGGTGTTGCGGTCGCCTACTGGCAGCAGCCGCTTCGCGTCGTCGTCGGGCACCGCGACGTGCCGGCGACGGCCCGGGTCCGCGACGGCACCGCCCCCACGCTGCACCTGCGCACCCACGACGTGGGCCAGGTCCTGGCCACGCTCTGGAACCGAGGGGTCCGCAGGGTGCTGCTCGAGGGAGGACCCACCCTCGCGGGCGCCGTCTGGCGCGCTGGCTGCGTCGACCGGGTGGTCGGCTACGTGGCGCCCGCTCTGCTCGGTGCCGGCCCCCCGGCCCTGAGCGGAGCCGGGATCACGACGATCGACGACGCCGCCCGCCTCGACCTGGTCGACGTCACGCGCCTCGGCGAGGACCTACGACTGATCGCCCTACCCCAACGGAGGAACCACTGATGTTCACCGGCATCGTCGAGGAGCTCGGCTCCGTCGTCGCGATCGAGCCGGACGGCGAAGGGGGCGCCCGGCTCGCCGTCCGCGGCCGGTTGGTGTGCGCCGACGCGCGGCACGGCGACTCGATCGCGGTGAGCGGCGTCTGCCTGACCGTGACCGCACCCGAGCACGCCGAGGCGGGCACGTTCGTCGTCGACGTGATGGCCGAGACGCTCGACCGCTCCGTCCTGGGCAACCTTGCTCCCGGCGACCCCGTGAACCTGGAGCGGGCGATGCCGGCCGACGGCAGGTTCGGCGGCCACCTCGTGCAGGGCCACGTCGACGGTGTGGGCCACGTGGTCGACAGGGTGCCCGGTGGGCGTTGGGAGACGGTGCGCGTCGCGGTGCCGGCCCGGCTTGCGCGCTACCTTGCAGAGAAGGGGTCCGTCGCGGTGGACGGTGTCTCGCTGACCGTCGTCGAGGTGGACGACGCCGTGGAGCCGTCGTTCACGGTCGGGCTGATACCCACCACCCTGGCGGCGACGACGCTGGGTCGCGCCGTGCCGGGGACGCCACTGAACATCGAGGTGGACGTCGTGGCGAAGTACACCGAACGACTGCTCGCAGGAGGCGCGCGATGACGGTGCGGCTGGACACGATCGAGCAGGCACTGGCCGAGCTCGCCGCCGGTCGCCCCGTCGTCGTGCTGGACGACGAGCACCGGGAGAACGAGGGCGACCTCGTGATGGCCGCCGAGGCGGCCACGCCCGCCTGGGTCGCGTTCGTCGTGCGCCACTCCAGCGGGCTCGTCTGCGCTCCGATGGAGGGCTCGCTGCTCGACCGGCTCGAGGTGCCGTTGATGGTGGAGCGCAACACCGAGGCGATGGGGACGGCGTTCACCGTCTCCGTCGACGCGAGGAGCGGGGTGACCACCGGCATCTCGGCAGCCGACCGGGCGAGCACGTTGCGCCTGCTGGCATCGGTCGGTGTCACCTCCGCCGACCTCGTGCGCCCGGGCCACGTCTTCCCGCTCCGGGCCCGCGTCGGAGGGGTGCTGACCAGGCCCGGCCACACCGAGGCGGCGGTCGACCTGGCGCGCCTGGCGGGGCTGGCGCCGGTCGGTGTCATCGCCGAGCTCGTCGAGGACGACGGGTCGATGCGCCGTGCCGCGTCGTGCCGCGCGTTCTGCGACGAGCACGGCCTGGCGCTCGTAACGATCGCCCAGCTCACCGCGTTCCGTCGGGCGCGGGACGCCGGCGTCAGGTCCACGGTCACGACCCGGCTGCCGACGCGGCACGGGCACTTCACCGCGCACGCCTACGTCGACAGCGGCGGCGCCGAGCACGTCGCCCTGGTCGTCGGGGACGTCGGCGGAGCCGAGAACCTGCTCGTGCGCGTGCACTCCGAGTGCCTCACCGGCGACGTGCTGGGGTCGATGCGCTGCGACTGCGGGCCGCAGCTCGAGGCGTCTATGGCCGCCGTCGCCGCGGCCCGTCGCGGTGTGGTGGTGTACCTGCGCGGCCACGAGGGTCGGGGGATCGGGCTGGCCGCGAAGCTGGCGGCCTACTCCCTGCAGGACGGCGGGGCGGACACGGTCGAGGCGAACCTGGACCTCGGGCTGCCGGTCGACGCACGCGACTACGGGACGGCGGCCGGCGTCCTGGCGGACCTCGGGGTGCGGTCGGTGCGGCTGCTGACGAACAACCCGGCCAAGGTCGAGGGCCTGCAGGCACACGGGGTCGCGGTGCGGGGGCGCGTGCGCCTGCCCGTCGCGTCGAACCCGGAGTCGTTGCGGTACCTGATGACCAAGCGCGACCGGATGGGGCACGACCTCCCGGGGCTGGCGGACGTCCTGGGAGTCCCGGCGCCGACGAGAGCGGCTGGGCTGCAAGGGGAGGAACCAGCGTGAGTGGGCACGGGGCGCCGGCGATCGAGGTCGAGGGGGCGCAGGGGCTGCGCGTGGCGGTCGTGGCGGCGCTCTGGCACACCGAGGTGATGGACGGCCTGGTCGACGGTGCGCGTCGCGCGCTGGCCGACGCCGGCGCGGTCGACGTCCTGTGGCTGCGCGTGCCGGGGTCCTTCGAGCTGCCCGTCGCGGCGGCCCGGCTGGCCCGGGCCGGGTACGACGCGGTGGTCGCGCTGGGTGTCGTCGTCCGTGGTGGGACGCCGCACTTCGAGTACGTGTGCGCCGCCGCCACGGACGGCCTGACGCGTGCCGCCGTCGACACCGGTGTGCCGGTCGGTTTCGGCCTGCTCACCTGCGACTCCGACGAGCAGGCCCGCGACCGCGCGGGTCTGGCGGGCTCGCGGGAGGACAAGGGGTACGAGGCCGCCCAGGCCGCGGTCGCGACGGCGCTGTCCTTGAAGGACGTCGGCGCGTGAAGCCCGTCTGTGCCTACACACCGGCGGCGCTAAGGTCGCTGGCGTGACGGCGAGGCTGATGTGACGGTGCGCGTGGGGGTGATCGGGGCCTCGGGCCGGATGGGCAGCGCGTCCTGCGAGGCGGTCGAGGCGGCGGACGGGCTGGAGCTGGTGGCCCGGATCGACGTCGGGGACGACCTGCAGACGCTGGTGGACGCCGGCGCCGAGGTCGCGGTCGAGTTCTCCGTGCCGGACGCCGCCGCGCCGAACGTGGCGTTCTGCGTCGACCACGGGGTGCACGCTGTCGTGGGCACCACCGGATGGGACGCAGAACGCC
>JBBSNO010000238.1:0-3820 GCA_038232615.1 Actinomycetales bacterium
CGCCGAGAACCTCAAGCGGGTGCTGCGCCCCAGCACCGACACCGAGCCGGACGCCGGCCCGGTGCCGCCCGGCCCCGGTCGCATCCTGTTCTTCACCGAGACCAAGACCGTCTGGCACCCCAAGGGCGTCTGACGGCGGTGGGCGCGCCTCGGCGCAACCGGGTCACGCCGTCCGGCGACGTCGTCGCGACGCCGGCGCGCGGAACGCTGATGGGTAACCGCGGCGGGTGCCTGCACTCCCGTGACGGCAGGATCGTCCGCTCGCACCGGTCGCGGGCGTGGCTGGTGTGCCTGCTGGAGTTCCGGGGTCGCCGGCGGTCGGTGATGGCGCCGGGGCTGTACACCGAGCTGTTCTTCCTCGACGAGGCGACGGCGCTGGCCGCCGGGCACCGTCCGTGCTTCGAGTGCCGGCGCGGGGATGCTCTCGCGTTCGCCCAGGCACTGACCGGTCGCGACCCGGGCGAGGCCGTGCGGGCCGGCGAGGTCGACGACGCGCTGCACCCGCACCGGCTCCCGCTCGGCAGGGACCGACACACCTGGACCGCTCGCGCCGCGAACCTGCCCGACGGCACCTTCGTCCGTCTCGACGGCGGCGACGCGGTGCTCGCGGGCGGCGCCCTGCGACGTTGGTCGTTCGACGGTTACGGGCCCGGGGTTGCCGCGCCGTCCGGGCCGCTCGCCGTCCTGACGCCGGAACCCACCGTCCGCGCCCTCGCGGACGGCTACCCGGTCGCACTGCATCCCAGCGCGCGCCCCCGGACGTCCGAGCCGGCCCGCCCTCCGACCGCGTCGCCGGCATGAACCCCGCCCCGAGGACCTCGCCCTGCCGCGACCGTGGAGTCAGCGGCGCGGCGCACGAGGAAGCCGCCTGGACGAGCCTGGCAGGATGCGCGGGTGCCCGCGCCCCACCCTGGCGGGATGCCCGCGCCCGACCGGAACGAGGTACCAGCGCCCGACGGGAACGCCGGTCAGCCGGGGCTGTTCGACGAGCCGAGCCACAGCGTGCCGCGCCCGGTCGCGCGCGTGGTGCTGCTCTGCGGCGCCAGCGGCACCGGCAAGACGTCCCTGACGCGGCGTACCGGCCTGCCGGTGCTGGCCCTCGACGACTTCTACCGGGACGGGAACGACCCCGGGCTGCCCCGCCGGTTCGGCATCGTCGACTGGGACGACGTCGGCAGCTGGGACTCCGGAGCCGCCATGACCACCATCGTCCGGCTGTGCGCCCAGGGGGTCGGCGACGTCCCCGTCTACGACATCCCCACCTCGCGCCGGACCGGGACCGTCCGTCTCGACCTCGCCGGCGCCCCGGTGGTGATCGCGGAGGGCATCTTCGCCGCGCACCTGGTGGACGGCTGCCGTCGGGCCGGCGTGCTGGCGGACGCCCTCTGCCTGAGGCTGCCCCCAGCGGTGACGTTCTGGCGGCGCCTGGCCCGCGACCTGGCCGAGGCACGCAAGCCGCCGCTGACCCTGTTCCGCAGGGGGCTCGCCCTGGCCCGCGACGAACCCCGGCAGCTGGCGGTGTGGACGGCTCTCGGCTGCCGGCCGGTCGACCGCGCCGCCGCGGAGGACGCGATCCGTGCGGCGTCACGACCACGGAGTCCCTGATCGTCGCGGACCCGGCGCGACCAAGGACATCGTCACCCGTGATCAAGGACCCCGTGCAGGTGAGCCTCAGGCGAGCGCGGCGTACCCGGGCTTGACGACGTCCTCGATCAGGGCAAGCCGCTCGTCGAACGGGATGAACGCGCTCTTGAGGGCGTTGACGGAGACCCAGCGCAGGTCGCCGAGCGTCCAGCCCGCCTCGTCGACGAGCAGCTGCATCTCGCGGGTCATCGAGGTCCCGGACATCAGCCTGTTGTCGGTGTTCAGGGTGACGCGGAAGCGCAGGTCCTTCAGGCGCGTGATCGGGTGGTCGGCGATGCTCGTGGCGGCGCCCGTCTGGACGTTGGACGACGGGCACATCTCCAGGGGGATCCGCTTGTCGCGCACCCAGCCGGCGAGGCGGCCGAGGCGCGTGGCCGACCCGATGCCGTGCACGTCGTCGGCGATCCGGACGCCGTGGCCGAGCCGGTCGGTGCCGCAGACCTGCACGGCCTCCCAGATGCTCGGCAACCCGAAGGCCTCACCGGCGTGGATGGTCACCGGGAAGTTCTCGCGGTGCAGGTAGGAGAACGCATCGAGGTGACGGGACGGCGGGAACCCGGCCTCCGCGCCGGCGATGTCGAAGCCGACCACCCCGCCGTCCCGGTGCCGGACGGCGAGCTCGGCGATCTCCAGGCTGCGCGCCGCGTGACGCATCGCCGTCACCAGCGTCCCGACCCGGATCGGCCGACCGGCCTCGGCAGCCTGCGCCTCGCCCTCGCGGAACCCGGCCTCCACCGCCGCGACGACCTCGTCGAGGTCCAGGCCACCTTCGAGGTGCTGCTCGGGCGCGTACCGGACCTCGGCGTAGACGACGCCGTCAGCGGCGAGGTCGACGGCGCACTCCCGGGCCACGCGCATCAGGGCGTCCCGCGTCTGCATCACGCCGACGGTGTGCGCGAAGGTCTCCAGGTACCGCTCCAGCGAGCCGGAGTCCGCGGAGTCGCGGAACCACGCGCCCAGGGCGTCGGCGCCCGCTGCAGGGAGCTGATGCCCCACCTCGGCGGCCAGCTCGACCACGGTCGCCGGGCGCAGCCCGCCGTCCAGGTGGTCGTGCAGGACGATCTTGGGGGCGGCAGCAACCTGCTCGGCGGTGGGGGTCATGGCCCCGACGCTACCGGCGCCGTCCGTACCGAGGATCGGCCACTGTCACCAAGGATCAGCTGTCGTCCCCGTGGATCACCCGTCGCGGTGCGCGGTGTCGGGTGAGAACGCCGGCAGGCACACCGCGACGTAGTCGGCACCGTCGGGGCCCACGGTGTAGCGGACCCGCTCGCCACCGCGGGTGAGGACGGCCTGGCCGGCCGGCACGCGCATGGTGCCGCCGTCGTGCTCGACCACGACCTCCCCGGAGAGGACGACGGTGACCTCGTCGAACTCAGGTGTCTGGGCCGGCTCCTCCCACCCCGACGGAGCCTGCATCCTGGCGACCGACACCTGCTCGGAGCCGGTGCTGGCGCGGCCGGCGTACTCGTCGATCACCTTGCCGCCGGGGACGGGGATGCGGGTGGGGGTCTGGATCAGCTGTGGCATGCGGGAAGCCTACGACCCGCGACGGGCTGTACGTTGCCGCCTCGTGACCCCGGACGACACAACGCCACGTGCCCGACAGCTCTCGGACTCCGCCGCGAGCCTCGCCCTGGCCGGGCTGACCGGCCCCTACCTGCCGTGGAGCTCGGGGGCGATGAGGCCCGCGGGGCTCGTCCTCGTCTGCAACGACGTCGTCCTGCGCGGACGTCGCCACGTCGTCGAGCTGGGCAGCGGCATCAGCACCGTCCTGCTCGCGCGGCTGCTGCACCAGCGCCCACCAGGGAACGGCTGCCGGCTCGTCGCGGTCGAGCACGACGAGCGCTGGGCGCAGTGGGTCACCGACCAGCTCGAGCGTGAGGGCACCGGAACCGACGTCGAGGTCGTGCACGCTCCACTCTCCCCGTGTCCGGTGGCCGACCTGCCCTGGTACGACGTCGACGTCCTGACGGCCGCCCTCGACCATGGCCCGGACGGCGACGCGATCGACCTGCTCGTCGTCGACGGCCCGCCGGCGTACGACCCCGGACTCTCGCTGGCCCGCTACCCCGCGCTCGCGGTCCTCGCCGACCGGCTCGCGCCGGGCGCCACCGTCGTGCTGGACGACGTCGAACGGCCCGGGGAGCAGGAGGTGCTGCGCCGCTGGGAGCGC
>JBBSNO010000239.1:0-3767 GCA_038232615.1 Actinomycetales bacterium
CGAGGAGGCAGCCGAGGTGTGGATGGCCGCCGAGCACGAGAGCGACGAGCGGACCGCCGAGGAGGTCTCCCAGCTGCTGTACCACCTGCAGGTGCTGATGATCGCGCGCGGTCTCACCCTCGAGGACGTGTACACGCACCTCTGACGCACCGGCACGACGGACACCCACGCCTGACGAAGGACACCAACCCATGCTGCGCATCGCCGTCCCCAACAAGGGGTCGCTGGCCGAGCCGGCTGCCGAGATGCTGCGCGAGGCGGGCTACGCCGGACGCCGTGACTCCAAGCAGTTGACGCTGACCGACCACGAGAACGGGGTGGAGTTCTTCTTCCTGCGGCCCCGTGACATCGCCGTGTACGTCGGATCGGGGACCCTCGACGTCGGTATCACCGGTCGCGACCTGCTGCTCGACTCCGGCGCGTCGGCCACGGAGGTGCTCGAGCTCGGCTTCGGCCCGTCGACGTTCCGGTTCGCCTCGCGCACCGGCGGTATCGACGCTGTCGCGGACATCGACGGGCGGCGGGTCGCGACGAGCTACCCCGGTCTGGTCGAACGCCACCTGCGGAAGGCCGGGGTCAGCGCCGAGGTCGTGCGGCTCGACGGCGCGGTGGAGACCGCCGTGCAGCTCGGGGTGGCCGACGTCATCGCCGACGTCGTCGAGACCGGCTCGACGCTGCGCGCGGCGGGGCTGGAGGTGTTCGGTGACCCGATCCTGCGGTCCCAGGCCGTTCTGGTGCAACGGGAGGGGACGCCGCCCGACGGTGTCGACGTGCTCGTGCGCCGGATCGAGGGCGTGCTGGTGGCGCGGCAGTACGTGATGGTCGACTACGACGTCCCCGTCGCCCTGGTCGAGCAGGCCTGCGCCGTCACACCCGGCCTCGAGTCACCGACCGTGTCGGCGCTGCAGAACAAGGACTGGGCCGCGGTCCGCTCCATGGTGCCGAGCGCGCGGGTGAACCAGGTGATGGACGAGCTGTACCAGCTCGGTGCCCGAGCGATCCTCGTCACGACCATCCACGCCTGCCGGATCTGAGTGCCCATGGACCAGGGCCGGGGCCAGGGCCGGGGCGAGGCGCGGCGGCGGCTGCACAACGAGTTCCACCCGGTCCGGGCGCGTCGCGTCGCCTACCCGATCGCCGCCCTGGTGCTCGTGGCGATGCTGGGCGTGGCCTTCTTCGTCCCCGGTGTGGACGCCTTCGGCGACCGGGTCGGCTTTGTGCTGATGGGCGTGGCGATCGCCTGGTTCTGCCACCGTCAGGCCCGCGTGCGCGCTGTCCCGTCGGAGCTCGGGCTGGAGGTGCGCAACCTGTTCCTGAGCCGGTCGCTGGAGTGGGCGCAGGTCGTCGACGTTCGTTTCGGCGGCGGTCGCCCGTGGGTCCAGCTCGACCTCTCGGACGGCGACACGCTGGCGGTGATGGCCGTCCAGAGGGCGGACGGCCCGCGCGCCGACGCCGAGGCGTCGCGGCTGGCCACCCTGGTGGCACTGCACTCGCAGACCGAGCGTGACGACTGACCCGTCGCGTGCACGGAGTTCCTTGATCGCGGGTGGTGAGTTCCTTGATCGCGGGCGGTGAGTTCCTTGATCGCGGGTGGTGAGTTCCTTGATCAGCGCCGGGCGTGATCAAGGACGGACTTCGTCCTCGGTGATCAAGGACGGACTTCGTCCTCGGTGATCAAGGACTTCGTCCCCCGCGATCAAGGACGCCGTGCGCGCGTGGCCGCAGCCAGGGCGGCGAGCGCAGCGGTGAAGCAGGCCTCGGGCGGGTTCACCAGGCCTGCGCCGACCTGACCGGTCCCGGCCACGCGGCCGGCGATGCCGGTGTTGATCTGCGGCAGGATGCCGGTCCGGACGACGGCGGTCACGTCGATGCCCACCGGCACCCCGCGGAAACCCAGGATCGGGACCTGCAGCACCGGGTGCTCGGCCAGGGTGATCTCGTACATCCGCCGCGTGGTCGCCAGCGCCAGGTCGGCGTCGCCGCCGACGAACGCGACGATGGCCGGTGCCGCGGCCATCGCGAAACCTCCGATCCCCGCCGTCTCGGCGATCGCGGAGTCGCCGATGTCGGGGTTGGCGTCGTCCGGCCCGAAGTTGCCCAGGTACAACCCCTCCGGGGTGTTGGCCGGTGCCGTGAACCAGGTGTCGCCCGTCCCCGAGACCTGGATGCCGAAGTCGGTTCCGTTGCGCGCCATGGCAACCACGAGCGTCGAGCCCGGGACGTCGCGGCCGGCGTCCAGCGCGAGCTTGCACGCCGGCATCACCAGGTTGAGGAAGAAGTGGTCGTTGCCGTTGCAGAACCGGACGACGTCGGCGACGTCCGACCCGGGCGCTCCGAGCTCGAGCAGCTCCGGCACGAGCTCCCGGACGAGCATCATCGTGCCGGCCCGGTTGCGGTTGTGCCCCTCGTCGCCCATCTGCAGCATCTGCGCGACGATCGAGCGGACGTCGAGGGGACCGGCGGACGACGACGCGCGCCGCCGTACGGCCTGCTGCAGCAACGGTCCGAGCACGGTCGACATCCACCGCAGCCGCTCGACCACCTCGGGGCCGAACGCGCCGTAGCGCAGCACCTTGCCGAGCCCCTCGTTCAGCGAGCAGTACGCGCTGCGCCCGCTCGCCGGATCGGCGATCTCGAAGACCCACATGCTCGGGCTGACGACACCGGCCATCGGTCCCACGGCGGCGTGGTGGTGGCAGGGCTCCAGCCGCACAGGGCGCCCGTCGTGGAGGCGCCCGGTCTCGAGCTGGGCCGTGGCGTCGTCGGGGTCGCTGGCCAGTCCCTCGAAGAGCATCGCCGCGACGAGCGCGCCGCGCATCGGCCCCGACGCCCGGTCGAAGGCCAGCGGTGGCCCGGCGTGGAAGAAGGTGCCGGGCTCGATCCCGAGTGCCTGCGATGCCGGCCGGACGTCGGCCAGGACGGCTCCGCTCGCCGTCACCCGCGCGACGGCGGTGGCGTTCGCATCCGTGCGACGACGGTCCGCGAGGACCGTGCGGACGTCGTCGGCGGTCCCCGGCGGCGGAGGTCGCCAGGCCACGCGGCGCGCCTGCACGGCCTGCTCCTCCAGCGCGTCGGCGAACAGGTCCGCACCGGTGGTGACGATGGTGTGGGGTCCGGACAGCAGGTCGCTCACGGCTCCTCCTGCGTCGTCGCCGTGAGCGTCGCCCTGTGCCCTCTGGTTCGCTCGCTCCGCTCGCTCACGACGTCCCCTCATCCGCGGAACCCGAGGTACCGGTGGCCAGGGCGACGGCGAGGCGGGTCGCTGCGGCGTTGGAGGCGAGCACGTGCGCCCCGGCACCGGCCAGGCGCAGCGCCTGACCCGCCGTGTCCTGCGGATCGTCGTGCGTGCCGACGAGGGACACGACGACATCGAGGACCCGACCACCCCAGGCCGAACCACCTTCAACCGCGGTGGCCAGGGCGGCCTCGATCGCCGGCCCGAGCTCGGCCGCCGGGTCGGGGTGTGCGCCGTGCCCCAGCACCACGTCGAGCAGGACGACGCGTACGCGCTCGTCGGCGGCCGCACCCGCGAGGGCCTCCAGGCGCAGGGAGGAGTCGATCATGGGGTGCGCGCGTCCCACCGTGAGCGTGTCGTCACCGAGGTCGACCATCGCGTGGCCGACGCCGGCCAGCGAGCGGCCGAGCGCGCCGGGCCCGGACGCGTCCAGCCGCGGCCACGAGGGGTCGAACGGCAGGTTCGAGGCGATCGGCCCCAGCGCCGCGCCGGCCACCGCGAGAGCCTCGTCGCACAGCGTGCCGCCCGAGAA
>JBBSNO010000240.1:0-3746 GCA_038232615.1 Actinomycetales bacterium
CGGCGACCGGCTGGCGTTCAGCAACGGGATCGTCGCGCTCGCGCTCGCGGCCGTCGTCCTCATCGTCGCCTTCGACGCCGAGGTGACGCGGCTGATCCAGCTCTACATCGTCGGCGTGTTCGTGTCGTTCACCATGAGCCAGACCGGGATGGTGCGGCACTGGACCCGGTTGCTGCGCACCGAGACCAAGCCGGACGTGCGGGCGCGGATGAAGCGGTCGCGCGTGATCAACTCGGTGGGCCTGGCCCTGACCGGGACCGTGCTGGTGATCGTGCTGGTCACCAAGTTCACCCAGGGCGCCTGGATCGCGATCGTCGCCATGGTGGTGATCTTCGTGGTGATGCGGGCGATCAGGACCCACTACGAACATGTGGCGACCGAGCTCGCGGCCTCCGAGGTGGGAGCCTCGACCCGCGCGCTGCCCTCTCGTGTGCACGCGATCGTGCTCGTCTCGAAGATCCACCTGCCCACCCTGCGAGCGCTGGCCTACGCCCGCGCCTCGCGTCCCTCGGTCATCGAGGCGCTGACCGTGACCGTGGACGCCGAGGAGACCCGCGCGCTGCGAGCGGCCTGGGACGCCAAGGGGATCCCGGTGCCACTCAAGGCGCTCGACTCGCCCTACCGGGAGATCACACGGCCGGTGATCGACTACGTCAAGGACATCCGGCGAGCCAGCCCCCGCGACCTGGTGGTGGTGTACGTCCCCGAGTACGTGGTGGGTCACTGGTGGGAGCAGGTGCTGCACAACCAGTCCGCGCTGCGGCTGAAGTCGCGGCTGCACTACACGCCGGGTGTCGTGGTGGCCAGCGTGCCGTGGCAGCTGCACTCCTCCCAGGGGGTGGAGGAGCGGCTGGACGGCGTCGCCCCCGGGGTGGTGCGTCGCGTCGACGACGAGGAAGAGGAGGAGGAGGTTCCGTGAGCGCGCGCAGCGACGCCGATGTCCCTTCTGCTGTCGGCACGGAGGTGGAGCTGGAGGTCGGGCCGGTCGCGCACGGCGGGCACTTCGTCGCCCGGCTCGAGGGCCGCGTCGTGTTCGTCCGCCACGCGCTGCCCGGTGAGCTCGTCCGCGCGCGGCTGACCGAGGCCGGCGAGGGTGCTGGCTACTGGAGGGCGGACGCCGTCGAGGTGTTGCGCGCGTCGGCCGACCGCGTCGTGCCGCCGTGCCCGTGGTCGGGACCCGGACAGTGCGGGGGCTGCGACTTCCAGCACGTCGCGTCGGCGGCCCAGCGGTCGCTGAAGGAGCAGGTGGTCGTCGAGCAGATGCAGCGGCTGGCCGGTCTCGTGGTCGACGTCCCGGTGGAGGCCGTCGACGGCGAGGGCGTCGACGTCGAGCGCGGGCTGCGCTGGCGCACCCGGGTGCAGTACGCCGTCGACGACGCCGGGCGGGCCGGGCTGCGCGCGCACCGCTCGCACGAGGTGGTGCCGATCGACGACTGCCGGATCGCCACCGACGACGTGGGCGCGCTCGACGTGACCGGGCGTCGGTGGGCCGGCTGGGACGGCGTGGAGGCCGTCGCCCCGGCGGGTGGGCCCCAGCCGCTGCTGGTGCTGTCTCCCACGGCCGGCGCCCACCGCCGTCCGCGGGTGCCAGACGTCCCGCCCGGCACCTCCGTCGCCGTCAGCACCGCGAACGGGGTGGACCGGGTGCGCGGGCGCACCTGGGTACGCGAGCAGGTGGACGTCGGCGGCGAGGTGCGTGACTTCCGCATCACCGGCTCGGGGTTCTGGCAGGTGCACCCGGGCGCCGCGCCCGTGCTCGTCTCCGCCGTCCTGGACGCGCTCGTGCCACAACCGGGGGAGCGCGTGCTCGACCTGTACGCGGGCGCCGGCCTCTTCGCGGCGGCGCTGGCGCTGCGCGTCGGGGCGTCGGGGTCGGTGCTGGCCGTGGAGGGGTCGTCCCGAGGGATCGGCGACGCCCGGCGCTCGTTGCACGACCTGCCCCAGGTGCGCCTCGAGCGCGGGCGGGTCGACGCCGTGCTGGCACGCCTGCACGACGAGGTCGAAGCCGACCTGGTCGTGCTCGACCCACCCCGCACCGGAGCGGGACGTCGTGTCGTCGAGCAGGTCGTCGCGCTCGCGCCCCGGGCGATCGCCTACGTGGCGTGCGACCCGGCGGCCCTGGCCCGCGACGTCGCATGGTTCGGCGAGCGCGGTTACGCAATGGAGGGCCTGCGGGCCTTCGACATCTTCCCGATGACCCACCACGTCGAGTGCGTGGCGTGGCTGGTGCCGGCGCAGCGGCACGTTCTCGCGTCATCTCGAGGTTGAGCGGTGCGTTCTCGCCCGACACGCGCGGCGTCTCGCGCAACACCGTGCCGCTCAACCCGGACGTAGGGCGGGAAGGTGCGCGATCACGACGGTGACGGTGCGGCCGGCCAGGAGGTAGCGGCCGCCCGATCGCCGGTGGACCCTCGCACACCCGCGGACGCCCGGAGCGGAGGTGGTATCTTGACGTCAAGATATTTTCGGGGTCGATCTGACGGGCACGCTGCGCGAGAATGACGACAGCAGGCACCCGCCGAGCAGAGGAGACCATCGTGAGCGTTTCGGCCAGCAAGGACAGCTTCGGGGCCCGGGGGGAGCTGAGCGTCGGGGACGCCTCCTACGAGATCTTCCGCCTCTCCGCGGTCGAGGGGTCGCGCGACCTGCCGTACAGCCTGAAGGTGTTGCTGGAGAACGTGCTGCGCACCGAGGACGGCTCGAACACCACCGAGGACCACGTGCGTGCCATCGCCGCGTGGGACCCCGAGGCGGAGCCCGACACCGCCGCGACCGACCTCGAGGCGCTGGTCGGGGCCATCCGTGAGGCCAGCGCCGCCCTGCGCATCCCCGAGCAGCACAGCCCCTGGCTGCCGACGCTGCCCGAGCGGCTGACCCTCGCCGAGCTGCCGGCCGCTCCGCCGGCGGCCGGCGGCCTGCCGCCGGTGCCGTACGCCCTGTCCGACCTGCCCGCTCAGCAGGCTCAGCGCGCACAGTGCCTGGACCTCACTACGCTCGGCCACCAGTACGTCATCGGCTCCGCCCGCAGCGGTCGCACGCAGACACTGCGCACGATGGCCGGGGCGCTCGCCGCCCGGCTCTCGACCGCCGACGTCCACCTGTACGGCCTGGACTGCGGCAGCGGTGGGCTGTTGGCGCTGACGGCGCTGCCGCACTGCGGCGCGGTGGTGCAGCGCACCCAGACCGACCGGGTGGCCCGGCTGCTAGGGCGGCTCGTGGAGGAGCTCGTCGCGCGCCAGGAGATGCTGTCGGCGAATGGCTTCGCCAGCATCACCGAGCAGCGGCAGGCCGTCGGCGCCGAGGAGCGGCTGCCGCACGTCGTGCTGCTGCTCGACCGTTGGGAGGGCTTCGTCGCCGCGCGGTCCGAGCTCGACGGAGGCCGGCTGCTGACGGCGATGATGACCCTGCTCAACGAGGGCGCGAGCGCCGGTGTGCACTGCATCGTCTCCGGTGACCGCAGCCTGAGCGCCTACCGGATGGCGTCCCTCACGGAGGACAAGCTCGTGCTGCGGATGGCCGACCGGGCCGATTACTTCGCCGTCGGCCTCAGCCTGCGCGGCCTGCCGGAGACCATCGGCGACGGCCGCGGGTTCCAGCCGGACGGAGCCGTGGAGACGCAGGTCGCCGTCCTGGACGGCCCGATCACCGGCCAGGGACAGGCCGCCGCGCTCGCAGCGATCGGCGCCCAGGCGGCTGCCCGCGACGCCGGGCTCCCCCGGTCTAGGCGGCCGTTCCGCATCGACGTC
>JBBSNO010000241.1:0-3713 GCA_038232615.1 Actinomycetales bacterium
GTTCTCCCACGGGGGAAAAGCCTCGGCCGCGGGTGTACGCCTTGACGAACTGCTCCACGATGTCGACGTGCTGCCCGGCCAGGGCGACGAGCGCGGCATCGTCGCCCCGGCCGAGGTAGTCGGCGACCTGCTGGCCGGTCACGCGCCGGCCCACGTCGAAGGACCCGAGCTGGTCCCCGCCGTTCGGCGTGGACCACACGTACGTCCACGTGCCGAGCTGCGCAGCGTCGACCATCGCCGCGTACGACCCTGCGCCGCCCGTGACCGCCGGGACCGTGACCGTCCCGTCCGGTGCGGTGACGGTGAGGGTCGGTGTTTCGTCGGGGGTGATCGTGAAGGTGAGCTCGACGGTCTGGCCGAAGTTGTACCTCACGTCCGCCACGAACTAGACCGCGATGCCGGTCAGCTTGACCACGGCCTCGGCGTTCAGCGGCGCGGCGTCGTAGCGGGCCACCACGCGGATGGCCTGCTGGTCGTAGTCGCCGAAGGTCTGGTCGAGCACCTTCACGGACGGCGCGAGGTCGCGGGCTACGGCGATCTGCGAGAAGTCCACGAGCGCGGCCCGGCCGGTCGCCGGGGTCGGGGTGGTCCCGGTCGTCGCCGGGACGTCCGGGATGCGGTTCGTGACGGTGACGCCGTGACCGAGCAGCCGGTAGGCGCCGGCCTCGGTCGGGTCGGGCTGGATCAGGTAGCGGCCGCTCGTGTCCTTGACCTTGCGCAGCCCGACGAACTCCCTGCTCGTCATGACCCAGCGGACGCGGGCGGGGTCGACGTTCGCAGCGAGCACAAGGCCCTCGGCATCATGCAAATGATCGAGGGTGAGCGCGCCGCCTACGGCGAGGGTCTGCGTGCCGGGGTAGGCGAAGATGCCTCGCGGCGTGGTGATCCCGTCCCCGCTCGCGCTCATGAACTGCGTGTCGATCTTCGCGGCGACGTCTCCGACGAGCCGGGCGCGCAGGGCGGCGTCCAGGGCGATCACGGACTGCCGGGCCAGCTCGTTGCTGTAGCGGGTCAGCACCTTGACGCTCTTCATCGTGCTCGGGAGCAGGCTCACCTCGTCGAAGCTGACGTCGCGCTCGGGGATGAGCTCGTTCTCGCCGGTCCAGCCGGGGTCGGTGATCGGTCCGCCGAGCTTGGGGATGCGGACCGGGCCGGCGCTGTCGAAGATGCGCGGGCCCGCAGCGAGGAAGACCGACGCGGCTTCGAGCGGCGCCACGAGGATGCGCTGCACCTGCTCGGCGGTCAGCTCGGATGCGGTGGTGGTGTCAACGGCCATGCGTGGGGCTCCAGACGTGAGGGCGTGTCCCCATTGGGGACACGTGCGGGTTCACGTCGAGCGCCGGGCTCGCATCGTGCAGACGGCCGCCAGGGCCACGTCCCAGCATACGGGACGGTCGTCCCACGGTCCAGGAACGCGGAAGCGGCCCGTCCCGTGTCGGGACGGGCCACTCCGCTACGGCGCTGGCAGGTCTACGCGGGATAGGAGTACCGCTCGCTGCCATCCCTCCCGATGGTCCCCGGCCGCGTCATGCACACCGGAGCGGGTGAGGTTGACGCCGGGCTCAGGTACGCGCGCGCAGCATCCCGGCCAGGTCCACGTCCGCCGACGTCGTACGCGCTCCCTGGTCGACGTCACCACGGGGACGCCGGTCCGCCAGGTGCGGCTTCCTGGTCACCAGCTCGCGGGCAGCGTCGGCGATCTTTCCCGCATCTGGGAAACCGTCGTCGCCGAGCAACTGGTCAGGTTGACCAGTCGGCAGGTCGGTGGGGTCGGCCAACACTCCCGCCGTTGCCTCGCGCACCGTGGCGGTCATGAGCCGCTCGGCGAGGGCGTCGGCGCGCTGCGCCCTCGTGCGGTAGCCGGCGTTCTCGCGGCGCAGCTCCTCGACGACGGAGCGCGGGAACGTCTCGGGCTCGGTGTCGCCAGGTGGCGACACGGGCTCGTCAGGTGCGCCATCTGGCGCAGGTGCGGCGTCGGTGTCCACATCTGTGGACGTCGTCTCGGTGGTCGGTGCGGTCATGCGGCTCTCTCCTTCATGGTGGGGACTTGCGTGCAGGTGCAGCCCTTGTGCGTGGGCATCGGGTGGGACTTCGGCCAGACCTTGCCGCCCCGGTGCCACCACTGGCAGAGCTGGCACGGCTTGCCGGACAGCCCTCGGGTCCAGCCGGCGACGTGCGGGGACCGGGCGACGCCTTCGGAGTAGGCCCGCTGCGCCGTGGTGAGTGGCTCAGCGCGTCCGAGCCGGGCGACCCGTGCCACCGGGTCCGCCGTGGTCGGCAGGACGGCCACGAGGGTCCCGGCGGCCTTGCGGAGCCGGTCCCGTTCCCCCCTGGGGGAAAGGCCGAGGGTGGGGACGGCGCGGCGCAGCGCCACCGTGATGGCGGCGGCCAGGGCGAGGTCCGCCAGGCTGACGGCGCGGGCGTTGCTGCGTTCGATCACGACGGCGACCATCTCCACGAACTCGTCCTCGGTGAGCTGGCCTGCCTCGAGCCGGCGGTACAGCTCGAGCACGGCCTGCTCGGACGACGTGGACAGGGTGGTGAGCGTGTCCCGGTAGGTCATGGCAGCAGCGCGGCGAGGTCGACGCCGGCCCCGTCGAGGGCTTCGGCGCGGCGGGCGGCGCGGATCGTGTCGACCTCGTCGGCGGTGTAGCCGAGCCGGGCCAGCGCGACGGAGGCGGGCAGCAGACCGGCGGCGTAGAGCTTCACCACGGCGTCGGCTTCCTGCGCGACCGAACGGGTGGCCGGGTCGGCCCACTGCACCGACACGTCGATCGAGGCTGGGTCGGTGCCGTCCCGCACGGCGGCGGCGAGCCGGGCGACCTGCTCCCAGCTCCGGCCGAAGGTGCGCTGTCGGGCCTCGGCACGGGCGGTCAGCGCGGCCTCACTGGCCCGGATGCTGTCCGCCGAGGTCGGGTTGTCGCTGCCGACGCCGAGCACGTGCTCGGGTAGGCCGGTGACGGCGGACAGCGCCTTGAGCAGCACCGTGGTGGCGTTCTCGTACGCGCCGAGGTCGGTGGCGGTGAACTGCCCGAACTTGCTCTCGGGCGCCTCACTGATCCACGTCCGGTCGACCTCGCCGGCAAAGGGGTTCACGGGCTCGCCGGCGTCGTCGACGGGGACCTCCACGCCGGTCGCCCAGCGCCTCGGCCTCGCGTAATATTCGGACGTCACCAACATGTCGGTGAGGACCTTCACCAACGCGTCGGTGAGCGGGATCGCGTCGGCGAACTCCGGCCGCCCGTCGAGGTCGAGCAGCCGTTCGGCGTTGACCAGCGGGACGACCGGGACGGCGTCGAGCGGGTTGTCGGTGGTCTGTGCCACCCGCCACGCGCCGCTGTCCGCCGGGGCGCCGGCCGCGTTCGTCGTGTACTTCGTGATGACGTCGGGCTCGTAGACGACGGCGACCTGCCCTTGCCCGCCGGGAAGCTCCCAGCGCTTGACCGCGCCGGTCACCTTGCGGGTGGCCGGGTCGCGGGCGACGGCCACCTGATGCGCGCTCTCGACGGTGACCAGCGGCGCGCCGTCCCGGCCGGCCCACACGATGACGTAGGAGCTGCCGAGGGCCAGGGCCTCGCGGTGCGCGGTCGCCGAGGTCTGGTCCAGGTCGTTCGCCATCCAGAGGCGCCACAGCGACGGGTCGGGCTGGCCGCCGGAGTGGAAGCCGGTCACCCGAAGGCGCTCGGTGAGGGAGGCGACGACGAGGCGCGGGA
>JBBSNO010000242.1:0-3676 GCA_038232615.1 Actinomycetales bacterium
CAGGTCCTCCTTGACGGGCGGGTGGACGCGGTCGTGCTCAACTCCGGCGGCGCCAACGCGTGCACGGGCGCCGAGGGCTTCGCCGACAGCCATGTCACCGCTGAGCGGGTCTCGACGGCGCTCGGTGTCTCCGCGGCCGACGTGGCGGTCTGCTCCACGGGCCTGATCGGCGAGCGATTGCCGATGCACCTGCTGCTGCCAGGCGTCGAGGCGACCGCCGCCGCGCTGACGGCAGACGGCGGATCCGAGGCTGCACGAGCAATTCTCACCACCGACTCGGTCGCGAAGACGGCGGTAGTCCACGGTGACGGCTGGACGACAGGTGGCATGGCCAAGGGCGCCGGCATGCTCGCGCCCTCGCTGGCCACCATGCTCGTCGTGCTCACCACCGACGCCAGCATGGAGCCAGCCGCCCTCGATACCGCGCTGGGTTCTGCTTGCCGTACCACCTTCGAGCGCGTCGACTCCGACGGCTGCATGTCGACCAACGACACGGTGCTGCTCATGGCCAGCGGGGCCAGCGGCGTGCACCCGGACGCCGACGCGTTCACCGAGGGCCTCACCGACCTGTGCCAGGACCTCGCCATGCAGCTGGTGCGCGACGCCGAGGGCGCACACCACGACATCGCAATCCAGGTCGTGGGCGCGGACACCGAGGACGACGCGGTCGACGTGGCCCGGGCGGTGGCGCGCAACAACCTGTTCAAGTGCGCGGTGTTCGGCAACGACCCTAACTGGGGCCGCGTGCTCGCCGCCGTGGGCACCACCTCCGCGGTCTTCGACCCGGACCGGCTCGATGTCGCCATCAACGGTGTGCCGGTCTGCCGGGCCGGCGGCTTGGGGGAGGACCGTTCACGGGTCGACCTCACCGGCCGTGAGGTCGACGTGGTCGTGGACCTGCACGCGGGGTCGGCGCAGGCGACGGTGTGGACCAACGACCTCACGCACGACTACGTGCACGAGAACTCGGCCTACTCCACATGACCGAGACACCGACCGCCACCAGGCTCACCGCAGCGTCGCCGACCACGCCCACCGGGCGCGACCCTGGCGCTGCCCTCGCGAAGGCCGCCACCCTGGTCGAGACGCTGCCCTGGCTCGAGCAGTTCTCCGGCAAGGTGGTGGTCGTCAAGTACGGCGGCAACGCCATGGTCGACGAGAACCTCAAGCGGGCCTTCGCGCAGGACATCGTGTTCCTGCGCTACGTCGGCCTCAAACCCGTCGTGGTGCACGGCGGCGGCCCGCAGATCACCACGATGCTGGACCGGCTCGGCATGACGAGCGAGTTCCGCGGCGGCCACCGGGTGACCACCCCGGAGACCATGGACGTCGTCCGCATGGTGCTGGTCGGACAGGTCGGGCGCGAGCTCGTCGGACTGGTCAACCAGCACGGCCCGTTCGCGGTCGGGATGTCGGGGGAGGACGCGCATCTGTTCACGGCCGCCCGCCGCGGTGTGCTGGTGGAGGGCGAGAGCGTCGACGTCGGTCTGGTCGGCGACGTCGCCCGGGTCAACCGTGACGCCGTCGTCGACCTCATCGCGGCCGGCCGGATCCCGGTGGTGTCCACGGTTGCGCCGGACGAGCAGGGGCAGGTGCACAACCTCAACGCCGACACCGCCGCCGCGGCGCTGGCCGTGGCGCTCGGGGCGCACAAGCTCGTCGTGCTGACCGACGTCGCCGGGCTCTACCGGGACTGGCCGGCCACCGACGACGTGTTCAGCGCACTGACCGCCGACGAGCTCGAAGCGCTGCTGCCGACGCTGAGCAGCGGCATGCTCCCCAAGATGGAGGCGTGCCTACGGGCAGTGCGCGGCGGCGTCCCGCGCGCACACATCATCGACGGCCGGGTGCCGCACGGGCTGCTCCTCGAGGTGGTCACCGACGAAGGCGTGGGGACGATGGTGCTGCCATGACCGCTTCCACCACGCACACCGGCAACGCCGCCTACGCCGAGCGCTTCGCGGCGGCCGTGATGGGCACCTATTCGACGCCGCCGACGACCCTCGTGCGCGGAGAAGGCTGTCACGTCTGGGACGCCGACGGGCGGGAGTACGTCGACCTGCTCGCTGGGATCGCGACCTCCTCCCTCGGGCACGCCCACCCAGCGGTCGTGGCTGCCGTCACCGCGCAGGTCTCGCGGATCGTGCATACGTCCAACCTCTACGCCAACGAGCCCTCCGTACGTCTGGCCGAGCGTCTGCTGCGGTGCACCGGCCACGACGGGCGGGTGTTCTTCTGCAACTCAGGTGCCGAGGCGAACGAGGCGGCGCTCAAGCTCAGCCGGCGCACCGGACGTAGGCATCTCGTTACCGCGCACGGGTCCTTCCACGGACGCACCATGGGTGCGCTCGCCCTGACCGGCCAGCCCGCCAAGCAGGAGCCGTTCCGACCGCTGCCGGGCGAGGTGACGTTCGTGCCGTACGGCGAGGAGCATGCGCTGGCGGGGGCCGTCACCGACGCGACCGCTGCGGTCGTGCTCGAGCCGGTGCAGGGTGAGGGTGGAGTGCTACCGGCTCCCGCCGGCTACCTCTCGACGGCGCGGCGGCTCACCAGGGAGCACGGGGTGCTGCTCGTGCTCGACGAGGTGCAGACCGGCGTCGGCCGCACGGGTGCCTGGTTCGCCTTCCAGCACGAGGGCGTCGTGCCGGACGCGATCACCGTGGCCAAGGGGCTCGGCGGCGGCTTGCCCATCGGGGCGCTGATCGCGCTGGGCGACGCGGCGACCTTGCTGCGCCCGGGCGACCACGCCAGCACCTTCGGCGGCAACCCCGTCTGTGCTGCCGCGGCGCTTGCCGTGCTGGACACGATCGAGGGCGAAGGGCTGCTTGATCACGTCATGCGCACGGGTGCGGTGCTGCGCACGGGCATCGAGGCGCTCCACCACCCGCTGGTCGCGCAGGTGCGGGGCGTGGGCCTGCTGCTCGCGCTCGTACTCACCCGCCCGGTCGCAGCGGAGGTGGTGACGGAGCTGGCTGCCACGGGCTTCCTCGCCGGCGTCGTGACGCCGGACGCGGTGCGCCTGGCACCGCCGCTGGTGCTGCCGGCCGAGGACGTGCAGGCCTTCCACGCGGTCCTGTCCGGTGTCCTTGACCGCGTCCTTAACCGCGTCGGAGACCGCGTCCGTGCCGATGCCACCGGCGCGGCCCCAGCGACGCCGGAGACGACATGAGCGGCCTACGCCACTTCCTGCGCGACGACGACCTCTCGCCCGCCGAGCTGATCCAGGTACTGGATCTCGCGACCACGATGAAGGGCGACCGCTTCGGGTACCGGCCGCTGGCCGGGCCCCGGACCGTGGCGCTCGTCTTCGACAAGCCCTCGACCCGCACCCGCGTCTCCTTCGGCGTCGGCGTCGCCGAGCTCGGCGGGTCGCCACTCGTGCTCGAGGCGCAGGGCAGCCAGCTCGGGCGCGGCGAGCCGATCGAGGACACCACCCGGGTGCTGGACCGCCAGTGCGCGGCGATCGTGTGGCGTACGTCTGGCCAGGAGCGCATCGAGGCGATGGCCGCGGTCAGCCGGGTGCCGGTGGTCAACGGGCTGACCGATCTTTACCACCCCTGCCAGCTGCTCGCCGACCTGATGACGGTCCGCGAGCACCTCGGCAAGCTGGCCGGGCTGACCTTGACCTACCTCGGCGACGGCGCCAACAACATGGCGCACTCCTACCTGCTCGCCG
>JBBSNO010000243.1:0-3675 GCA_038232615.1 Actinomycetales bacterium
GGCCGGCCCTCGCCTGCTCATGCTGGACGAACCCTCGATGGGGCTGGCGCCGCTGCTCGTCGCCGCCGTCATGGACGTGATCCGTGACGTCAACGCGGAGGGGACCACGGTCCTGCTCGTGGAGCAGAACGCCCGCGCAGCGCTGAAGATCGCACACCGGGCGTACGTCATGGAGAACGGCGCGACGACACTCGAGGGTGAGGCGGCGGGTCTCGCCCGCGACCCCCGGGTGGTCGAGGCCTACCTCGGCGCATGAGCACCGTGGCAGCGCACCAGCCCCCGCCCCGGCCTGGGCTGGAGCTCACCGACACCGAGCAGGACATGCGCGACGGCCGCGAGGGGCCGGCGGTCGCGCTGGCGATGCGCATCGTCACCGGACTGGCGGCGGTGGTCGGGGCGACGCGCCTGCTGCCGGTGACGTCCGCCCACATCGACAGCTGTCTCTACCACGGCCAAGCGGGGCTGGACTTCGCCGAGCGCCTCGTCGCCTTCGACGGTCGGGTCGCCGTTCCCACGACGCTCAACGTGGGATCCCTGGACCTGCTGCATCCGGAGCTGGTGCGCGCCGGGCCGGAGCTGGCTGGACCCGCACGGCGCCTCATGGACGCTTACGTGGAGCTGGGCGCCACCGCCACGTGGACCTGCGCGCCCTACCAGCTGGCGCACCGGCCGGGGCTGGGCGAGGATGTCGCGTGGGCCGAGTCCAACGCGGTCGTCTTCGCCAACTCGGTGCTCGGGGCCCGAACCGACCGCTACGGCGACTTCCTGGACATCTGTGCCGCGCTGACCGCTCGGGTGCCGGACGCGGGCCTGCACCGCACCGAGAACCGCCGCGGCCAGCTCGTGGTCGACGTGCGCAGCGTCCCCTCGCACCTGCTGGGGCGGGACGTCACCGCAGCCGTGCTCGGTCACCTCGTCGGCCAGCTCGCCGGCGTCCGGGTGCCGGTGCTGCACGGCCTGCCCGCCGGTACGACCGAGGACCAGCTCAAGGCGCTCGGCGCCGCGGCGGCGTCCTCCGGTGGCGTCGCGCTCTTCCATGCAACGGGGATCACCCCCGAGGCCCCGACGCTCGCCGCGGCGCTGCAGGGGGGTGAGCCCGAGGACACAATCGTGGTCACCGCCGCGATGCTCGCCGCGGCGCGCGCGGAGCTCAGCACGGTGGCCGGCGGCAGGCTCGATGCGGTGAGCGTGGGGACTCCGCACTTCTCGCTGGCCGAGTTCGGCCAGCTTGCCGAGCTGCTGGCCGCAGGGCCGCCGGTCGTCGTGGACTTCTACGTCTCGACGAGCCGCTTCGTGCGCCAGCAGGCCGATAGCCACGGCTGGCTGCGCGTGGTGGAGGAGGCCGGGGTACGGGTCTTGGTCGACACGTGCACCTACATCACCCCCGTGCTTGCACCGGGCACCCGGGTCGTCATGACCAACTCCGGGAAGTGGGCGTACTACGCACCAGGGAACCTCGGCGTGCAGGTCGTGTTCGGTGGTCTGGACGAGTGCGTCGCGTCGGCGCGAGAGGGCAGGGTGGTACGCGATGACCGGACCTGGCTGGCGCTGTGAGGGTCGTCCGCTGCACTCCGGGACCGGACGAGGCCGGCTCCTCGTGCTCGAGGCGCCGCTCAGCTTCTGGGGGGGTACCGACGCGGTGACCGGGCGGATCGTCGACGAACGGCACCCCCAGCGCGGCCTCGACCTGCGAGGCAGCGTCCTCGCCCTGCCCGCAGGGCGCGGCTCGAGTTCCAGCTCCAGCGTGTTGGCTGAGGCCATCCGGGCGGGGACAGCCCCGGTGGCGGTGCTACTCGGCGAGCCCGACGTGATCATCGTGCTGGGTGCGATGGTCGCCGCCGAGCTCTACGACCGGCACTGCCCCGTCGTCCACCTCCCACCCCAGGCCTACGCCGGTTTGCCGGCAGGGCGCCTGGTCGAGGTTGTCGCCGGGGACGTGTCGGAGGGCAGGCCGGCCAGGGTCAGCGCCACGGAGGAGGTGGCGACCCCATGAGCGTGCTGGGCGGCGAGCCGCAACCGCTCCGGGTGCGGACCGTGGACTACCACACCGCCGGGGAGCCGTTCCGCATCGTCGTGGACGGGGCACCCACGCTCGGTGGGTCGAACATCCTGGAGCGACGCGCGTGGGCCGAGAAGCACGCAGACGACGTACGCCTGCTGCTCGTCAACGAACCGCGCGGGCACGCGGACATGTACGGCTGCCACGTCACCGAGCCCGACGACGAGGGAGCCCACTTCGGGGCCGTCTTCTTCCACAAGGACGGGTACTCCACCGCGTGCGGGCACGGCACGATCGCCCTGGCGACCTGGGCGGTGCAGTCCGGGCGGGTGCCGGCGGCTAGGAAGGACCCCGGCGAGCCCGCCGGCCAGGACCCGGAGACGACGGTGGTGATCGACGTCCCGTCGGGGCGGGTACAGGCCCGGGTGCACCTGACCGACGGGAAGGTCCGCTCGGCGGTGTTCCGCAACGTCCCCGCGTTCGTCACTGCGCGAGACCTGCCCGTCCACACCTCGGCGGGCCGGTTGCACTGTGATCTCTCCTACGGGGGCGCCTTCTACGCCTCGGTGCGAGCAGCGGACGTGGACTGCGCCGTCGTGCCGGCGGACCTGCCCCGGCTCATCGCGCTGGGACGCGAGGTGAAGTGGGCGCTCAACGAGCATCCCGCCGCCCAGCACCCCGAGGACTCCCGGCTCTCGGGGGTCTACGGCACCATCTTCTGGGAGCCGGTGGCCACGGAGGGCGCGACCACGGCCAACGAGGTGCACCAGCGCAACGTGACCGTCTTCGCCGACGGCGAGGTCGACCGGTCCCCGTGCGGCAGCGGGACCTCGGCCCGTCTCGCGCTGCTGGACGCGGGCGGGGCGCTGGCCGACGGGGCGACGCTGGTCCACCACAGCATCATCGGCACCCGGTTCCGCGGGACGGTCGTGGGGCGTGGCTCCGTGGGTGAGCGCGCTGCGGTCGTGACGGAGGTCGACGGCAGTGCCCATCACACCGGGACGCACGAGTTCGTGCAGGAGGACGACGATGAGCTCGGCACCGGCTTCCAGCTCCGCTGACGTGCCGTGGATCGACGCCGAGCGGCTGTTGGCCCTGGCGCCGATGTCTGACGCCGCCGACGCGGTGGAGGCGGCCTTCGCGGTCCCGGGCGCCGGGTCAGACGATCCGCTGCGCAGCGTGGTCGAGACCAGGCACGGCCAGCTGCTCCTCATGCCGAGTGAGTCCGCGGACTGCACCGGTGTCAAGGTGGCCAGCGTCGCCCCCGGCAACCCGGCCCGGGGCCTGCCGCGGATCCAGGGCGTGTACGTCCTGCTCGACGCGGCCACGCTCACCCCGCTGGCCCTGATGGACGGCGTCGCGCTCACCTCCGTGCGCACTCCGGCGACGTCGGCCGTCTCGATCCGGCACTGTGCCGTGGACGACGCGGCGCACCTGGTCGTCTTCGGGACCGGCCCGCAGGCGTGGGGGCACGTGCAGGCGATGGCGGCCGTACGTCCCTTGCGGCGGGTCGGCGTCGTCGGCCGGGACACCGGCCGGCTCGAGACGTTCCTGGCCCGGGTGCGTGAGGCCGGCTACCAGGCCTACGCCGCGCAGCCAGCCAGCGTCCGCGACGCCGACGTCGTGTGCCTGTGCACGACGTCGCGCGAGCCGCTGATCGACGGGCGGTGGCTCCC
>JBBSNO010000244.1:0-3664 GCA_038232615.1 Actinomycetales bacterium
CGCCGTCGCCGTCAAGGAGGGCCGCGAGGCGTGGCGGGGCGATGCGTGCTGCGGTCCCAGCAGCTCGGGCTGCGCATGAGGCCGGCGGTCGGCGCACTTGTCGTCACCGGGCTGACGCCGGTGCTGCTCGCTCGGATGCGGCGCGAGTTGCTGCGGGACGGACGGCTGTCCGGGCCGACGGTGACGGCGATGTACGGGGCCTACGCGCTGCACGGTCTTGCGGTAGCGGTGTCGGCGTGGCGCCGGAGCGCTCCGCTGCCGCCGAGAGCGGCTGCGGTCGGCACGCCGAACGCCGACGCGCACGGCGTTGGCGATGCCGCGCGAGTACGACGCCGCCGTGCGGCGCGTGACGCAGAACCTGAGCCAGTTCCCCCTCGCCCGTCTGCAGCGACCTGGCGGCTACCGCGAGGGCCAGGACTACGTCCGACCGCTGTACGACGACACGTCGTTCGGCGGCGCGGCGATGCGCACGACGCTTCGGCTACACCCGGGCGTCGGCGAGCAGCTCGTCGCGCTTAGCCCGCTGCTGGTGCCCGTCTTGCAGGCGGAATGGACGAACCAGGTGGCGGTGCTCAACGCGCTCCCGACGGAGCACCTGCGCACCCATCTCTTCGGTCGACAGCGCCAGAACCTGGGCCCGGTGCGCGAGCTGTTGCGCTCGTTGCAGGGTGCCCGGTGAGTCTACTGCGACGAAGCGCTGCGAAGCGGCGGACAGGTCGACCACGTCGTGCCGTGGTCGTTGCACCCGCAGGACGCCATCGAGAACCTCGTGCTCGCGCACGACAGGTGCAACGCGGCCAAGGGCGCTTACCTGCTCGACGTCGAGCCGCTGGCCGCATGGGCGGGCCGGGACCTCCCGGAGCTGTCGCGAGCAGCCGCGGGCGTGGGGTGGGTCAGCGACGCCTCGACGGTGTTCAGCGTCGCGCGGTCGGCTTACGTGCACTCCGCCGCCGCCCTGGTGTGGTCGCCGTCCGGGCTCCGCCACCTCGGCCGGACCGAGACCGAGGAGCACGTGCTCCCGCTGCTGCGGACCGCCTGACCTTGCTTGACATCTGCCGACGTGGGAGCAGGCTCAGGTCGTGCCCCCTCCGGCCGGGTGTCCCATCTCGTGGCAGCCCCACGCCCTGGCACCCGTCTTCTTCGGCGCGCGCTCGCTGACGCCCGACGACGGCGCGCCCGTGCCGCTGCGCCTGTTCTTCCCCAGCCTGGACGGCGCTGTGGAGTCCGCCCCGCTCCTGCAGGGCTGCGGTCGCTACCCCCTCGTCGTGCTGTGCCACGGCCACTGCATCGGCGACACCGACCACTACCGGCGGTGGTTCCGGCTGCCGGCCCAGCTCGCCCGGAGCGGCTGCGTGGTCGTGGTCCCGCACCTGGCGGGCGTGGCCGGCGGGTCCCACCCGTCGGCGGCCGACCACCCCGACCTGGCGACGCTGGCGGCGGTCGTGTCGTGGGCCCGGGCGGAGTGGGAGCACGCGGACGTGCTGCTGCCGGCGCCCGCGACGGCCGTGGTCGGGCACAGCTTCGGCGCGCTCATCGGGGCGCGGTTCGCCGCGCTGGGCGGCGTGTCCGCGTTCGCCGGCCTGAGCGGCGTGTGGCAGGAGTGGCCGACGCGCCCGCTGCCCGTCGAGGAGCTGACGATGCCGATGCTCCTGTTCTGGGGCGACAGTGAGCTCTTCACCCAGGTGCCGGACAGCATCTGGGACGGTCTGTCGCGCCCCCGGCACCGGGTCGTGTACGCCGGGGGTGAGCACTGGGACTACCTGCCGGACGGCGACCTCGCGTGCCGCGGTCTCGCCGGGCCGTGCCCCCACGTCGCGGCCGCGACGGGCGACCTCGTGACGATGTTCCTGGCAAGTACCTCCCGCCCGAGCACGCCGACGACCTGTTCGACGCGATCCCGCACTCGCTCGCGCCGCCGGAGCTCCGGCTCACCCCCGAGCAGGAGTTCTTCGCCGGCGCCTACCTCGGTGGCTACGAGGCACTGCTCGGGAACGACGACTGCGGCGCAGCGGTCGACGCGGTGATGCCCCCGCTCGTGGCGAACCGGCACACCCGCGAGACGCACTCGCTCGACGAGCCGTGCTCGTGGGTCCGGCTCCTCGGCCGGGACAGTCGCGTGCTCACCACGACCCGGCCGCCCGGCTACCGCTGGTGCGACCACTGCTTCCCCGAGCGCGCCGACGGCTGAGTGCGGATCTGCGCCTACCCACGGCGCCTCGCCCAGCCGGGGGCACACCTGGCGTGCCTCCGCGACAAGCCGCTGCGACCGACGGCCGTGCCGACGCCGAGCCCGATCGCGCCGAAGTCACCGGAGCAGACGAACGACCGCCCGTCGGGCACCGACAGCTCCTGCACGGGCCACCCCATGAAGTGGCCCACGTCGACGACGACGTTCCGGTCCCGGGGAAGCGCCTTGTCACACGCTCGCATGATCTGGTTGACCCGCGGCCGATCGGCGTCTTCCGCCTCGTCCCAGGGCCTCGCGCTGCCCTGCCACGGCCCGGGCCGGGCGACCCGGCCCGGCCGCTCCCCGCGGAGGAGCTCGGTCACCTCCTCGGCGACGAGACGGGCGTCGCCAAGCACCGTGAGGTCGGCGTCAAGGAACGCCCCGAAGGAGGCCGGGTCGTCGCCGCACTGGACCAGGGTCGCTGCCGGGTTGTTCTTGAGGGTGAGCCGGTTCATGCTCGCGCCGAAGCCGACGACGCAGTCGGCCGCGCGGAGCGCCTCCCGTGAGGCGTCCTTCTCGAACCCGCCGAGCACTCCCAGGTCGTGCTCGTCCCCTTCGAAGATCCCCTTGCCGCGAAGCGTCGTCGCGCACATCCCGCCGACCTGCTCGCGGAGTGCGAGGAGGGCGTCCTTCGCCACAGCCCGGACGGCTCCGTGGCCGGCGAGGATCAGCGGACGCTGCGCGGCCGACAGCACCTGTGCGAGCGCGGCGACGGACTCGCGTGGCGGCGTCAACGGGGCCGGTTCTTCGAGCGCACGTCCCGCGGTCTCGGGCGGGTCGCCGCACTCCCCGGCGAGCACGTCGGCGGGAGCGTTGAGGACGACCGGCCGCCGCTCCCGGACAGCCCTGGCCAGGGCGAGCATCGTGTCCTCATGCGCCGCCGCCGGCGCTCTGACGGGCTGGAACCCGGCACCCGTCGACGCGACGACGTCCGCCTGGACTATGTCCTGGAAGTGGCGGCCGCCCCATGTCGGTGTATCTCCGACCACGACGACGAGCGGCGTCCGGGCGCGGGCAGCGGTGGTCAACGCGGTCACCGCGTTGGTGAGGCCGGGCCCCTTCGTCAGGGCGCAAGCCGAAACCTCACCGCAGGCCCGGCTGTACCCGTCGGCCATGCTGAGAGCGCCGTTCTCGTGTCGAGCGGCGGTGTAGTCGGCCATGAGCTCCTGAACTACAGTAAGTGGGCGACGATCTCCAGGCTGCCGCCGCCCATCACTCCGAAGAACTTGCGAATTCCTCCAACATGCAGTGCGCGGGCGATGACGGCATAACCGTGCATCCATCTCCTCCGACTAGCCGATGAAGCGTCACGGGTTTGGTGCCGTCTCCTTGTGAGTTAGCGAGGATGGCGTCATGCCGAAGAAGATCACGCCGGAGCAGAAGGCTCGGGCATTGCGGATGGTGGCTGAGCACCAGCAGGACTACTCGTCGGTGACC
>JBBSNO010000245.1:0-3626 GCA_038232615.1 Actinomycetales bacterium
ACGTGGCGGCGGGCACCGTGCTCCTGCTGCCCGTCGACGCCGACGCGTCGGCTCGGGCCCTGCGGTCCGGGCTGGAACAGCTGCTGGGCGTGCGCCCCGCCGTCGTCGTGTCGGACACAACCGGACGCCCGTGGCGCGAGGGGGTCGCCGACTTCGCGCTCGGCGCCGCCGGCCTGGTGGTCCTGGACGACGTCCGGGGGCGTCCCGACCGGTTCGGCCGTCCGATGGAGGTGACCGTGCGGGCGATCGGCGACGAGGTCTGCTCGCTCGCTGACCTGGTGCGGGGCAAGGCGACCGGGCTGCCGGTGGCGGTCGTGCGCGGCATGGGTGCCTACGTGTCGGCCGACGACGGATCCGGCGCACGCACCGCCGTGCGCGTCGGTCCGACGGACTGGTTCGCCTACGGCCACGTCGAGGCGGTGCGCGCCGCCCTGGGTGTCCCCGAGGGGTCCGTGCCGTCACCGCCGGTCGACCCGGCGTCGGAGACGTTGGGCGACAGGCTCGCGCGCGCGGTCACCGTGGCTGGGTCCATCCGGTCGGGCGACGTCCGGGTCGTCGTGGACGACGCCGTCCTGCACGTGCACGGGCCGCCGTTCTGGGTGGGGGGGGCGGTCGAGCGGCTCCGCGCTGCCCTGTGGGCCGAGGGACTGGTCGCCGAGGCGGACCTGACCGGCACCGCCGCCACCCTGCGCGTCGCTCCGGCGCCGCCGTCCTGAACGGGGGCAGCCGCACGCGCCGGTATCCTTGGCCACGGACGCGGTACCGGCCGACGACATCGAACAACAGGGGACCCATGAGCACCGCCCGCGACATCCTCGCAGCCATCAAGGTGAACGAGCGCCCGTGGGGCCAGTTCGAGAAGTTCGTCGAGAACGAGCGGGTCACCGTCAAGGTGATCACCGTCAGCCCGGGCCAGCGGCTGAGCCTGCAGCGCCACGACCACCGATCCGAGATGTGGCGTGCCCTGGACCGGCAGGTCACCGCGGAGATCGACGGCGAGCTGCGCACCCTGGAGGCCGGTGACACCGTGCTCATCCCGCAGGGGGCCGTGCACCGCTTGGGCAACCCCGGTGGCGAGCCGGCGCGCATCCTCGAGATCGCCTTCGGCGACTTCGACGAGGGCGACATCGAGCGGCTCGAGGACGACTACAGCCGCTGACGCGGCAATCAGCTGCGGCCCCGCGTCGCCGACGGCGTGTGCGTGGGCAGGGTCATCCTCGGTGCCCGCCGTGGCCGGGAGGCACCGGCCATCTCGAGCAGCCGCTGCACGCGGTAGCGGTGCCCGGTGTAGCACTCGATCACGTCCGCGCACCCGTCGTCGTCCAGCACCTCGCCCGTCAGGGCCCACGACACGTTGCGCGAGACGTGGTAGTCGGCCCACGAGAAGGCGTCGGCGTCCCCATGGGCCCGCTGCCGCACCTCCGCCGCCGTCCAGACCCCGACACCCGGCAACGAGCGCAGGGCTGTCTCGACCCGGTCCCGCGGCAGGGCCAGGGTCCGTTCCAGGCCGCCAGCCTGGCGCGCCCCCACCACGACGACCCGGCTGCGGCGCTGCTCGACCCCCGCCCGCAGCCACTCCCACGTCGGCACGCGCGCCCACGTGGCGGGTGCGGGAGGTACCACCATTCCGGCCGCGGGCGACCTGGCGTCGGCGGCGGGTCCGGGCGCCGGGTCCCCGTACCGCGTCACCAGCAACCGCCACGACCGGCGGGCCTCGACGCCGGTCACCACCTGCTCCAGGGCGGAGGCGGCCAGGGCCTCGAACACCGCCCTGCTCCGCGGGACGCGCCAGCCACGTCTCGCACGCCACGCCCGCACCAGAGCCGGGTGCTCGGGTTGGGGCACGAAGCCGTCGGCGTCGTCTCGCGCGCCCAGCAGGTCCGGCACGCCGTCCAGCGCCCAGCCGGCGCCCGGCCCCCACGCGGTCGCCTCGACGCGGCCCTCGCCGGCCACGGCCCGCAGCCTCAGCAGTACCGCGCCGTCAGGTGTCCGGGTGGCCCGCCAGTGCGTCGCATCGGCCTCCCGGCGGAACGCCGGGTCGCCACCCCCGCGCCGCAACGACGACAACGTGGCGGACAGGTCCAGGGGGCGCCCGGGGCACCAGCTGCGCACCTGCTCCGTCGCGACCACGCGCCCAGTGTCCTGCGCGGGCGGAACCCGGCACGGCCCGGGTTCGTACACTGTGCGCGGCCGGCGGACGCCGGTGACCTTCGGGAAGGGACGTCGTGGGGAAGAAGAACGCCGACAAGGACCGCCGGGTGCGTGTCGAGGCGATGCGTAAGCAGCAGCAGGCCGGCGAGCGGCGCCGCACCTTCCTGGTGCTGGGCGCAGCGGTTGTCGTGGTGCTGGTGCTCGTGAGCGTCGTCGTCGGCGCGATCATCAACTACCGCCAGGACAACCCCGACGAGCTCGCGCTGATCGGCGCCTCCCCCGCGGACGCGTCCTGCGGTGAGGTCACCTCGGAGGACACCGGCGGCAGCGGCGAGCACCTTGGCCCCGAGGCCGCGCCGATCGCCTACGACACCGCACCACCGTCGTCCGGAGCCCACTTCCAGGCGCCGGAGTTCCCGGCACAGCCGTTCTACACCGCGCAGGACCGCCCCGCGACGGAGTCGCTCGTGCACAACATGGAGCACGGCTACACGGTGGTCTGGTACGCCGAGGACTTGCCCGCCGAACAGGTCGAGCAGCTGCGGAGCATCTCCGGCATCGCGCGCGAAGAGGCGTCCACTGGGGGCAAGTTCATCGTCAGCGCATGGGACGACGCCTACGGCGAGCTGGAGCAGGACGCGCAGGTGGCGCTGTCGCACTGGGGCGCCGACCAGGGTCACCGCCAGTACTGCGGCCAGGTCTCCGGCGAGGCGATCCAATCGTTCATCGACGCCTACCCGGTGTCCGACTCCCCCGAACCCCGCGGCCAGTGAGCGAGCGCAGCGAGATTCGCGCGGACGGCGCGAGCCGGCAGCAGCCCGGTGACGTGCCAAGCCTGGTCCGCGCCCTGGTCGCCTCCGACCCGGGCCGTCCGAGGGTCACCTGGTACGGCACCGACGGCGAGCGCGTCGAGCTCTCGGCACGGGTGCTGGAGAACTGGGTCGCCAAGACGGAGAACCTGCTCGTCGAGGAGTTCGACGCCGGGCCGGGCATCGTCGTGACGATCGACCTGCCGCCCCACTGGCGCACGGTCGTGTGGACACTTGCGACGTGGTCGGTCGGCGCCACGCTCGCCCCGGAGGGCGGGGGCGGGGACGTCGTCGTGACGGTCGACCCGACGTCCGCCCCCGAGGGCGGGCACGTCGTCGCCGTCAGCCTCGCCGCGCTGGCCCGCCGCTTCGAGGGCGAGGGGACCTTCGACGTGGACGACGCCGCTGAGGTCTCGACGTTCGCCGACTCGTTCGACCCGGCCGGCCCCCTGGACCAGGGCGCGCTGCTGGAGGCCGCCGGGGCCGCGGCCGAGACCGCCGGGTGGGATCGCGGCGTCCGACTCCTGGTGCGTCCGGGCACGTTCGACGTCGTCGGCACGGTGCTGTCAGCGTTCGTGCGCGACGGCTCCGTCGTCCTGAGCCACGACGAGGTGGCCGAGCGCGTCGGCGTCGACGAGCAGGTCACCGCGACCACATGACGCGTCG
>JBBSNO010000246.1:0-3622 GCA_038232615.1 Actinomycetales bacterium
ACGAGCGACCCCCGACCGACCGTGACGCCGTTGAGCAGCGTCGCCCCCATCCCGACCAGGCAGTCGTCCTCGACGACGCACCCGTGCAGCACGGCCCCGTGCCCGACCGTGACCCGGTCGCCGACCCGGACGGGGAAACCGCTGTCGACGTGCACGACCACACCGTCCTGCAGGTTGCTCTCCGGCCCGACCGTGATGTCGTCGCTGTCGGCGCGCAGCACCGCGCCGAACCAGACGCTGGACCGGGCACCGAGGCGCACGCCGCCGACCAGGGTCGCCGTCGGAGCCACCCAGGCGTCGGCGTGCACCTGTGGGGCACGGTCGCCCAGACCGATGACCAGGGGCCGCTGCGTTGCGCTCGTCATGGGAGGCGAGGCTAGTGCCGGCACGGCAGGACCACGACGTGGAGGAACCGGTGGACGCAGCGGTGGACGACCAGGACGAGGCGACGGCGACGGCGGTGGACGAGAGGGGCGGCCCGAGGGACGCGGCCGCACCGCTGACCGACATCACGGTGCTCGAGGTCGGGGTCTTCATGGCCGCCCCCTTCGCCACCATGCAGCTCGCCGACCTCGGGGCGCGCGTGATCAAGGTCGAGGACCCCCGCTCGGGAGACCCGGTGCGCGCCAGCGGGCCCTTCGTCGCCGGGGAGAGCTCGCCCTACGCCCGCATCAACCGCAACAAGGAGTCGGTGGCCCTCGACCCGAAGTCCGACGCCGGCCAGGCGGCGTTCGTCGCGCTGGCGCGCAGCGCAGACGTCGTCGTCGAAAACCTGCGGCCCGGGGCGATGGCGCGCCTGGGCCTGGACCACGCGACGATCCGCGAGGTGAACCCCGCGGTGGTGTACGCGTCGGCGTCCGGCTGGGGCCAGGACGGGCCGCTCGCTTCCCTGCCCGGGCTCGACATCATGGCCCAGGCGCGCAGCGGCATCATGAGCATCACCGGGACGTCGGAGAGCGGGCCGGTCAAGGTCGGCGTCCCGGTGTGCGACCTGGTCTGCGGTCTGTACGTGGCCCTGGCCGTCACGGCCGCGCTGCGGGAGCGTGACCGTACCGGCGTCGGCCAGCACGTCGACGCGCTCGCAGGACCGGCTGACGCCGAGGCGAAGGAGGAGAGGACGTGAACGACCTCGTCGTGACCCAGGACGGTCCTGTCCTGCATGTCGTGCTCAACCGTCCCGAGCAGCGCAACGCCATGACGTACGCCATGTACGACGGGCTCGAGGCCGCGTGCGAGCAGGCGGACGCCGACGACTCGGTGAAGGTCGTGGTGCTGCGCGGCGCCGGTGGCCGCGCCTTCGTCGCCGGCACGGACATCCGCCAGTTCCTCGAGTTCACCGACGGCGACGACGGCGTGGCCTACGAGGAGCGCATCGAGCGGGTCGTGAACCGGCTCGAGGACGTCGGGGTGCCGACGGTCGCCGCCGTGGAGGGCTTCTGCATCGGGGGCGGCCTGGCGCTGGCTGCGGCCTGCGACCTGCGCGTCGCCACCCGGTCGTCACGCTTCGGCGTGCCGGTGGCGCGGACCCTGGGCAACTGCCTGTCGATGAACACGTACTCGCTGCTCGTGCACCAGCTGGGGGTCAGTCGCACCCTCGACATGCTGCTGCGTGCCCGCCTGCTGAGCGCCGACGAGGTCCACGCCGCGGGCTTCGTCGGTCAGGTCTGCGACGAGGGCGAGCTCGACGCCGAGGTGTCCGAGCTGGTCGCCACCCTGCTGGGGAACGCGCCGCTGAGCATGCGCGCGGCCAAGCGCGCGGTGGCGCGCCTGCGTCGCGCCAACCTGCCGGACGGGGACGACCTGGTGCGGGAGGTTTTCGGCAGCGAGGACTTCCGTGCGGGGGTGCGCTCCTTCACCGACCCCGGACAGGGGGGCCGGGCGCAGCCGGTCAGCTGGACAGGGCGTTGACCGAGCGCCGGCCGTCCTCGCGCAGCTCGTCGGACAGCGCTGCCGCGGCGGCCTGCAGGAGCGGCACGATCCGGGGCACGGCCGCCATGCTGACGCGGGCTGCCGGGCCCGACACCGAGATCGCCGTGAACGACGGACCGCCGGGAACCGGGACGGCGACGCACCGGACGCCGATCTCCTGCTCGCCGTCGTCCAGGGCGTACCCCTGCGCCGCGATGCCGGGCAGCTGCGTCATCAGCTCGTCCGGGTCGGTGACGGTGCGCGTCGTCCGGGCGGGCATGCCCGCACCGACGACGAGCGTGCGCGCCGTCTCCGCCGGCAGCTGCGCCAGCAGGACCTTGCCGACACCGGTGCAGTGCAGGTGGACCCGTCGCCCCACCACGGTGAACATCCTCATCGCGTGCCGGGAGGGGACCTGTGCCGCGTAGACGACGCGGTCGCCGTCCAGCATGGCCAGGTTGGCCGTCTCGCCGATCGCGTCCACCAGCCGCGACAGGTGCGGCTTCGCCCACGTGCCCAGCGCGCGCGACGAACTCTCCCCCAGGTGGATCAGGCGCGGGCCCAGCGCGTACCGGCGCGAGGGCAGCTGCCGGACGTAGCCCCGCGCGACGAGCGTGCGCACCAGCCGGTGGATCGTCGAGAGCGGCAGACCGCTGGTGGCGGCCAGCTGGCTCAGCGCCACCTCGCTCCCGGACTCTGCCATCAGCTCCAGTAGCACGAACGCGCGCTCCAGCGACTGCACCCCGTCGGCCGCTGCACCCGCCATCTCGCCACCCCACGTTCCCGACCGGCGCCTTGACCCCGACGACGCGGCGCCGATACTTTCCAGATGGCAGAGCATACCTTCCGCATGCCGGAAGGGAAGGCTCCCGGTTGCCCGGTTCGCGGATCCCGAGAGACTGACGGGACGCGCGACATCGTCGGAACCGCGGGGCGCACCGAGCCGGACGACGACACCGACACGCAGGGAGAGTCATGAGCACAGTCGAGGGTGTGGACGGCCTGGAGATCACAGGCGCAGCGGGCGAGCGGTTCGACGAGGTCCTGACGCCGCGCGCCCTGGGGCTGGTCGCCCTGCTGCACCGCGAGCTGAACGGCCGCCGCCTCGAGCTGCTCGCGATGCGCAAGGAGCGCAACCAGGCGCTGGCGGACGGCGGGACGCTCGACTTCCTGCCCGAGACCAAGGGCGTGCGCGACGACGACTCCTGGCGTGTGGCGGAGCCGGCCCCGGGCCTGGTCGACCGGCGGGTGGAGATCACCGGCCCGACCGACAAGAAGATGACCATCAACGCGCTCAACTCCGGCGCCAAGGTCTGGCTCGCGGACCAGGAGGACGCCAACTCCCCGCTCTGGGAGAACGTCGTCGGCGGCCCGCTGAACCTGATGGACTCGATCGACCGCACCATCGACTTCAGCAGCCCCGAGGGCAAGAGCTACGCGCTCAAGCCCGACGACGAGCTCGCGACGATCGTCGTCCGGCCCCGCGGGTGGCACCTGCCGGAGAAGCACATCCTCTCCGGCGGCGAGCAGACCTCCGGCAGCCTCGTCGACTTCGCGCTCTACCTCGCGGCCTGCGGGCAGAAGCAGATCGACCGGGGCCAGGGCCCGTACTTCTACCTGGCGAAGATGGAGAGCCATCTCGAGGCGCGGCTGTGGAACGACGCCTTCAACCTGGCGCAGGACCACCTCGACATCCCCCGGGGCACGATCCGTG
>JBBSNO010000247.1:0-3589 GCA_038232615.1 Actinomycetales bacterium
CGCCGGTGCGGTGCTGGTCATCGAGCTCGACGGGGCGGAGGTGGACGTGCAGCACGAGTTCGACCTCGTCGACTCCCTGGTGCGGGAGAACGGCGCCTTCGAGGTGCGCGTCGCCACGGACGCCGCCGAGCGCGCGCTGATCTGGCGCGGCCGCAAGTCGGCGTTCGCCGCGGTGGGCCGGATCAGCCCCGACTACATCGTGCAGGACGGCGTGATCCCGCGGACGGCGCTGCCCGAGGTGCTGCGGGCGATCGCCGACCTCTCGTCGTCGTCCGGGGTCCGTGTCGCCAACGTCTTCCACGCCGGTGACGGCAACCTGCACCCCCTGGTCCTGTTCGACGACGCCGTCGAGGGGGCTGGTGAGGCCGCGGAGGAGGTCAGCGGTGCGATCCTCGACCTCTGCATCTCCCACGGCGGCTCGATCACCGGTGAGCACGGCGTCGGGATCGACAAGGCCGCCTACATGCCGAAGATGTTCACCGACGACGACCTCGACACCATGCAGCTCGTCCGCTGCGCGTTCGACCCCGACAACGTCTCCAACCCGGGCAAGATCTTCCCCACGCCGCGGCTGTGCGGTGAGGTGCCGGGCCGGCGCAAGCACGCACACCCCCTCGTCGAGGCCGGTCTGGCGGAGGCGTTCTGATGAGCACGCGCACCGCCGGCGACGCCAGGACGTCCCTGGGGTCGGCATGCGACGACGTCCGGGACGCTACCGGGGCCGACGCCGTGGACGGCGTGCAGCCCGCCCTGGTGGCCCGACCGGCCTCGACGCAGGAGGTGGCGCAGGTGCTGCGTGCCGCCGCCGCGCACGGGCTCGCCGTCGTCCCGCGCGGGCGCGGGACCAAGATGACCTGGGGGCGTCCGCCGTCCCGCGTGGACCTCGTCGTGGACCTCTCGCGGATGGACGCCGTGCTCGACCACGCAGCCGGCGATCTCATCGTCGAGACGCAGGCGGGCACCCGGCTGGCCGACCTCCAGGAGGCTGTCTCCGGTGCAGGACAACGGCTCGCGCTCGACGAGCCGGTCCCGGGCGCCAGCATCGGCGGGACGCTGGCCGCGGGCACCAGCGGGCCGGGCCGGGCCGCCGTCGGCACCGCACGAGACCTGTTGATCGGTGTCACCGTCGTCCGAGCGGACGGCGTCGTGGCCAAGGCCGGCGGACGGGTCGTCAAGAACGTGGCCGGCTACGACCTGGGCAAGCTGGTGATCGGCTCGTTCGGCACGCTCGCGGTGGTCTCCGAGGCTGTGTTCCGGCTGCATCCGCTGCCCGCCGCGCGCAGCGTGGTGACGCAGCAGGTCGGCGATGCCGCGCGGGCGCAGCAGATGGTGCAGTCCGTCGTGCACGCGCAGGTCGTGCCCTCCGCGGTGGAGGTGCAGTGGCGCGACGGCGCCGGCCAGGTGGCGGTACTCCTGGAAGGCAACGAGGCCGGCGTCGAGGGACGCTCCCGGACCACCCTGGACCTGTTCGGGGACGGCGCGTCGTCCAGCGCGGAGCTGCCCGGTTGGTGGGGCGCGTTCCCGTGGGACGACGAACCGTGGGACGACGAACCGTGGGACGACGAACAGCCACCGGCAGGCGAGGCCGCACCGCGGTCGACGGCCCTCAAGGCGACCTTCGCGCTCTCCGGCCTGGCCGAGGTGCTGGGCTCCGGTCAGGCCGCGGCTGCCGAGACCGGCGTCGCCGCGGACCTGCGCGGGTCGGGTGGGGCCGGCGTCCTGTACGGCTCGCTGCCGGCCGGCGCCGCCGTCGACGCCGTCTCGTCCGTCGTCGAGCGACTGCGTGCCGCGTGCACCGCCCACGGCGGCGCCCTCGTCGTCCTCGACGGTCCGCCCGAGGTCAAGGTCGCGGTCGACACGTGGGGACCGGTCCCGGCGATCGACCTGATGCGGCGTGTGAAGGACCAGTTCGACCCGGAGCACCGCCTGGCGCCCGGCCGGTTCGTGGGAGGGATCTGATGACGAGCACCAGCGAGCAGCCGGTGGCCCCTGGCGCTGCAGGCCCCGACCGGTCGGTCCCGCTCGGCGTACCCACCGTCCGGGGCGCGTTCGACGAGCACCACCCACCGTCGTCCGAGTTGATCAGCGACTGCGTGCACTGCGGCTTCTGCCTGACGACGTGCCCGACGTACTCGTTGTGGGGCGAGGAGATGGACTCCCCCCGCGGTCGCATCTACTTGATGAAGGAGGGCCTCGAGGGCGAGCCGATGACCGACTCGATGGTGCAGCACTTCGACGCCTGCCTGGGCTGCATGGCCTGCGTGACGGCCTGCCCGTCCGGCGTCCAGTACGACAAGCTCATCGAGGCCACCCGTGCGCAGGTCGAGCGCAACCACGACCGCACGCCCAAGGACCGGGCGCTGCGCGGGCTGATCTTCGCGCTGTTCCCGCACAAGAAGCGGCTGCGCGCGATGCGAGGACCTCTGCGGGCGTACCAGCGCAGCGGGCTGGAGAAAGTCGTGCGCCGCAGTGGTTTGCTCGAGCGCCTCTCACCGCAGCTCGCGGCGATGGAGGGCCTCGCGCCGCGGCTCACGAAGCCCGAGCGCGTCCCCGCCCGCGTCCCCGCTGTGGGCGAGCGACGCGCAGTCGTGGGGATGCTGAGCGGCTGCGTGCAGGGCGAGTTCTTCCCCGGCGTCAACGCCGCCACGGCACGCGTCCTGGCAGCCGAGGGGTGCGACGTCGTCGTGCCACCGGGGCAGGGCTGCTGCGGCGCCCTGTCCGTGCACAACGGCCGGGAGGACGAGGCACAGCGGTACGCGCGGCGCACGATCGACGTCTTCGAGGCGGCCGGCGTCGACACCGTCGTGGTCAACGCCGCCGGGTGCGGCTCGAGCATGAAGGAGTACGCCGAGCTGCTGAAGGACGATCCGCGGTACGCCGAGCGCGCGAACGCGTTCTCCGCCAAGGTGCGCGACGTCTCGGAGATCCTCGTCGAGCTCGGCAGCGTGGCGCCGCGCCACCCCCTGGAGGTCACCGTCGCCTACCACGACGCCTGCCACCTGGGCCACGCCCAGGGTGTGCGCGCGCAGCCGCGCGCCCTGCTGAACGACATCCCGGGCCTGGAGGTGCGCGAGATCGCGGACGCCGACATCTGCTGCGGTTCCGCGGGGATCTACAACATCCTCAACCCGGAGCCGGCCCGCGAGCTGGGCGACCGCAAGGCGACCAACATCGTCGCCACCGGCGCCTCGCTGCTGGTCACGGCGAACCCTGGTTGCCTTATGCAGGTGGCCTCCTCGCTGGAGCGGCAGGGTGCCCGGATCGGGATGGCGCACACCATCGAGGTGCTCGACGCATCCATCCGCGGCCTCCCCGTCACCAACCTCGGTCTGCCCTGACCACCCTCCCCCGCTGATCCGTCTACTTCTGTGCGATCAAGGACTTCCCGCCCCGCGTACCTGCTCGGCGCGGGCGGGTCGCGAGGTCAGGCTCTCCGTCCGTCGTCGTCGTGGCCGGTGTCGTGCGCCTTCCCGTCCGCCGTCGCCGAACAGCCCGACGGTCGCGGACCCCGCGACAACGTTGGGGATCGTGATCATGTTGCCGGCGGCGCCACCGACGGCCTGCGTCGCCACCACGATCTCGGGCGAGA
>JBBSNO010000248.1:0-3587 GCA_038232615.1 Actinomycetales bacterium
CGCAGTGGTGGGCCTCGGAGCTCGCGTACAGCACCGGTTCGGCTCCCGGTGGCAGCCCGGCCGCGGCGACGTCGACACCCCGCGCCTCGAACCCGCTTTGCCTGGCGGCGCCGAGGGCGACCAGGGTCGCCGCCGAGCCGTCGGAGCTGATGACGCCGTCGGCGTGGTCGGGCAGCCCGAGCAGTTCGGCCGTCCAGCGCAGCGCCAGATGTTCGAGGACGCCGCCGCTGCTGTCCAGATACCGCTGGTTCGCGACGACCGACTGCACGAGCGAGGCCACGGTAGGTACGGTCGTGCCGGGTGCGGTGATGAACCCCAAGAAGCCGTGGTCCGACATAGGCGACCCGTGCGGTACGACGACGTCGGCAAGCAACCGGACCACCTCGTCAGCCGGAACGCCCTTGTCGGGCACGGGACCGGCAAGCACGTCGCGCCAGACGCCCGGCGGGTCGTCGCGGTGCTCGAGCGGCGGGTGGTCGCCGGTCAGGAAGGCCTCGAGCGCGGGCAGCACCGCCGCCGTCAGCTCGACCAGTCGCCCGGTCTCCCGCTCCACGTCTACTCCCTCATCAGGCCGGCTCCGCTCCCGCAACCGCTGCGACACCACCGTCGACACCCTCGCCACGCATCGTGACGCCGTAGAGCGCGTCGGCGATCTCCATGGTGCGCTGTTGGTGGGTGATGACGATGAGCTGGGACGACTCTCGCAGGCCCTCGAGCGCCTCGAGCAGGCGGCCGGGGTTGCGCTCGTCCAGCGCTGCCTTGACCTCGTCCATGACGTAGAACGGCGACGATGTCATCCGGGATGCTTCGTGGCGCACCCAGCACGACCCCGGTCGGGGAAGCCCCCGAGGGTGTCCGTGCGGCGACGGATCTCGCGGTTGAGGCTGGTAGGTCCCACCGTGTATGTCGGCGACGCCAAGCCGCTGGAACTTCCCTGGTACCTGCCGGTGTCGCTGCTCGGTGTCGACCTCTACTGGTGGACCTACTTGATCGGGACCCGCAACGCCGGCCGCGACAGCCGCACCTCCCGCTACGTGCGGCGGCGCGATCGTGGGCACGCAGCCGCGCGACCTCGACCGGGCGGGCCGCGTCCTTCCCTCGCGGGTGGTCGGAGCGGACGGCCGCGCGGTGCACCTCGCCGACGGCACCGCCCTGACGGTGTCGTCCGTCCTGTGGTGCACCGGCTTGCCCCGAGACGTCGTGGCTCGACCTGCCGGGAGCGGTCGACGCCGGGAGAGCCCGTGCACGCCGACGGCGCGTCACCCGTACCGGGCCTGCACTGGATGGGGCTCAAGTGGCAGACCCGGCTGAACAGCTCGATCATCGACGGCATCGACCGCGACGCGCGTGCCGTCGCCCAGCGGGTCCGGGCCCATCAGTTCCCCGGGTGACGACCGCCGGACGTCAGCCTCGCCCGCCGGCGATCTGCGCGGCGTACGGGGAGCGGAGCAGCCGCAGCATGGCGATCGCCCCGAGGAACGGGCCGGGCGCGAGGAAGGCGAAGGCCCACTGCCAGCTGAGGCCGTCGCGCAGCACCGGGACGAGGTAGATCGTCACGACGGTCAGGGTGAACCCGACGGCCAGCTGCAGGGTGAGGGCCGTGCCGACGTAGCGCTGGTCGGCGACCTCGGTGACCACCGTGGAGAACTGCGCCGAGTCGGCGACCACCCAGAACCCCCAGACCAGCGCGACCCCGAGCAGTACCGGGAGCGGCGCGTCGCGCAGGAGCCCGATGACCAGGGCGCAGCTGCCCGAGAGCAGCATCGCCAGCGCGGTCAGCCGACAGCGCCCCCAGCGGTCACCGAGGATGCCGCCGACCCAGCACCCCAGACCGCCGATGCCGATCACCGCGAAGGCCGCGAACGCCGGACCGGCGCGGCCCGGGCGCCCGGCGTCGGCGAAGGCGTCCGTGAGGAAGACGAGGATCCACGCCCACATTGCGTACAGCTCCCACATGTGCCCGAAGTAGCCGAGCGTCGCGAGGCGCACCCCCCGGTTGCCGAACGCCTGCCGGGCCTGCCTCGCGTTGAACGACGTCCGGGGGAAGGGAAACGGCCCGTCCCGACCGGCGAGCTCGGCCACCAGGCCGCCCGCCACGGTCAGGACGCTGGTCACGACGACGACCAGTCGCCAGCTCGCGCCCCCGAGGGCGTTGACCAGGTGCGGCGCGGCCGACCCGACCGTCAGCGCACCGACGAGGACGCCCAGCGCGGTGCCCCGGCCGCGGCGGAACCACGTCGCCATCTCCTTGAGCGCCGGCGGGTAGACCGCGGCCAGGAAGGCGCCGGTGGCGAAGCGCAGCGGAGTGGCGAGCAGGGGGCCGTCGGCGAGGACCAGCCCGGCGTTGGCGAAAGCGGCGCCGACCGAGCCGAGCAGCATCAGCCGCCGGGGCGCCACGACGTCGGCCAGTGCCAGGACCGCGGAGCCCACGGCACCGACGACGAAGCCGAGCTGCACCGAGAGGGTGAGCAGCCCGGCCTCCCCCGCCGTGAGGCCCCACTCCGCCCGCAGCTGCGGCACCACGGCCGACGCCGAGAACCACGTCGTCATCGACAGCAGCACCGCGACGGCAAGGATCGCCAGCGCGGCCCAGCGCCCGTCCGGGTCGCTCTGGTCGGACGGCGCGGGCCGCACGGCGGGCTGGCTCACAGCCGACCGGCTCTACAGGCCGGGCAGGTCGACCGGGGCATCCGGTCAGACGGGCGGCCTGCGGCCCAGGAACGCGCCCGGTCCAGCTCAGCCGGGTCGATCAGCCCTCGTTGCTCGAGCAGCGCCTCGACGTGCCGGACCTTCGCCGTCAGCGCGGTGGACGCCCCGGCGTGGTCACCGCTCACCGCTCCTCCTGCAGGTAGCTCTCGAACAGCGCCAGCATCACGCTGTGGTCGCCCTCGCCGAACAGCTCACGTGCGTCGAACCGGACGGTAGACGGTCTGCGTTTGCGCCGGCAGGCCGCGCGCGCGGTCGTCGGCGAGCGGGCTGGACCCCTCGGGCTGGAGCACGGTCCCGACCGCGCCTCGGGCGTAGCGCGGCAGCCGAGTGTGGTGCGGCGGGTCGCTGCGCCGGGTCCGGACGCGGGCGCCCGGGCGGAGGCGGTCAGCCACCGTGCACCTCGTCGTGCGACAGCACGCCGTTCTCCACGCACAGCGTCGTGACGGCATGGAACCACTTTTCCTAAAAGCTCGATGCGAGGTACTCCGCCGGCGGCATCCGCTTGATCGCGTCGCGGAACTCGTCGACGTTGTAGACACCGGCGCCGAGCAGCGCGCGGTTCATCGCGGTGACGTGCGCCTCCCAGTCGGCGTGGAAGCCGGCTCGTCGAGCTCGGGCTGCGGCAGATCGAAACCCTCGACCCCACCGACGTCGTTGATGCGCGCCACGGTGCCACCCTGACACACCGACCGGTCGCGTCCTCGAGCTGGGCCGACGGGGGGCCCGGATCTCCGACTACACACCAACTGGCACGACCCAGGGCGCCTGCACAGCCGTTCTTCACCTTGGTGTCTGGGCTCATAGTTCGGTGAGAGCGGTCGTGATCTGCTGGATGTCGTCTTCGTGGTTGTAGAAGTGGACTGCCAGGCGCAGGTTGC
>JBBSNO010000249.1:0-3581 GCA_038232615.1 Actinomycetales bacterium
CACGAGGGCCCGCAGATCGGCTGGGACGACGTCCTGGACTTCGCACTCTGGCTGACCGACACGAACCTCGTCGCCGCGGCTGCCGCCGGCACCACGCTGCACCGACGCTCCGTCGCCTGACCGACACCGCCGCACCACCCGGCCACCCACGCGCGTGCCCGCGGGCCGGTAGGGTCGCAGCGTGCTCTGGTTCCTCGTCTGGACGGTCCTCGTCCTCGCCGCTGTCGCCGTCCTGGCGCGGCTGGGCTGGTCGGTGTTCCGCAAGGGGACGGCGCTGGTGCGGGAGATGGGCGAGGCAGCCGAGATGCTCGGCCGTGCCGCAGAGCAGGCCGAACGGCTCTCGGCTCCGAAGACCCCTGCAGAGGCCGACGTGTTCACCGACCCGCACCAGCTGCGGCGCGACAACGGCGCGAGACGGGGGGCCCGGCGCCCCCGGCGCGTCGGTATGCACGGCCGGACCTGACCGCTAGACGTACGATGGTGTTCTTCGACACGGAGGTGCCCTCATGGGCCGCAATCTGCTCGACAACCCACTGCTCCTGATCATCCTGCTCCTGATCATCGTGCTCGTGTTCGGCGCCAAGCGGCTGCCGGACGCCGCACGCAGCGTCGGCCGCTCCATGCGCATCTTCAAGACCGAGGTCAAGGAGATGAAGGACGACAACCCAGACAAGGATCGCGACGGCGGCCCGGCTCACCCGCTGGAGGGCCGCGTCGTCCCCGGTGACGACGCCAGCCGCCACAGCCACGACCGCCAGGCCCAGGACCGCCAGAGTTACGACCGCCAGGCCCAGGACCGCCAGAGTTACGACCGCCAGGCCCAGGACCGCCAGAGCCAGGACCGCCAGCCCCACGACGACGCGAGCCACGACCCGCAGGCCCGCGAGTCCCGACGGGACGTCTGAGCCCCACCAGCGCGGCACCCATGGCCATCACCACCCCCCGCCGCGGCGCGAATCCCGACGGCCGGATGCCGCTGCGCTCGCACCTGCACGAGCTGCGCAAGCGCGTCGTCCGTGCTGCTCTCGGGCTGCTCGCCGGCGGCGTCGTGGGGTGGTTCCTCTACGACCCCGTCGTCACGGCCCTGGCCGCGCCACTGTACGCGGTGGCCGAGGGCAGGGGCACGACGGTCAGCCTCAACTTCCAGAGCGTGGTGGCACCGTTCGACCTCAAGCTGAAGGTCTCCCTGTTCATCGGGGTGTTGGCGTCCAGCCCCGTGTGGACGTACCAGCTGTGGGCGTTCGTCACCCCGGGGCTCACCCGCAACGAGCGGCGCTACGCCCTCGGCTTCGTCTTCGCCGCCGTCCCGTTGTTCGCCGCCGGGGCCTACCTAGCCTACCTGTTCCTCGCCAACGCCGTCCGGTTCCTCATCGAGTTCACACCGGTGCAGTTCGAGAACCTCATCAACGCCCAGGACTACCTGAGCTTCGTGATGCGGATCATCCTGGCGTTCGGGCTCTCGTTCCTGGTTCCCCTGGTGCTGGTAGGACTCAACTTCATCAAGCTGCTCTCGGCGCGCGCGATGATCACCGCATGGCGGTGGATCATCGTGCTGGCGTTCACGTTCGCCGCGATCGCAACCCCGACCCCCGACGTGCTGTCGATGTTCATCCTCGCGCTGCCGCTGCTGTTCCTGTTCGCCCTCGCGATCACCATCGCGTGGCTGAACGACCGGCGGCGGCGGCGTGCCGAACCCGACTTCTCCGGCCTGGACGACGACGAGGCCAGCTCGCTGTGACCGTGCCTACCGGAACGACCGACGACCACTGATGACCGCCTGCCTCCGGTGACCGGTGCCGCCTCCCGGCGGATCGCGCTGGTCTCCAACCCCACCGCGGGCAAGGGCCGCGGCCTCAGCGCCGGCGCCGTCGTCGCGCGGACCCTGACCCGGCACGGGCACCGGGTCGTCGACCTGTCCAGCGAGTCCGCCCACGAGGCGCTGGACCGCGCCCGGGCTGCGGTCGCCGACGGCGTGGACGCCCTCGTCGTGGTGGGCGGCGACGGGATGGTGCACCTGGGCTTCAACGCCTGCGCGGGCACGGGCGTCCCGCTCGGCGTCGTGGCGGTGGGCACCGGCAACGACGTTGCCCGGAACGCCGGCCTGCCCACCCGCGCCACGACGGCAGCGGCCGTCCACATCACCGAGCAGCTGGAGGCAGGTGGGCGCCTCGTGGACGCCGTCCGGGTCACGCCCGACCGAGGTGACGTGACCGGACCGTCGGCGTCGGGCAGCGGGGGACGCCAGACGTGGTTCGGTGGCGTGCTCGGCGCCGGGTTCGACGCCGTGGTCAACGAGCGCGCCAACGGGTGGGCCTGGCCGCGCGGGCGGATGCGGTACAACCTCGCGATCGCCCGTGAGCTGCCCATGTTCCGGCCGATCAGCTACGCGCTGACGCTCGACGGCGTCCGCGAAGAGCTCGACGCCATGCTCGTCGCCGTCGCCAACAGCTCCTCCTACGGAGGTGGGATGCGGATCGCGCCCGACGCCGCGATGGACGACGGCCTGCTCGACGTCGTCGTGCTGGCGCCGTTGGGCACGCTCGAGTTCGTCCGGGTGTTCCCGACGGTCTTCTCCGGCACGCACGTCAGCCACCGCGCGGTGAGCATCCGCCGCGCCCGCACCGTGCACCTGGAGACGCTCGACGTCGCCGTCGTGGGCTACGCGGACGGGGAACGCGTCGCGCCCTTGCCGCTGCGCTGCGAGGTCGTGCCCGGCGCAGTGCGCCTGCTGGCTCCGTCGCCGGCGAGCAACCGGCCCGGGGTGAGCACGTAACCTGGCGCCATGTCCTCCCCGGCCGAGCGGTTCGTCGCCGCGCACGCCCGCCGGGCGGCGGAGCGCACCGAGCTGGCGGTGTTCCGCCAGGTGCTCGGCTTCGAGCTCGACCCGTTCCAGGTGCAGGCCTGCGAGGCTCTCGAGGCCGGCCGGGGCGTGCTGGTGGCCGCGCCGACCGGTGCCGGCAAGACCGTGGTGGGCGAGTTCGCCGTCCACCTGGCGCTGGCCGGTGGCCGCAAGGCCTTCTACACCACGCCGATCAAGGCGCTGAGCAACCAGAAGTACGCCGACCTGGTGGCACGGCACGGCGAGCGCGACGTCGGCCTGCTCACCGGTGACGTCAGCGTGAACGGCGAGGCCCCGGTCGTCGTGATGACCACCGAGGTCCTGCGCAACATGATCTACGCGGGCTCTTCGACGCTGGACGGCCTGGGCTACGTGGTGATGGACGAGGTGCACTACCTGGCCGACCGGTTCCGCGGAGCCGTGTGGGAGGAGGTGATCATCCACCTGCCCGACGACGTGCTGATCGCCTCGCTCTCGGCGACGGTGAGCAACGCGGAGGAGTTCGGCGCGTGGCTGGACACGGTGCGCGGCGACACCGAGATCGTCGTCTCCTCCCGCCGGCCGGTGCCGCTCTGGCAGCACGTCATGGTCGGCACCCGGCTGCTCGACCTGTTCACCGACGCCCACGGTCTGCCGGTCGAGACGACCGAGGGCACCGAGCCGGACCAGCGCGCGGGGCCGGGGGTCAACGACGAGCTGCTCCGGCTCGCGCGCGAGGACGTCCGCGTCGCCCGCAGCGGGG
>JBBSNO010000250.1:0-3579 GCA_038232615.1 Actinomycetales bacterium
CAGACGCCGGGACGACGCCGTGCCCGCTCATCGGCATGAGAGGTCGACGCTCCTCCATCCAGAAGGCCGCTCTGTTCCACGGACGCTCACGCCCGTGATCGCACCCGCCCCGACTCCGACTGGTACGCCTCGTAGCGGACTTGCCCGCCCGAGGCCAAGGGCCGTTACTCGTACCCTGACGAGGTACTGACCGCCCCTTGGCCGACCGTGGCCAAGGGAGGCAGAAGTGCCAGAAGCTGCGCCTGGCCGGTGACCTTTGGTGGGAGCATCCGCGCGTGACGGCGACCAGGACGAACGCGCGGCCCGAGAGCGGCCGCTGACATGGCCGTTCCGTACCCGCCGGACGGCCAGGCGGACTACAGCCAGAACAAGGACTCTCGCGTCGACGCGGCGAGCCGGGTCATCATGTCTGTGATCGACGATTTCCCGCGCTGGGAAACGATCTCCGAGCGGCTCGCCGAACGGCTAGGGGCGGACCTGGAGACGGCGCGGGGCCGCGCGCTGGTGCAGGACGCGTTCCTCGCGGCCGAGCTCGACCTCGAGTGGACGAACAGGATCGTCTACGAGGAGGACCACTTCCGACGCCCCGGCGGGTCCGGCGATCCCGGCCCGGTCCCGCCGGACCGACTGCGCGAGGTCGCGGGCGCCGTCTGGCGACTCGGCTGGCCCAACCCGGGCCACAAGCCGAGCCGGTCGATACACGAATGCTTTCTCGCGCTCGGCGGCGTCTACCGCCACTGCGACGTGTACTGGGCAATGCACAAGTACCTCAAGGACAACCGCCTGCGCGTAGTCCGCCGCAACTGGATGCTCCTGGCGGACGTCGAGGCGGTCCTGGCCGACCCGACGCTCACCGCAGACGAGCGCGAGGAGCTCGAGCACGAGCTGGAGCACGACCTGGTCCGGGACTACGTCGCATGGCTGGGCCGCCCCGGCGTCCGCAAGCACCTGTTCAGCAACGGCCGAGAGGCGGACCTGTACGACCGGCAGCGCCGGCTGATCATCGAGGCGAAGGCCAGCCACCTGGACGACGTCATGGCTGCGCACGGGATGGGCCAGGCCATGTACTACAGGACGCTGGACGAACTGTCACCCGACGACCGGATCGCGGTTCTGCTCCCGGGCCGTCCGAGCGAGCACGTTTTGCGGCTGCTCCGGGTCTACGAGGTCGGGCTGATCCACCGCGACGGCGACACGTTCGCGGAGGACTTGACCTAGGACGGCCGGCCCCCGCGCTCCGGGCCGCGCGTCTGGCGCGCAGTAACCGGTGCTCCCCGCCAGCAACGTCGTCGGCGCCGTGCAGACGGGTAGGACGAGGGCGTCGTCCGCCAGGTCCCTGTCGCCTCCACCGACCGCTCGGCGCCCGCATGCTCCTCGACGACCCAACCGACCGAACGGCGATACGCATCGGGGCAGCGGCCTGGTGACGAGGCTAAGGGCCGCTCTTCGCCCACGGCACCCGCGAAGGTAGGTGCCATTCCTCTGGTCTCCGACCACGTGAGCGCACCCGCCCCGCGTCAAGCAGGTGGCCTGGCGGGTGGGCTCGCCTAGCCCGCCAGCAGGGGTACGGCACTAGCTCAAGACCACCAGGCGCTGCTCGACCGGGCGCGTCCGTACCCATGGGTGGACCACCGCCAATACGACTCCGCGACGCGGGCCGAGTAGCGCGCCCTGCTCGATCCTGCAGCTCAGTCCCTGGGTCGGGTCTTCGGACGCCGCTTGGCGGCGCCGGCCACGACGGATCACGGTTCGCTGTGACGCGGTCAGGACGTCGACGACGTTCTGGCCGCTGTTGCAGGGCGCCTGGCGCGGCGCCGGGCCAGCAGCATTCGGACGAGGTAGGGCGGGCTCGGCGGCGTCCAGCCGAGCTGCTGCCCCATGCCGAGGTCGTCGCGGTTGGCCCAGTGCTCGGCGACCTTGCCGTCCCGCATGCGGAACCAGTGGGTCTGGGTGACGGCGAAGCGGCGGCCGAGGGGCGGGAACACAACGTCGATGTCGCCGTCTGGTCGGTACGCGACGAAAGGCCCGGACTGCTGGCCGGACATCGTGGCGTGCACGACGACGAGGTCCCCGTCTTGGACGGCGTCGTGGACCTCCCAGGCCAGCTCCGAGAAGGCACGTCGGAGCCAGAGCGCCGTGGCGTGCACGGCCGCGGGGCCGACGCCGCGGGTGTCGGGCGGCTCGTTCTTCGCCTCGCGGTTGACCGCGTCCGCGGTGTAGACGGCCGCGAGGTCGTCGAGGTCCCCGGTGGCCATCAGGTGCATGGACCTGATGGCGGTCCTCGTGTCCTCGGTGGCGTGCGTCGCGCTCATGGTTTCCCCGGTCAGTGGTGGTGGGTGGCCGTCCGTCGTGCGTTGCGTCTCGTCGTCAGTCGGCGTACAGCCGGACCTCGGTCCCGTCGGGGTCGTGCAACCCCACGAGCACGGAGCCGCCCCCGTGCCCGGTGACCACACCGCCGTGCGGCTCGTCGAGGCGGTCCAGCGCCGCCTCCCAGTCACGGACCTGCTCGCGCGTCGGCACGAGCAGGGCCACGGCGTCGAAGCCGGACAGGGCCTGCGCGCGGGCCGGGTCCAGTCGCAGGGCGATCGAGAACGGCGCGCCCGCCCGCTGCAGGGCAACGCCCCGGAGCTCGCCGTCCTCGACGAACTCCATGAGCAGGTCGAAGCCGAGCACGCGCTCGTACCAGGCACGGCTGCGCCCGACGTCGCTGACCGGGAGCTTGATGTGGTGCACACCGCTGATCATGAAGTCCGTTCTTGTAGCGAGACTCTAGAGCTAGACTGCAGAACATGGCAGACCCTGTCAAGCAGCGCGGCAGCCGTGCGCGGACGACGAGACGAAGCATCACCGACGCCGCGACCGAGCTCTTCGTCCAGGACGGCTACAGCGCCACCACCCTCGAGCAGGTCGCCACGCGCGCCGGTGTCGCCGTCCAGACGGTCTACTTCCACTTCGGGAACAAGAGCAGCGTGCTGCGAGCCGCGGTCGACGTCGCCGCCGTCGGCGACGACGAGCTCGTGCCCATGCTCGAGCGGCCGTGGGTCGAACAGGCCCGTGTCGAGCCTGACCCGCACAGGGTCATCGCCCAGTGGACGGCGTACGGGCGGGGCATCATGACGCGAGTCGGGCCGATCATGAAAGTCGTCCGTGACGCCGCCGCGGTCGACGCCGTGATGGCCGACCAGTGGGCCACCAACCAGGCCCAGACCGAGTCGGCGTTCCGCGTCCTGGCCGAGCAGCTCGAGGCGATGGACGCGCTGCGGGTGCCGGTGGATGACGCCGTCGCCGTGCTCCTCGCGCTGTCCGGCATCGAGGTGTACCTGTCGCTCGCAGCCCGGGGCTGGACATCAGAGCAGTGGGAGAGGTTCGTCGTGGACGCGCTCACACACGCCCTGTTGTCGGTCGAGTGACACAGCACCGCAGCCGCCAGTCGGCCTCCCCCGTCCTGCGCGCCGACGGCGCCCGCGTCCAGTGCAGATCCACATCGAGCCGCCCCGGCGACGACCGGCAGAACCGCCTTCATCGCCTGGATCGAACCCGGACGGTTAGCCCCAGCGCCGCCCAGCGCCGCCGCGGTGC
>JBBSNO010000251.1:0-3562 GCA_038232615.1 Actinomycetales bacterium
AAACTCACCAAGGCTTCGGAGCAGGGCGGAAGTACCCTTCGAGTGGACATGGATCACCTGTCGTGGTTTGCGGTGGTCCTCGATGAATTCCGTGGCGGCGTGCTTGGCGGCGGCCGTGACCATAACGAAGACGTCGGCGTTCTTGCTTAGGTCGGCCAGGCGGTCGGAGCCGACGTGGTCGGCGGTCGTGACCACGTCCACGGTGGGGACCAGGCGGCGGAGGGTGTCGGCGGCGCGCCGGGCTGAGAACTCCATGAGGGAGTAGAGGACGACCCGTTGGTCCGCCAGACCTGCGTAGGCATCCGCCTGGGAGGTGGTGCCGGAGGTGCGGAGGTGCTCGAAGTCGGGCGGGAGTGGAAGACCGACTGACTCGCAGGCGCCGGCGACCGACTCCAGCGTGGTGCGGTCGAGCGCCGTGCGGAAGGGGCGAAGGTCTTCCAGCGAGCCGTTGACGTAGTCGGTGCGCGCGACGGCGGCCGTATTGGGGACCGGGTAGTACGTCACCGTCTGCAGGAGGTCTACCTGCCAGTCGACGGTGCCGGCGGCTGCCATGGACGTGCGCAGCAGACCGAGCCATTCCAGCGCGGTGGTGATCTGCTCCGCCCTCGGGTCCGAGGACAGCAGGATGTCGATGAGGTTGAGCGCCTGCGCCTGGACACCCGACGACGTCCGTCCACTGCCGGCGAGCGCCGCGATGAGACGCTCGGCGAGCGCCCCCCGCTCAGGTCCGTCCAGCAGGTCGCTGTGGGCGCTGAGGAACAGGCCGGAGACCTCGCCCAGCACCTCCAGGACCACGTCGGGGGAGTCGACCACGCGGCTGACAGCATCCTCGCCGTCCAGGGGTAGCCAGCCCTCGGCGACACCCCGCGCCCAGGCGACAGCCTCATCCCTGGCCGCACCGCCATCGAGCCGTGCGAACCAGGCCGCCCATGAGTCCGGTGCCCCCGCAGCGGTGAGGGCGTCGAGCCGTTCCAGCGAGTCGCGCCCCAATGCCCCAGAAGCCACGATCCGCTCGCGGTACAGCGGGTCGCGGTCCACGACCGCCTTTGCCCTCCGCGCGGCCTCCGGGGTGCCGATGTCCGCTGCGGCGAGGACGGCGAGCCGGGCCGTGGGGAAACCAGCGTCCAGCTGGATGGCCATGTCCAGCGCGCCTACCGCGTCCCCTCCCATGAACCGCGTCATCGCCTCGGTGAACGGATCCTCATCAGGTGGGGGAACCGGGAGTGGCTCGGCCTCCGCCACACCGCGGAGACGCTGGAGGCGCTGCTGCAGCCCGATCTCGATCTCGTCCGCCTCCGCAAGCAGGCGGTCGACCACCCTGGCGCGGATCCGCGGCTCGGCCTCGAGAGCGAAGAGGGACTGGACGACGAGTTCCGCCCGCGAGCGGGGAGGGGGGCTCCCCCGCTCGAGGCCGGCGTAGCGCTCCCGCACCCCGTCGAAGGTCTCGAGCAACGCCTCGTCGCGCTCCTCGGCATCGAGGCCTGCGAGATGCGCGCCGTACACGGCCTGCTGGATCGCCCGCGAGACCCCCGGCGGGCGACGCATCTCCAGGACGTCGGGAAGCGCCGGATCCGACAGCACGTCGTTCCACAGCGCCAAGCCCGCGTGGACTCGCAGGCGCAGGAACGCGAGGTTCGTCTCGTCGAGGTCACCGCCAGTGCGGAGCTCCTCCAGCAGGGTCATGGCGAGACCGTGCTCGCGGGTCGACAGCGCATGACCGAGGTCCTCGAGCACCTCGGCCACGGAGCGGGCGGCCTGGAACTCAGACGGCGGGCGCTCGTCGAGCAGCCGCACCATGCGGCGGAGGGCGTTCCTGACCTCGAGCTTCGCCTGCTTGGCGTCCGCCCCCTGCCGGGGGAGCACCTCGAACCGTAGGACGCTGCCCTGCCGCTCCTCGGCGATGGCGGCGTCGAAGGGGTCCGAGGGATCGAGCCGCCCCCGGCTGCGCGTCAGGTCGCTGGAGGTGGGACCGATCCAGGCATCGAGGAACCCGAGGAGCTCCCGCCTCGAGCGGGGGTCGGGGACGAAGCCGTACCACCACAACCGTCCCTCCTGTCCCCGGGGCAGGAACGCCAGGCCCCCGTCGCCCCGCTCCGCTCGCTCCGCCCAGGGGTCGATGACATCGCGGAGGTCGGGCGGCATATCGGCCAGGCTGATGCTGTTGCCCTCCGCGAAGAACCGTGCGACGAGACCGGTCATGCTCGCGCACCTCCGAACCGCTCCTGGAAGCTCAGCCGTGCGCCGGCGACCTCGTCGGGGTCGGAGGTCACGACGATCCCCTCCTCGTTCACGGTCCGTCCGAAGTGGGTGAAGTTCATCGATCCCTGCACATGGACGCGGGAGGTCAGCAGGCCCTTCTCATGGAGGTTCTCGACGACCCTGACCTCGAGCGGGATCTCCTCGAACGTCGAGGCGGTGAGCCGGTCGACGACGGGGGTGTTCTTCGGGTCGTCGCGGACGAGGACGCGCACGGCACAGCCACGCCGCGCCAGCTCGACCAGCACCTCGGTGAGTCGGAGGTGACGAGCGGGTGCGGACGGTACGAGGCTCATGACCGCCCCACCCCGGTTGTCGACCACGGGGATGTCGGAGATCCACGGCGACAGCAGCCACAGGTCGTCCGACGGGGCGATGAGCTCGGCGATCAGCAATGTCTCGACGAGCTCGTCGAGGCCGCGGGTGGCTCCACCACCTCGGGTCGCGAGGCGCCTCATGGGGCGACCTCCGCGAGCTCGAGCGACACGACGGTGCCGCCTTCCGCGGTGCGCTCGACCTCGGCGACCCGTGGGTGGAGCCGGAGGAACTCCGTCTCGATCGGCCGGGTGACGAGGTCCACGAGCAACCTCGACACGGCGTCCGCTTCGTGTGCCGAGCCGGTGATCCTCGCCGCTCCCTCCGCGGCGAGCAGGTCACGGACCCGCTCGGCTGCGTCGCCGCTGCCCACCTCCACGGTCGTGATGTCGTGCACCAGCACTTCCCGCAGGACATCGGGCAAGGGGTCAGGCAGCGGGCTGTAGGGGTTCCAGGACTGGAGCGCCTGCGCCCGGATCCGCCAACCCCGAGGCCACAGGAGGCTGTGCAGCGCGCCCAGCCGACGCTGACGCAGATCCCCGTCCCCCGTGAGCGCCAGACCGTAGTCGAGATCATCTCGTCCGCTGCTGAGGAACGCCCACGTGCGGACGTCGATCTCGACCCCGAGGCGCCGCTCCTCTTCCTCCCATGCGGCGACGACCTTCGCGACGGCTCGGTCCGTGGCCGACGTCGTACCTGGGCGCAGCAGCCGGTTCGCGAGCGCCGATACCACCGCATGGTCCGGGGTCACGCCGGCCGTGCGCAGCGCGTCCCGCACTCCGCGGAACGCCCGCACGCGGTCGGCCTGGCTGGCGGCACCCCGGTAGGCGGCCACCGCGTCGCCCAGGGGGCCGTCCTCCTGGACCGTCGCGAGCACCCGTCGCAGCTCCTGGTCGACCACCTCGGTGGACGACGGCCGGATCGCCCGCCGCATGAGGCGTAGGAACCGACGTGGGTCCCGCTGGAGCCGTGCCCCCAGCGCCTCGAGGAA
>JBBSNO010000252.1:0-3554 GCA_038232615.1 Actinomycetales bacterium
ACTGCTCCCCCGATGTCGTCGTGGTGCCCGAACGCCTGGACGAACGCCACCACCGTCGGCGCCCCCTCGCCGTCGGCGAACACGGGCACGGTGACGCACAGGTCGGGCAGGTGGCCGATACCACCTTCGGACAGGTACACGTCGTTGTGGAAGAAGACGTCCCCTGGTCGCATCGTGTCGAGCGGGTAGTCGCGCGCCACCGGGTGCACGAGCGCGGAGTACGAGCGCCCGGTGAGCTTGCGCAGGTTCCGGTCGTGGATGCCTGCCCTGAAGTCGTGGGCGTCGCGGATCATGGGCGACCGGGACGTCCGCGCGATCGCCGTCTCGACCTCCATCTCGACGCTGGCGAGATAGCCCTCGACGACCTCCAGCAGCACCGGGTCGACGTCACTCACCGGGACGTCGGTGAGGCGGAAAGGCTTGTCCGTCATGTGATCCGTCCTAGCCGCACGTTGCCGAACTCGTCGATGCGCGCCCGGTCCCCGGGATGGACGGGGACCGTGGAACCGAACTCCTCCAGCACCGCGGGTCCCTCCACGACGTCGCCGCTGCCCAGGCGGGCACGGTCGTACAGGTCGGCGTCCACCCACCCGTCGACGTACATGCGCCGCGACCCCGAGCGCGCCGACGCGGCGCCAGTGCCTGGCGGGGCGCGGCGCAGCTCCGGGCGGCGGATCGGCCCGACACCGGTGACCCGCAGGTTCACCCACTCCACCGGCTGCGCCGGGTCGCCGGCGAAGTCGTAGCCGTACAGGAGGCGGTGCTGCTCGTGGAAGGCCAGGGCCACTGCGGTCGTCAGGGCCTCGTCCACCACCAGGTCGCGGGAGGTGCAGTCCGGCGCGACGTCGACCCGCACCTCGAACGCCTGGCCGAAGTAGCGCAGGTCGGCGGTGCGGGCGAACTGCCGGTCAGACGCGGCGAACCCCTCCCGTTCCAGGGCGGCGTCGGCCTGGTCGGTCAGCTGGTCCAGGGCACGGCGCACCAGGTCGTGGTCGAGCCGGTCGGCCCGCTGCACGAGCGTCTGGACGTAGTCGCTGCGGACGTCGACGGTGAGCAGCCCGAACGCGGACAGGTTGCCAGGGTCACGAGGGACGAGGACCCCGGCGAGGTCGAGGACGTCGATCAGGCGGCACGCGAGCAGCGACCCCGAGCCGCCGAAGGTGACCAGCGTGAAGTCGCGGACGTCGAGCCCGCGCTTCACGCTGATCTGCCGCAGGGCGTTGGCCTGGTTCCAGGCCGACACCTCCAGGATCCCGGCCGCGCACTCCTCGACGCCGGTGCCCAGGCGCTCCGCGAGGCGGGCGACGCCGTCCCGCGCCCCGCCGGCGTCCAGCGGGATCTCCCCGCCGAGGAGGTGCGGCGGGATGCGCCCGAGCACCACGTGCGCGTCGGTGATGGTGGGCTCGGACCCACCGAGCGAGTAGCAGATCGGCCCCGGCTCGGCCCCGGCCGAGCGCGGCCCGACCTTGAGGGTCCCCTCCGGGGAGACCCAGGCCACCGAGCCGCCGCCGGCACCGACCGTGACCACGTCGACCATCGGGATCTTGCAGGGGTAGGAGCCGACCGTCCCCTCCGTGGTCAGGGCGGGGCGACCGCCCACGACCACGGTGACGTCGGTCGACGTCCCCCCGCCGTCGCAGGTCAGCACCTGGTCCACGCCGGCGGCGCTCGCCACCATGGCGGCCCCGAGCGCCCCGGCGGCCGGACCCGACAGGACGGTCGTGATCGGCTGCCGGGTGACCTCGGACGCCGAGAGCACGCCGCCATTGGACTTCATCACGTAGAAGGGGACGTCACGAGGCTGCTCGTCCGCCCCGGCGAAGGCGGACAGGCGGCGGGCGATGTTCTCGACGTAGCTGCGGATGCTGGGCTTGACCGCCGCGTCGACGAGCGTGGTGACGCTGCGCTCGTACTCCCGGTACTCGCGCAGGACCTCGCTCGAGATGCTCACGGTCGCGTCGGGGTGCTCGCGCAGCAGGACGTCGCGCATCGCCTCCTCGTGCGAGGGGTCGGCGTAGGAGTGCAGGAAGCAGACGCCGATCGCCCGGACACCGAGATCGCGGAAGAACCGTGCGGCGGCGACCGCGTCGCCCGGGTCGAACGGGCGCACCTCGGTGCCGTCGACGGCGAGGCGGCCACGCACCGTGCGAACCCTGTCGGCCGGGACGATCCGGGGCGGCTTCACCCAGAAGTAGGAGTTGCCGTAGCCGTCCGGGACGGACTGCCGCGCGATCTCCAGCACGTGCCGGTAGCCCTCGGTGGTGATGAAGCCGAGGTCCCCTACCTTGCCCTCGAGGAGGCGGTTGGTGGCGACCGTCGTGCCGTGGCTCACCGCGGTGATCGCCTCACCGCCCACCCCGAGGCGTTGCAGGACCTTGTCGATGCCGGTCAGGAACCCTTCGGCCGGGTCGGACGGCGTGGAGGGAGTCTTGGTCGTGACGACCTCCCCGCTGGCGGTGTCCACGGCGACGACGTCGGTGAACGTGCCACCCGTGTCGATCCCGATCCTCACGCGGCGGCTGGTCACGGCGCCCATTTCATCGCGGACGACGGGGGCCGGGCGTCGTCGGGTCCTGCCAAGGGGACGGCGGACAGCCTGGCTATCGACCTACGTCGCCGCCAGCACGTCGATGTCGCACCGGGGTCCCGGAGCTCGAGCCAGCCGCGCATCCGCCGTGACGAGGGTCGCCCCGAGGATCTCGGCGAGTGCCACGTACACCGCGTCGTAGGCGGTCACGTTCTCCCGGAGCTCCCACACCCGCGGCACCAGGTCGACGTGGGCGTGGCGCTGCAGCGGGTAGCCCGCCAGGTCGTCGAGCACGGCTCGTGCGCGCACCTCGTCGGTCTCCCGGTGCGAGAGCTTCGACCTCATCGCAGACGTGACCTCGAGGTCGATGACGTGCGGAGCGTGCTGTTCCGCCACGACCAGGGCTCGGCGGGCGGACTCGCCCGCTGCGCCGATGCCGTCGAGCGCCGCGAGCAACGCCGATGCGTCGACGACGATCACGACCTCGAGTCGCGATCCGCCCTGACGGTCTCGGCGGCCTCCTCGAGGGTGAAGTGACCTTCGCGTGCCCGCGCCCGGTCGAAGATCTCCTCCAGGGTCGGGCGGACCGCCAGCTTGTCGAGCTCTCTCAGGATGTAGCCGGACAGCGTCATGCCCGCCTCGGCGGCGCGGCGCTTCAGCGTGGCGTGGACGTCGTCAGGCACGTTGCGCACCTGCAGCATCTTCGGCATCGCTGGACGATAGCATGCGCAGCGCATGCGTTTCCGGGGCCCGTAGGATCCGACCGTGCAGCCGGCCTCCAGGACCCACGCCGGGCACCCGTGGGTCCTGGGCGTGGTCCTGCTGGTCGCCGTCACGCAGCTGCTCTCGACGTCGACCGCGGCCACGCGGTGGGCCTCGCCCGACGTCCGCACCGCGGTCACCGAGACGACGGGTTCCCCCGCCGACGAGGTGGCGCTCGCCCACCGCGCACCGGGGCACAGCACCACGGTGACCGTGCACGACCCGGCGCTGCCCGCCGACCCTGCGCCCGAGGCGGCCGCGACCG
>JBBSNO010000253.1:0-3476 GCA_038232615.1 Actinomycetales bacterium
CCTGCACGCCGTCCCGCCGCACCCGATAACCGGCCACGCCGATGTTGTCCGTCGAGGCCGACCACACCAGGTCCACCTGACCCGACGACACCGATTTCGCCGACACGCCCGCAGGCGCCGACGGCGCCGTCGTGTCCGACGCCGGCTCCGGAGCCGGCTCGGTCGTCGACCCGGAGAGAGCCATCTCGGCGTGGTAGTAGGTGCGGCTGTTGCCGCTGCTCGCGAGCACGACCATCCCCGTCGCGGCACTGACCGGGTCCTTCGTGGTCGTGGCGTTGTTGACCTTGTCGCCCGCCCACTCGACGAACGGCTTGCCGCGGCCGTTGCCGAAGCTGATGTTCGACAGCGGCGCCTTCTTGTAGTAGATCGTCCCGCCGCCGCCGCTCTCCGGCGCCGTCGCGAGCAGGTAGATCTCGGAGTTGGTCTCGTCGAGCAGCAGTACCGGACGCGTCATCGAGTCGCCGACCGTGCCGGCCACCGCACTCGTCCACGTGCCGCCTGCTCGGGTGAGGACCGCGATCGACGGGCTCCCGGCCGGCTCTCCGCCGTCGCCCTGCGACGTCTTGATCGCGGCGTGCACGCGGCCGGCCGAGTCGGCGACCAGCGTCTTGAGGTTGATGTGGTCGTCCGCCATGTTCGTCCCCTCCAGCGGGACCTCGTACGTCCAGCCGGTGGTGCCGGAGGCTCTATCGTCGTGCACGCCGAACCGGAACGTCGAGGACGCCTGGTCCGACCACATCACGCCGATCTTGCCATTGAAGGCCAGCACCGCGGAGATGTCGTCGGAAGCGACGGCCGTGTCGATCCCCGGCGGCTTGAAGGGCGACGTCCACGTCGCGTCGTCGGTCGTCGTGTGCGTGACCCAGACCGCGCTGCCCTGGGTGTAGGTCGCCCACAGCCGTCCGACGGTGTCCTTGGCGATGGTGATCGACTCGGAGCCGTTGCTGGCGATCTGGACGGGGAACCCGGCGTCGACCGCGTACGACCGCCTCGTCGAGTCGTACGACAGGCGCACGACCCGCAGCGCTCCGCTGGAGGTGCGGGACGCGACGTAGAGGCGACTGCCGTCCCACAGGGCGTCTCCGGTGCTGGTGGAGCGCTCGTCCACCACCGCGCCCGTGCTGTACCAGCGGTGGTCGCGCAGCTCGTGCACGACCACCCGCCCGGCGCTGTCGAGCAGCAGGCCCCACCAGGCGCCGTCCTGATGCCAGAGCTTGCTCTGCGGCTTGTCGGCGGTCGGCGTCGTGGCGACCGAGCCGTAGACCGCGCCCTGGTAGGTCGTCGGTGTCGTCGTGTGGGTGGCGCTGACTGCAGGTGCGCCCACCACGACCGCGGCCGAGTACATGGCGGCGAGCCCAGAGCCGAGGCCGAGGCGGCGGATCAGACGGCTGCGAGAGATGTGCATGGCAATCCTCAGTCTGGGAGATCACCCCGCCGGGTCAGTGCCGGGGCATCGCGGACGGCCCCTGGCTGGGGCGGTGCCCCCTCATTGTGACCCATGGGACGTCGAACGACACGGGTAGTGCGTCAACTGGATAGCCCGTCCGGGTGATGTTTGCTCAGCCGGGGACGCGGCGCCCCACCGGCAGCTCGTCCAGTGCCCGCGTGAGCTCCGCGCCGAGGTCGCCGTCGCCCCGGGTCAGCCCGCGTCCGATCAGGTCGAGGTAGTGGACCGTCGCTCACGCGCGACCTTCCGCAGCGTCTCGTTCACGGTGGCGAGGTGGGTCGTCGCGACCTCGAACTCGGCGGCGCTGCCCCCGGCGTCGGCCTCCCCACCCTGGACGACGACCACCTCGGTCTGCCCGAGGACGTCGAGCTGACGCACCGCCGTCACCAGGGTTCCCCCTGCGTCCGGGCTGCTGCGGCTGAGCCCTGCGCCCGGCCGGTGCAGCACCATGCCGTTCCAGCCGAGCCGACCGGCGATGCCCTCGAGCTGTGTCGTGCTGACCGCTCCGCCGGACACGAACTAGCCGTCGACGCCGTCGCCCGGGGAGCCCAGTAGGACGGGCGGCGTGACGGGGGCGCCGGTGCGCTCGCGCCAGACCTCGACGTGGGCGTACCGATGGGCGACCGCGTCGCTGGCGAGCAGGACGAGTCCGGACTCTGAGTCGATCGACTGCTTCGTGCTCGTCACGTTGTTGAGCGTGCCGCCGGGGGTGCTCATAAACGGCGTTCCTGGACCGGGCGCCCACCGCATCCCGTCGAGCGTGCTGGTCTTGCCGTAAATGCGGCCGCCACCGCTCGGCGTCGCGTAGAACAGGTGGAGCAGCCGCTGCTCCTCATCGAGCACCAGCTCGGGCCGCGACATGCGGTCGCTCACGGTCCCGGCCACGTGCGTGACCCACTCCCCCTCCGGCGAGCGCTGGAGCACAAGGATCAGCGGCGCCCTGTCGGACGACGCCTCGAGGTCGTCCTGTGACGTCTTGACCCCTCCGTAGAGGGTCCCGTCGGAGCCCGCGACCAGGGTGACGTGCCCGTCGGCCATCGCCACACCCTGCACAGGCGTCTCGAGTGCCGACCACTGCCGGTCCGGCGCGCCGTCCTCGTGGGCGATGAACAAGAAGGCTCCGGTCCGCTGGTTCGACCACATCAGGCCGATGCGGCCGTCGAGCGAGTCGATACTGGCTATGTCGTCGGCCAGCACCCAGCCGGCATCACCGGCCGGCGTGTACGGCACGACCCATCGTGCTCCCGCGGGGCTGCCGCTGTGGGTCACCAGCAGCCTTTCGTCCTGCACGAAGGTCGCCCACATCACCCCGGTCGAATCCTTCGCCAGCGCGACCGAGTTCGCCCCGTCCGGCGAGAGCACGACCGGGAAGCCCGGCTCCACCTGGTACGTCCGCGCCTCCGGGAGGTAGGCGAGGCGGAGGTAGCGGATCTCCGAGTCGCGGGTCCGGGTGGCGACGTGCAGCCGCTCGCCGTCCCAGAGGACGTCGGCCGTGCTGAGCTGCCGCTCGTCCACGACGACGCCAGTGTCACGCCAGGCGTGGTTGTCCTGCAGCTCGAAGACGTGGACCTGCCTTTCAGCTGGCGTCACCAGCAGGCCCCACCACGTGCCGTCCTGGTACCAGAGCTTGCTCTGCGGCTTGTCCTTCGTCGGCGAGGTCACAGCTTCGCCGTAGCCAAAGCCCGGATACGTGACGGGTCCTTGCGTGACGGCAGGCGAGGTCGCGTCGCCCCCTGAGCGAGCCGGGCCGTCGTGCGCGTCGGGCGTCCAGACCTGGCCGGCCGACGTGCGGGGCACCAGGATGACGGCGAACGCCACGGCAGCGGTGAGAGCGGCGGCGATCGCGGGGACCAGGCGTCGTCTTGTCGTCGACGAGGAGCGGAGCACTCGGGAAGCATACGGCGCCGCCCGCTGCCGATCGGACTAGGGCGTGTCTTGTAAGTCATGACAGCCAGAGCACGATCGATGCGAGCACGACGCCGCCTCGGTAGACCAGCGCGTGCTTGTCGTAGCGGGTGGCGATGCCGCG
>JBBSNO010000254.1:0-3469 GCA_038232615.1 Actinomycetales bacterium
CTCGGCGACGTCTTCGGCCAGCCGGTCAACCTGGCGAGCCGGCTCACCGACGAGGCGCGGCCGCGCACCGTGCTGGTCGACGCCGAGCTCGCCGGGGCGCTCGAGGACGACGAGAGCTACCGGCTCAAGCGGCTCAAGAAGCGCTCGGTGCGCGGCTACCGGTCGCTGACGCCCTACCTGCTGCGTCGGGCCGACGGGGGGTAGCTCAGACCGGGACGACGCGCAATTCGCGGACCCTGGCCAGCTCGTCGAAGTCGCGGTCGGCGTGCAGGAGCGGGACACCCTCACGGATGCAGACGCTCGCGATCAGGCAGTCGGTGGTGCCGCGGACCGTGCGTCCCACGGCTCGCGCGGCGCGGTACAGGGCAGCCGCGCGCCGGAAGTCCTCCAGCGACTCGAGCCGAAGAGCCGGCAGCAACGCGACCTCCTCTCTCACCCGCTCCAGATCTCGTTCCGCGACTCCCTGGAGGAGCTCGGTGAGCACGATGTCGGTCAGCGCGGCGCGACCCTGGTGCAGAGCCGACCGAAGGAACGTCACGGCTGGCGTCTGGTTCCCCCGGAACGCGTCGACCCAGACGCTCGTGTCTGCCACCAGCAGCGGACCGGTCACGCGATGTCCGGGTAGCGAGAACGGCGCATCTCGTCCAGGTCACCCTCCCACCCGACCGTCCCGAACAGGTCCAGCAGGCTCCGCACCCGGTGGCGCCGGATCAACTCTCGCAAGGCCTCCTCGACCGTGGCCTTCTTGGTCGTCGTCCCCGCGACCCGCATCGCCTCGGCCATCAGCTCGTCGTCGATCTCGATGTTCGTCCGCACGCGCCACCTCCTGGACCGTTACCGCGATGTGTACCGACAGGCTACTTCATACACACGGGATAGGTTGGCCCGATGAAGATTCTGGTGACCGGCGGAGCGGGGTACATCGGCAGCCACACGGTGGTCCAGCTCGTGGGGGTGGGGCACGACGTCGCCGTCGTCGACAACCTCAGCAACGCCAAGGCGGAGTCGCTGCGCCGGGTCAGCGAGATCACCGGGCACGAGGTCTCGCTGCACGAGGTGGACCTGCTCGACGCCGACGCGCTGCGGGAGGTCTTCGCACGGGAGCGACCCGAGGCCGTCGTCCACTTCGCCGGGCTCAAGGCCGTCGGGGAGTCGGTCGCCGAACCGGCCCGCTACTACCGCAACAACGTCTCCGGCACGCTCGAGCTGGTGCGCGTGATGGACGAGCACGACTGCCGCCGCATCGTCTTCTCGTCGTCCGCCACGGTCTACGGCGACCCGCAGTCGGTACCCATCAACGAGGGCGCGCCGCTGGGGGCGACGAACCCCTACGGCTGGTCGAAGCTGATGGTGGAGAAGGTGCTCACCGACGTCGCCTCCTCCGACGAGCGCTGGAGCGTCGCGCTGCTGCGCTACTTCAACCCGGTGGGAGCCCACGACTCGGGGCGCATCGGCGAGGACCCGCAAGGAATCCCGAACAACCTGGTGCCCTTCATCGCGCAGGTCGCGGTGGGACGGCGCGAACGGCTCGCGGTGTACGGCGACGACTACGACACGATCGACGGCACCGGCGTCCGCGACTACATCCACGTCGTCGACCTCGCCGACGGGCACCTGGCAGCGCTGGAGTACCTCGTCTCCCGCGGGGGTTGCTCGGCCTGGAACCTGGGAACCGGGACAGGGAGCAGCGTGCTGGAGGTCCTCGCGGCGTTCGCGCGCGCCAGCGACCGGGAGATCCCGTACGCGGTGCATCCACGGCGTCCCGGCGACGTCTCCTCCTCCTACGCCGACCCCGGCCTGGCCGAGCTGGACCTCGGGTGGAAGGCAACCCGAACGCTCGACGACATGTGCACCGACACGTGGCGCTGGCAGTCGGGCAACCCCGAGGGCTACCCCGGCTGAGGGTCACCAGTCCCGCGTGACGGCGTACTCGGTCGTCGTCCCGGTCGTGCCGGGCGATGCCCAGAAGGGTGACGCCGCCTGCCTCCACGCCTCGACGGAGTCGTCGGTCGAGGCGTCGACCATCGCCGCCGTGGCCAGGTACGGCGACAGGTGATGGGCAGCCCAGGGCCGGTCCGGCAGCTCGGTGGCGACACGCGGATCGCCACCTGACCCGCTGAGCAGGTCACGCCGGACCGTCGTCCACGCCCGGTCGTCGGGGTTGTCGACACCGTCAGCGGCCACCACAAGGTCCTGCCGGTGCTCCAGCGCCAGCACGTCCACGCCGGGCGAGACCTCGGCGTCGCCGGTGGGCGCCCCGGCCGTCAGCACCGAGGTGACGTCGAACCGCTGTCGCACAGCGGGATCGGCGGCCATCTGGAGCGCCGTTAACCCACCCTGGCTGTAGCCGACCAGCATCACGGGCTGACCCGGCCGCACCCCTGCGGACCGCATGGCCTCGGCCGCGGCCCGTGACGACGCCGCCGGGAGCCCGGCCATCAGGTGCAGGTTGCTGGTGGCGTCGAAGGGGCTGCGGTGGCCGGTCACCGCCCAGGTCTGCGTCGGGGGAAGGGTGACCACCCACGACCTCCCGCTCGGGCCGTCGAGACGGTCGACCCGGATGCGTCCCGGCGAGTACGCCGACGGCGTCGCGCTGGCGCTCGGCTCGGTCGGTGGCGCGTACGGGACGGCGCGGCCCAGCAGGTCCCGGACGCCGGTCGGCGCGGACGTCGCGACGGGCGGCGCCACGCGGCGGGCGGACACACCGATGTCGTTGGTCCGTGGGACCACCGCCGCGCCGAGGAGGGCGGCGATCAGCGCGAGCTCCTCCACGGTCCTGACCGGTCGCCCGAGCGGCAGGTCGGGGTCGAACGGGGAGGTGCCCAGGGGTCGCGGGGTCAGGACCCACCTGCTGAACCCACTGAACGCGCTGGGCACCGCGCCCACCAGGTGCTGGGCGGACTCGGGGTTCGCCACGGCCCAGCCCGAGCCGGCCCGCGCCATGGTGTCGATGTCGGCGCGCAGGATGCGCAGGTGCTCGCGTTCCATCCGCAGCAGGCGGTCGTCGACGCTGTCGAGGGAGAACCTGCCGGCGGTGCCGGCGTCCAGCGCGGACCGCACCTCGTCGAGCAGCGGCGGGTAACCCCGCACCGTGATCCACGCGGCCACCGGCAGCACCACGGCAGCCAGCCCGACCGGGGTCACGGCCAGCCGGAGCGTCCATCCTCCCAGGCTGTTCGCGATGCCGTTGCGCACGCCGACGACCAGCCGCTCCGTCCCGACCTCCGCCGCCGCGTAGCCGTGGGCGGCCGCGCGCACCCCGACGCCGAGGAACGCCGTCCGAGCGCCTTCCAGCGGCAGCCCGGCGGCCAGTACGGCCAGCGACTGCTGCACGTCGGCGTACCCGGAGGGATCCACCACCGCACCGGGCAGCAGCGCCTGGTCCGTGGCGACGGCGGCCGCGCTGGTCCCGACGTCCAGCAGGTCGGCGGCGGCGTTCCCCAGGGTCGACGCCGCCGTGAGCATCGCC
>JBBSNO010000255.1:0-3446 GCA_038232615.1 Actinomycetales bacterium
CGCGCACGAGCGCGTCGGCGTCCGGTGTGAACAGCTGGTGCCTGGTGCCCTCGCTCTCGGTGCGGACGACGCCGGCCACGGCGGGCGGCTCGGCACTGGTCAGGCTGACCCGACGCAGGTCCACCCCGGCCCGGACGGCGTCGAGCGTGTCGTCGGTGGCCACCCTGCCGCCGTCGACTACCACCACCCGCTCGGCGAGCGCCTCCACCGCCTCGAGGTAGTGGCTGGTCAGCAGGACCGTGCCGCCGGCGTCGTGGAAGGCGCGCCCGCCGTCCCACCGGGCCCGCCGCGCGTCGACGTCCAGCCCGGTGGTCGGCTCGTCCAGGACGACGAGGCGTGGCCGGCCGACGAACGCCAGGGCGACGGCGAGCCGGCGCCGCTGCCCGCCCGAGAGGCCGCCGGTCTGCCGGCGCTCGAGCCCGTCGAGCCCGAACCGCCCGAGCAGCTCTGCGGGCGCCAGCGGATCGGGGTAGTGGCGCGAGACGAAGTCGACGACCTCGCCGACGCGCAGCGTCGCCGGCAGCCCGGTCTCCTGGGGGGTGCTGCCGAGGCTGCGCCGGCTCGCCGGGTCGCGGGGGTCGCCGCCGAAGAGCTCGACCCGGCCGGACGTCGGGCGCCGCAGGCCGATCAGCAGGCTGAGCAGGGTGCTCTTGCCGGCGCCGTTGGGCCCGAGCAGGCCGACCGTCTGGCCGGCGGTGACGTCGAGGCTGACGTCGTCCAGAGCCAGGACCTCCCCGAAGCGGCGGGTGACCCCGACCGCGCGGACGAGCACCTCGGCGCCGTGGTGGCGGCGGTTCATCCGTTCTCCTTCGTTGCGAGCGGTGCGAGCGGTGCGAGCGGTGCGGGAGCCGAGAGCAGCGCGCGCAGTGACGTGACGTAGTCCTCGTACGCGCGGCGGCCGCGGCGGCTGAGGGCGACGTAGGTGGCCGGCGTCCGGCCCTGGTGGGTCTTGGTGACCTCGACGTACCCGGCGTCCTGGAGCTTGCGCAGGTGCGTCGAGAGGTTGCCCGCGGTCATCTCCAGCAGCTTCTGCAGGCGCGGGAAGGAGATGCGGTCACCTGTGCCCAGGGCAGCGAGGGTGGTGGTCACGCGCAGGCGTGCTGCGGCGTGGATGACCGGGTCGAGCTCGACCTGCGCGGTCACGGCGCTCGGGCGGCCTGCGCCGACTGCCGTGCGTGGCGGGCCCGCAGCAGCGCGAAGGCACCGGCGGCGAGCAGGAACCCACCGCCGCCGGCCAGCGACATCACCAGGTAGATGCCCGGCAGCCCGGCCAGGGCGCCGAGACCGGTGCTGACCAGGATCCAGACGCCGAGCGCGAAGCCCGACCAGTCCTGCCACAGCGCGCCGGCCATCATGTAGAGCACCCCCACCAACAGCCCGGGCAGCGTGGTCCACAGTAGGTCCAGCACGGGCTCTGGGGCACCGACGCGCTCCACCGCCGTGATGATGACGGGCAGCGACGCGAAGCCGAGCATCCACGACCAGCCGTACATGGCACCGGTCGTCGCCGAGACGCCCCTCACCCCGCGCGTCGCCCGGCTGACGTGGACGGCGGTGTAGGCCATGGCCGCCACCAGGAGGACGAAGTGCGCACCCAGCGCCGCGCCCCGGGAGACGTCCACGAGCGGCTCGTCGACGGAGGTCGCGTACAGCCCCCCGAAGCCGACGAGCCAGGCCGCGCCCCAGGCTGCGTAGAGCCGGCGCGGGTCGACGTCGAGCTCGGCATCGACCCGCGCGCGCTGGCTGTCGATCAGCGCCAGCGTCTGCTCCGGAGTCAGCGTCTGCTCCGGAGTCAGGTGCGCCTCGAGGTCCGGTGCCGCGGCGGCATCCGAGCCGTGCGTCATGCCAGGCCTCCTCGGTGGCGCTTTGCGTCGCAAACCACTTGGACTTTGTATCGCAAACTTGCAGTCCTGCGCAAGGCCACGCGCCCGAAGAGTCCTGGGATCAGCGCCACGGCTCCGCGGCGTCGTCGCGACTCCGTGCGCGGTCGTCCGCGACCTCCAGGGGCCCCGCCGTCGACCGAGCCGCGGGCCGGGGCGACCACCCAGACCCCGGACGAGAACCCCTGAAGGTCGCAAGGGTGACCCGCTCTGAAAGGCGGGCAGATGCGGCCGTGCCCCGCGACGACCAACCCACCCCCGCGCCGGACGACGTCGTCGCCACCATCTCCTCGGCCCAGGACGGCGTCGCCGTCCGGGTCGTGGCGGGCTACGACGCGGGCAGCGTGACCATCACGGCAGACGGACAGCCACGGACGGCGGCGCACACCGACGAGCGCACCCTGGCCGTCGACGTCGACCAGTACGAGGCCGGAGAGGGTCCGTGCCTCGAGGCTTCGGCGACGCAGACCGTCCTGCGCGTCGACGTCGACGAGGCGGCGCACCGCTGGCCGGCGTTCACCCGCGCGGCCCGTGCCGACGGCGTCCGCTCCTTCCTCGCGGCCCCGCTCGCGGTGAAGGGCGAGCCTCTCGGGTCGCTGAACCTGTACTCGCGCTCCAGCGACGGCTTCGCGTCCCTGGACGAGCCGTTCGTCCGCCTCCTCACCCTCCAGGCGTCCGCCCTGATCGCGAACTCCCTGCGCTTGGCGGAGATGAGGACGCTCACGAGCCAGCTGGAGGACGCGCTGCAGTCGCGGGCCGTCATCGAGCAGGCCAAGGGGGCGCTGATGGGCTCGCTCGGGATCAACGCCGACGAGGCCTTCGGTGTGCTACGCAACCGCTCGCAGCACACCAACACCAAGCTCCGCGACGTCGCCACCGAGATGGTCGCCCGTGCCAACGCCGGGCAGCCGCCGCGAGCCTCCTAGCCCCCCGTTACGGACCACCGCTCACGCGCTCCCGCCCGTGTCCCGCCCGTCGACGAGCGCGGACTGGAGCACCGCGCGCAGGACGGCGGGCACGTCGGCGCTGCGCCGCGTCTTCCGGTCGACGTACACGTGGACGAAGCGACCGGTCGCCACCGCAGCGGCGTGCGGGCCCTCGTCGTGGAGGAACAGCGCCAGGACGTACCGCACGCTGCTCGTGCCGAGGTGCTCGACCCCCAGGCCCACCGTCAGGACGTCCGGGAACGACACCGGCCGCAGATACCGGCAGGACGTCTGGACCACGAGCCCGATCTGCGGCAGGTCCCGGACGTCGACCCTGCTGGTCTCGATCAACCAGCCGTTCACGGCGGAGTCGAAGTAGCCGTAGTACTCCACGTTGTTGACGTGGCCATAGTGGTCGTTGTCGTTCCACCGGGTCGCCACGGCGCGGTGCACGGGCAGGTCGGCCAGGGTGGGGGTCGCGTCCATCCCCGCATCCTGCCGTCCCGCAACACGGTCCCCCTGGCGAGTCGGGTGCTCGCGACCTAGCGTGGCGGCGGACGTCCACGACCCCAGCAGTCCGCGACCCAGCAGGAGGAACCGCAAGTGAGCGACAACCCGATCCAGAACGTCACCTTCCCCA
>JBBSNO010000256.1:0-3425 GCA_038232615.1 Actinomycetales bacterium
CACTCGCCTGGCCTGACTTCGCACAGTGCGCAACGGTACCGGGCGGTCGTGCCGGGACCCGTCTGCGTCTGCGCACCGTGCCAGAATCCCCCCATTACGACTCTAGCGATCATCCCCGCACGAGGTGGCTCCAAGGGGCTGCCCGGCAAGAACCTCGCGGTTGTCGGCGGCCGCTCCCTCGTGGCCCGCGCCGTCGACGCCGCCCGCGACGCCCGGGGCGTGAACGCCGTTCTCGTCTCGTCGGACGACGAGGGCCTGCTCGAGGAGGGCCGTCGGGCGGGTGCGCGGGCCGTCCTGCGTCCCGAGCACCTGGCTCGGGACCACTCCTCCACGCTGGCCGTGGTCCTGCACCACCTCTCGGCGGAGCCGGGGGTGGGCAGGGTGGTCGTCCTCCAGCCGACGAGTCCCTTGCGGACGGGGCAGGACGTCGAGCGGTGCCTCGCGGCGCTTGACGCGGGGGCGGCGAGCGCCGCGACGGTCGTCGACGGGCATCCGGTCGAGTGGGTGTTCGAGATGGACCGCACGGGGCGGCTCGAGCCCGTACGGGGCTGGCCGCTGCCCCGCCGCCGTCAAGAGGCTGCGCCGGTCGTCGAGCTCAACGGGGCGGTCTACGCCGCGACAAGTGAGCACCTGCGCGCCGGGGGAGCGCTGGTCGGTCCGGGGACGGTCGGTGTCGTGATGCCGCGTGAGCGCTCGGTCGACGTGGACTCGGCCGTCGACCTGGCGCTGGCGCGGCTGCTGGCCGGAGAGCGCTCGTGACCGGCGGCGATCTGCTGGTCTTCGGGACCGGTGGCCACGCCCGTGCCCTGCTCGACGTGCTGCAGCGCGCAGGCGCCTCGGTCATGGGCGCCGTCGGTCCTGGCCCGTCGCCGGAGGGCGTGCCGCTGGTGCGGGACGACGTGGCGGGTGCTGAGCTGGCGCGGCGCTCGGGCGCCGGCTGCGTCCTGGCGGTCGGCGACAACGCGCGCCGTTTGGAGCTGGCTGGGCGGCTCGTCGCTGCGGGCGCCCGCCTCCAGGTGGTCGTGGCGAGGACGGCGACCGTGGCGCGGGACGCCCGCCTGGGGCCGGGGACCGTGGTCCTCGAGCACGCGCACGTGGGAGCGGCCGTGCGCACGGGGACGGCGGTGGTGGTGAACACTGGTGCGGTCGTCGAGCACAACGTGGTGCTCGGTGACGGCACGCACGTGGCGCCGGGTGCCGTACTGTCCGGCGCCGCCGTCTGTGGATCCCGCGTCCTGGTCGGCGCCGGCGCGGTCTTGCTGCCCGGCGTGGCCGTGGGCGACGACGCCGTGGTAGGTGCCGGCGCAGCGGTCGTGCGGGACGTCGCGGCCGGCCGGACCGTTGTCGGCGTCCCGGCGAGGGAGACGCCGTGACCGAGTTGCTGGTCGGCGACCGGTGGATCGGGACGGGCCATCCCTGTTACGTCATCGCCGAGGTCGGGGTGAACCACGACGGCGACGTCGGGCTGGCCCACCGGCTCATAGACATCGCCGTGGACACCGGCGCCGACGCCGTGAAGTTCCAGACCTTCCACGTCGACCAGCTCGTCTCGGGCACGGCGGCGGCGGCGCCGTACCAGGCGGAGCGCGGGGCGCAGGACCAGAGGTCGATGCTCGAGGGGCTGGCGCTCCCGACCGAGGCCTGGCCGGAGCTCGCGGCGCACGCGACGGAGCGCGGCATTGCCTTCCTGTCCACCCCCTTCGACCTCGGTAGCGCTGAGCTACTCGTCGGACTGGGCGTCCCTGCCTTGAAGGTGCCGTCCGGCGAACTGGACAACCTTCCGCTCATCAGGGCGCTGGCCGAGCACGGGCTCCCGTTGCTGCTGTCCACGGGGATGGGGTCGGTCGCTGAGATCTGGGCAGCCCTGGGGGCCGCCTCTGCCGCCGCCGGGGCCGCGCTCTTCCACTGCGTCAGCGCCTACCCGGCTCCGCTGCGCGATGCCAACCTGCGTGCCGTGCCGGCCCTCGCCGAGCAGTTCTCGGTGCCGGTCGGCTGGTCAGACCACACCCAGGACGAGGTCACCGCGATCGGAGCTGTGGCCCTGGGTGCGGACCTGTTGGAAAAGCACCTGACGACCGACCGAGGTCGGTCCGGGCCAGATCACGCTGCTTCGTCGGACCCGGACGGATTCGCTCGCTACGTCGCGGCGGCCCGAGCGGTCGAATCGGCCCTGGGGGACGGCCGGAAGCGCCCGATGCCCAGTGAGGAGGTCAACCGGACCTACGCACGCCGCAGCTTCCACGCCGCCCGTCCGCTGGCAGCCGGTGACAGCCTCCGCCCCGAGGATGTCGTGGCGCTACGGCCGGCCGTCGGACTGTCCCCGGCCACGGAGCTGCATGGCCTGCGGGTGCGGCGACCCATCGAGGAGGGTGCCCCGATCACTGCTGACGATGTCGAGCCGGTCGCAGGTGGAACGGCGCCGTGACGGCGCGACGGGTCTGCGTGTTCACGGGGACACGTGCCGACTACGGACTCCTGCGCTGGGTCATGCACGAGGTACGCGAACACCCCTCCCTTGCCCTGCAGACCTTGGTGACTGGCTCGCATCTCGCACCCGAGTACGGGTCGACGGTGCAGCAGATCGAAAGGGACGGCTTCGTCGTCGACGAGCGGGTGGAGGCGCTGCTGTCGGGTGACACGCCGACCGCGGCGGCGATCTCCATGGGGCTCACCACGGCCGGTTGCGCGGCCGCGCTGGACCGGCTCCGCCCGGACGTGCTCGTCGTCCTCGGTGACCGGTACGAGGCGTTGGCTGTGGCGCAGGCGGCGGTGCTGCTGGACGTCCCGGTCGCGCACCTGCACGGAGGCGAGTCCACCGAAGGCGCGGTGGACGAGCAGTTCCGGCACGCCGTCACCAAGCTGTCTTCACTCCACCTGCCCGCAGCCGAGCCGTTCGCCCGCCGGATCCGGCAGATGGGGGAGGAGCCCGCTCGAGTGACCGTGGTGGGCGCACCCGGGCTGGACAATGTTCGGCGGCTGGACCTGCTCGACCGCGCTGCCCTGGAGAGCGACCTGGGGCTGCCGCTCGGACGCTCGGTCGTCGTGACCTACCACCCGGTCACGCTGGCCCCCGAGGGTGTGGTGGAGGCAGCCGGCGCGCTGATGGAGGTCCTGGACCGGACCGGCGACCTGTCCGTCGTCCTGACCCGGCCGAATGCCGACCCCCAGGGGCGCATGCTGGCCGGTGTCTTCGAGCGCTGGGCCGCTGCACGTCCCGAGCGGGTACGCCTGTTCGACTCGCTGGGCCAGGTGCGGTACCTCAGTGCGGTGCGCAACGCGCTGGCCGTGGTCGGGAACTCCTCCAGCGGCCTCATCGAGGCTCCGGCGCTCGGGACCCCCACCGTCAATCTCGGTGACCGGCAGGCCGGTCGGCTGCGCGGCCGATCGGTGGTCGACTGCGACGAGACGGTCGACAGCATCGGCGC
>JBBSNO010000257.1:0-3409 GCA_038232615.1 Actinomycetales bacterium
GGCTGCCGCGGTCCTGCGCGCCGTCGCGACGGCTGGGACGTTGAGGAACGCGAGCACACAGCGGGGCCGGAGCACGCGGCATGGTGCGAGTCCGCAGGCTGCGGCTCCGTGAGGGCGAGCGGACGGGCCGCCGTCGTCGTCGGTGGCGCGATGGCTGCTGTAGCCGTCCTCGCGGTCACGACCCGCACCTGGGTGGAAGCCATTGTCCCGGAAGGGGTTCCGGGGTCGGGCACGGTTGCGGTGCACGGGGGGAGCGCCGCTGCCGTCGTCCCCGCCCTGGCCCTGGTGGCCCTCGCAGCCGCGGGCGCGCTGACGATCGCCGGGCGCCGTGCCCGGGTGGTCGTCCTCGCGGTGTTGGCCGTCGCCGGCCTGGGCGTCGCGCTCGGCGCGGTGCGGGTGGTGGCGGACCCGCTGGGCGCGGCGCGCGCCGACCTCGGTGCGGCGACAGGTCTGGTGTCCGGTTCCGTCCAGGACCTCGGCGCGTCGGTGTCGGCGTCCGCCTGGCCGGTCGTCGCGTCGGTGCTGGGGCTGCTCGTCGTCGCCGTCGCCCTCGGTGGCCTGCGGACCGGTCGCCGCTGGGACGACACCGCTCGCTTCGAGCAGCCCTCGTCGGCTGGCACGGGGGCCGCTGCTCGGGACGCCGACAGCCAGGACGCTGACAGCCCGGGCGCCGACAGCCAGGACGCCGACAGGCCGGCCACCGACCGGCCGGGCGTCGAGACCCAGGGCGGCCATGCGCATGCCGGCGATGACCAGCCCGTCGTGGCACCGGGCGTCGACGCCAGGGACGGGTGGGACGCGCTCAGCCGCGGCGACGATCCGACGCGGCAGACATGATGGTCCGCACCGAGATGGTCCTGATTGACGGACCGACGCACCAACCAGGAGCTATCCCATGGCCGACGGCGACGCCCGCCGCACCCCGACGTCCGACACGCACGAGAAGCGGCCGACCGACGGCCACGAGCGTCGACCGACACCGGCCGGCCGGCCGGAGTCGGCCGACCAGCGCGAGGCCCGCGAGGTCGAGCAGCACGTCGGCAGCCACGGCCACAGCACCGCGGCATGGACGACCGTGGGCACGATCATGCTCGGCAGCTTCGTCGCGTGCCTCGCCGTGGTGCTCGCGCTGATCTGGCTGTTCGTCGTCGGGGTCGTGATCATCGTGGTGGGCGGCGTGCTGGGCAAGGTGCTGCACGGCATGGGCTTCGGGGAGAACGCGCACGAGCTCCCGCCGGACGCGCGCCAGCAGGGCGTGCGCTGACGGGGATCGCCTCGCTGACGGGCAGACGCGGCAAGGGCCGGGCACGACCTCGCGGTCGTCCCGGCCCGCCCGAGCCGTCGCGCTGTCAGCTGTTGAGCTGGTCTTCGATGCAGGCCTGCTGCTCCCCCTGCGGGAGCGTCGCGCAGTCCTCCACCTGGCTGAAGATCGCGCCGAGGAGCACGACGTAGACGATCGTGATGAGGATCGCCAGGACCGACAGGATGATGCCGGCCAGGGCGACACCCCCGTTCGTCGCCTCCCCACGCTTGACCTTGCCGCGTGCCATGAAGCCGAGGATCACCCCGACGATGCCCAGGAGCGCGCCCAGGATGCCGATGACGGGGATGAAGGCGAGCAGCAAGCCGATGATGCCGAGGACCAGGGCAGTGGTCCCGAGGCCGTTCTTGGGCGACGCGGGCGCGCCGCCGTGGCCGGAGGACACGGAGTCGCCGTAGCCCTGGTCGCCCGACTGGCCGTAGCCCTGGTCGCCCGACTGGCCGTAACCGGAGGCGGCAGGCTGGCCGTACCCCTGCGACGACCCCTGGTCCTGCCGCGGCTGGTCGTGGGGCGGCTGGTTGTGGGGCGGCCGATCGGGGGGATTCGGTTCGTTCGAGGTGCTCATCGGTCCTCCTCCTGGCGCCCCGCGAGGCGCGTTGGTGCGGACGTGGTGCGTTCCGTCGTCCAACGTAGGGCCGATTCGCACCGCACGCAGGGAAGGCGCGCGGCGATGCCGCGCCGGCCGTCGACCGCGGGGGCAGGCAAGGAGCGCCCTCGCCACGCACTACTATCGACAGCGCCGGGCCCGGCGGGTCCGGTTCAATCGGGCCAGCAGGGAGAGCGATCTCGTGACCGTCCTCGACGACATCATCGCGGGCGTCCGCGAAGACCTGGCGGGGCGCCAGAAGAGCGTCTCCCTCGACGACCTGCGCCGGCGCGCCGGCTCGGCTCCGCAGGCGCGTGACGCCGTGGCGGCACTGCGACGTGGTGACGCGGACGACGACGCCGAGGGCGGCAGCGTCAAGGTGATCGCCGAGGTGAAGCGGTGCAGCCCCAGCAAGGGCGCCCTCGCCGAGATCGGCGACCCGGCCGGGCTCGCGCGCGACTACGAGGACGGCGGCGCCAGCGTCATCAGCGTGCTGACCGAGCGGCGGCGGTTCGGGGGCAGCCTGGAGGACCTCGTGTCGGTGCGCGCCGCGGTCGACGTCCCGGTGCTGCGCAAGGACTTCGTCGTCGAGCCGTACCAGGTGTGGGAGGCGCGCGCGTACGGCGCCGACCTCGTGCTGCTCATCGCCGTCGCGTTGGAGCAGCCGGCGCTGACGTCGTTGGTGGAACGGATCCACTCGCTCGGCATGACGGCGCTGGTGGAGTGCCACGACGCCGAGGAGGTCGACCGCGCCGTTGACGCCGACGCCAGGGTCATCGGCGTCAACGCGCGTGACCTGCGGTCCCTGGAGGTCGACCGGACGACGTTCGCGCGGCTGGCGGACCGGATCCCCGCCTCGGTGGTCAAGGTCGCGGAGTCCGGCGTCCGGGGTCCGCACGACGTGCTGGACTACGCCCGAGCCGGTGCCGACGCCGTGCTCGTGGGCGAGTCCCTGGTCATCGGCGGCGACCCGAGGTCCGCGGTGGCGAACCTCGTGGCGGCCGGCGCCCACCCGGCGCTGCGGTCGGCCCGGCGATGACCGGGCTGGGAGCGGGCTTGCGCCCGGACGTCGGCACGCGGCCCGGCTACTTCGGCGAGTTCGGGGGGCGCTTCGTCCCCGAGGCGCTCGTCGCCGCCCTGGACGAACTCGAGCACGCCTACCGGACGGCGATGGCCGACGAGAGCTTCCTGGCTGAGCTCGAGCACCTGCACCGCACGTACGTCGGCCGGCCCAGCATCATCACCGAGGTCGCGCGGTTCGCCAAGCACGCCGGCGGGGCCCGCATCCTGCTGAAGCGCGAGGACCTGAACCACACCGGCTCGCACAAGATCAACAACGTGCTGGGCCAGGCACTGCTGACCAGGCGCATCGGCAAGACCCGCGTGATCGCGGAGACCGGCGCCGGCCAGCACGGGGTGGCCACAGCCACGGCCGCAGCCCTGTTCGACCTCGACTGCGTGGTCTACATGGGTGAGGAGGACACCAGGCGGCAGGCGCTGAA
>JBBSNO010000258.1:0-3409 GCA_038232615.1 Actinomycetales bacterium
CGCGCCCTCGGCCTCGACGTCGTCGTCGAGGGCGTGGAGACCCAGGAGACGGCCTCGCGTGCGTGGTCGTTGGGGGCGCGCAGCGGGCAGGGCTGGCTCTTCTCACGGGCCGTGACGGCTGCCGAGGTGCCTGCGCTGCTGGGGTGCACGTTCGAGGTCGCCCCCGAGGCCGCAGTCGGCGCAAGGCCGGGCTGAGCCACCTCAGCCCAGCGGGACGCGGACCAGGCGGTCGTCGCCCTCGCGCGGCTCGCCTGTCGTGTTGTTGGTCAGCGCGAGCAGGTCGCCACCCGGCGTCGTGACGACGTCGCGCAGGCGGCCGAGCCCGTCGGCGAGGTACGGCTTCGGCTCTCCCACGACGCCGTCGGTCAGTGGCACGCGCCACAGGCGTTGGCCCCGCAGGGCCGCCAGGTACACCGCGTCGTCGGTCACGGTGATACCGCTCGGCGACGCCTCGTCCGTGCTCCACGTGACCAGCGGGTCGATGAACTCGGGCGCGCCGCCGCCGCCCTCGACCAGCGGCCACCCGTAGTTGCCGCCCGTCTCGATCATGTTGAGCTCGTCGAGCGAGTTCTGGCCGAACTCGCTGGCGTACATCCGGCTCGCGTCGTCCCAGCCGATGCCCTGCACGTTGCGGTGCCCGTACGACCACACCGGTGAGTCGAAGGGGTTGCCCGGCGCGGCGTCGCCGTCAGGGGTGATCCGCAGGATCTTGCCGCCGAGGGAGTCCAGGTCCTGCGACGCGTCGGAGTCGCCGGCGTCCCCCGTCGTGACGTAGAGCATCCCGTCCGGCCCGAAGGCGAGCCGTCCGCCGTTGTGGACGCCGGCCTTCGGGATGCCCGACAGCACCAGCTCGGGTTCGGACAGGCCGCCGGGGTCCAGGCGCATCCGCACCACCTCGTTGCCGTCCGCGGCCGTGCGGTAGGCGAAGACCAGGCCGTCGTCGGCGAAGGAGGGCGAGAGGGCGAGGCCGAGCAGGCCGCCCTCCCCACCCGGGTCCACGCCGGGCACGGCACCGCCCTCACCGGGGGCGGGGACGTCGGTGACGGCGCCTTGCGACGAGACCCGCACGACGCGCGCCTCGTCGCGCAACGACACGAGCACGTCACCGTCGGGCAGCTGGGCGATGCTCCACGGCACCGGCAGGTCGGTGGCCACGTCCACCGGCTCGCCGGGGGTGCCGGTGACGGGGTCGGCATCCGGTGTCGGCTCCTCAGTGGGTGGCGGTTCGGGATCCGGCGTGCCCGTGGGCGGCCTCGCGGTCGGGGGCTGCGTCACCGGCGTCCCGGTGGGCTCCGGACCGGGGGAGAGTGCACCGCACGACGTCGTGAGGGCGGCGGCAAGCAGCAGGACCAGCGACGCGTTGCCGCGGCGAGGGTGACGTCGGCTCATCGGCACAGTCTGCGACACCACTGTCAGGATGGCCGGATGAGCCCAGCTGCGGACGACGGAGCCGCCCCCGTCGTGACCCTGCCCGACACCGACTGGGCGGACGACCTCGGTTCCCGGCTCGACGGGTGGACGACGGCCGTCTGGGACGTCGACTCCTTGCCCCACGAGGCTCTGGGTGCTGACCTCGACCGGGTGCGGGCCGTCGTGCTGCCGTACATGTCGCCTCCCGGCGCCCTGGAGCAGCTCGCGGAGCTGCCGGGGCTGTCCCTGGTGCAGACGCTGACGACCGGCTACGACGGGCTTTCCGAGCGGGTGCCGGAGAACCTGACGCTGGCCACCGCCGCCGGTATCCACGACGCCAGCACCGCCGAGCTCGCGGTCGGCCTCGTGCTGGCGTCCCTGCGTGGCATCGACGACGCGGTGCGGGACGGCGAACAGGGGCGGTGGCGCCACCGCCAGCGGCCCTCGCTGGCCGACCGACGGGTGCTCGTCGTCGGGGTCGGTGGCGTCGGCGCCGCCGTGGCCGACCGGCTGGCCCCCTTCGAGGTCGAGCTCACCCGGGTCGCGTCGCGGGCGCGTGACGACGAGCGCGGGCACGTGCACGGTGCCGACGAGCTGCCTGGCCTGCTGCGCCTCGTCGACGTCGTCATCCTCGTGACGCCGCTGTCGCCGTCGACGCGCGGGATGGTGGACGCCGGCTTCCTAGCGGCGATGGCCGACGGCGCACTGCTGGTCAACGTCGGGCGCGGCCCGGTCGTCGACACCGACGCGCTGCTGGCCGAGCTGCTGCGTGGCCGGCTCCGGGCGGCGCTGGACGTCGTCGACCCCGAGCCGCTGCCACCGGGCCACCCGCTCTGGGGCGCGCCGGGGTTGCTCCTGGTGCCGCACCTGGGCGGCGACACGACGGCGATGCGCCCGCGCGCCCTGGCGCTGCTGAGCGACCAGCTCACGCGCCTCGCGAGCGGTGACCAGCTGCGCAACGTCGTCCAGCGCTGACAGCGCTACAGCGCCGCCTTCGCTAGTCTGGGCCGATGGCCACCATCCAGATCCGTGACCTTCCCGAGTCGGCCTACGAGACGATCCGCCGGCGTGCCGGGACCGACGGGAAGTCCATCCAGTCCTACATGCACGACCACGTGGTCGCGTTCGCGAGCCGCCGGACCAAGTCGGAGGCCATCGCCGAGATCCGCGCCTCGTTGGCGGCGTCCCGCTGGCGCCTGCGTGGGGCGGTCTCCTTCTACGACGCCCTGTACGTGGCTCTCGCTGCCGCGCTGGCGCTCCCACTCGTCACGGCGGACGCGCGACTGGCTCGGTCGGCGAAGCTGCCGTGCCAGGTGGAGGTCGTCGCGCCACGGTGACCCTGGCTGACAGACTCACCCGCATGCCGACGCCAGACATCAAGCCCCGCAGCCGCGACGTCACGGACGGTCTGGAGAAGGCTGCGGCGCGCGGCATGCTGCGCGCGGTCGGCATGGGGGACGACGACTGGGTGAAGCCGCAGATCGGCGTCGCCTCGTCGTGGAACGAGATCACGCCGTGCAACCTCTCGCTGGACCGCCTGGCCAAGGCGGTCAAGGACGGCGTCCACTCGGCGCACGGCTACCCGCTCGAGTTCGGGACGATCTCCGTGTCGGACGGCATCTCCATGGGCCACGAGGGGATGCACTTCTCGCTGGTGTCGCGCGAGGTGATCGCGGACAGCGTGGAGACGGTGATGATGGCCGAGCGACTCGACGGGTCGGTGCTGCTCGCGGGGTGCGACAAGTCGCTGCCCGGCATGCTGATGGCCGCCGCCCGCCTCGACCTCGCCAGCGTCTTCCTGTACGCCGGCACCATCCTGCCCGGCATCGCGAAGATGAGCGACGGCAGCGAGCGCGAGGTCACGATCATCGACGCGTTCGAGGCGGTTGGTGCCTGCGCGCGCGGCCTGATGAGCCGCGAGGACGTCGACGCGATCGAGCGCGCGATCTGCCCGGGGGAGGGCGCCTGCGGCGGCATGTACACCGCCAACACGATGGTC
>JBBSNO010000259.1:0-3399 GCA_038232615.1 Actinomycetales bacterium
TCCGCCAGCACGCGCTGTTGCTCGCGGTGGCGTCCGAGACCGTGGCCGACCCGCAGGTGCGCCACCTGGGCACCTTCGGCGGCGCGCTGGCGCACGCGGACCCCGCTGGTGACCTGCCGGCACCGGCCCTGGCGCTGGGGGTGGAGCTCGTCGTTGCCGGAGCGGGCGGGGCAAGACGCACCGTGCCGGCCTCGGACTTCTTCCAGGACCTGTTCACCACGGCGATCGGTGAGGACGAGCTGCTGGTGGAGGTGCGGGTGCCCAAGTACACCGGTTGGGGGGCGCGGTACGAGAAGTTCACCCGGGTCGCCCAGGCGTGGTCGATCGTGGCGGTCGCCGCGGCCGTGCGCGTGGACGGCGGCACGATCGCCGAGGCGCGTATCGGCCTGACCAACATGGGTTCCGTGCCGGTGCGCGCGACAGCCGTCGAGCAGGCGCTGGTCGGCCAGCCGGCGACGGCCGACGCCATCCGGCAGGCCACGGCAGCAGCGGGCGAGGGGACGACGCCGCCCGACGACGCCAACGCCGACCCCGACTACCGGCGGCATCTGGCCGGCGTCCTCACCTCACGGGCGGTGCTCGCCGCCGCGGGAGGCTGATGTCCATGCAGATGCGCCACGAGTTCACCGTCCCGATCGGCATCGCCGACGCCTGGGAGACCTTCAACGACCTCGAGAGGATCGCGCCGTGCTTTCCGGGGGCCCAGATCACCTCGGTGGACGGGGACGACTTCACCGGCCTCGCCAAGGTCAAGCTCGGCCCGATCTCGTTGCAGTACACCGGGACAGGTCACTGGAACGAGCGGGACGCCAGCGCCTACCGGGCGGTCATCGAGGCCAAGGGCAAGGACAAGCGGGGCAACGGCACGGCCGCGGCCGTGATCACGGCGTACCTCGAGGACGACGGGGGGGCGGCGACCAAGGGCGTCGTCGAGACGGACCTGAAGATCACCGGCCGGCCGGCGCAGTTCGGCCGCGGCGTGATCCAGGACGTCGGCGGCAAGCTGCTCGACCAGTTCGCGCAGTGCCTCGCGACGAAGCTGGGTGAGGACCCGGCCCTGGCCGGGGTCGCGGGAGCAGCCCCGGCCGAGCCGGCGCCAACGCAGGACACGCCGCCCCCGGCAGCGGACGGCACAGCCGGTGACACGCCTCCGGACGACGTCTCGGGGGCCCCGTCCGCTCCCTCGTCGCAGGAGGCTTCACCGACTCCCTCGCCGGCGAGGACTCCTTCGGCTCCCGCGGCTGCCGCGGCAGCGTCGACGACGGGGTCCGCCGCGCCACCACGTCCGGTCCCACCGCGCCCGCTGGCACCACCGGCAGCGTCCGCCGAGGTCGAGCTCGACCTCGGGTCGGTGGTCCTGCCCACGCTGGCGCGCAAGCTCGGACCGACCGCGCTCGCGTGCCTGGTCACGGCGCTGGCCACCTGGGTGGTGGCGCGGCGCCGTCGCTGATCGACCGACCGCACCGGCGGGTCCACCGCCGTCCGACCCGTACCGCCGTCCGAGCCCGTACCGCCGTCCGACCCGCAGCGCGGGGCCGGACGGCGGCACCGGGTCAGCGGGTGAACATCCGCGTGTTGCGGTCCTCCACCTCGGCGTACGAGGCGCCCGCGGCGGTGAGCGCCGCGTTCACCTGCTCCAGTGACGCCCGGACCCGTTCCTGGGTCGCGCGCCAGTCCGTGACGACGTACTGGAACTGGCTGGCGGCCTGGCCCTTCCAGCTGTTCTGCAGGTCGAGCAGGTGCGTCATCATCCGGTCGACCTCGGCGCTGATGCTGCCGATCGACCCCTTCACGGCCGCGCTGGCCTGGGAGACCTGCGCGCTGTCCACCTCGAAACGGCTCATGCCGTCCTCCTGTGTCGGTTCGTGTCCCCTCGCACCATCGACGTTAGGCGCATCGGCGTCGTCCGCGCTGGCGTCGTCCACAGGCCACTTCAGCCTGAGCGCAGGTCCTCGAGCTCGGCCGCGATGTTTGCCCGGGCACCGGTCTCCCAGTGCCGGCGCCCGTGCGCGGTGCCGAACAGCTCGTCGCGAGCGAGCAGACCGGCCAGCACGGCAGCGCGTCCGGCGCGGAAGTCCTCGTCCGGTACGTGCGCGTACTCCCGGCGAACCCCTGCCACGTACGACCGGTAGCGCTCGGGTCCGGCGGCGAGCACGGCCAGGTCGGCGTCGCACAGCGCACGCGCCTCGTCGTCGTCCGCGCCGTGGTCGGCGGTGACGAGCACCAACGCTGCCACCCGCTCGGCCACGTCGTCGCCGACGCCGAGAGCCTTCAGCTCGTGGCGGGCCAGCTCTGCGGACGCAACCTCGTCCTGGCCCGGCTGGGCGGCGTAGACCGCGTCGTGGAACCAGGCCGCCAGCCGGGTCACTGCCGCGTCGGCTCCGGCGTCCCCGATCTCGGCGAGCCGGTCCAGGACCTCGGTCAGGTGGGTGCGGTCGTGGTAGCCGCGCGTGGGTTCGGACCAGCGGCGCAGCAGGTCCATCCCGGCGCCCTCGACGTCTGCCGCCGATGCCCTGGCCCCGGCCTCGCGGCAGGCGTGCACGAACGCCTCGATCAAGGAGCCAGCCGTCCGTCCGCGCACCCCACCATCCTCCCACCCGACCACTCCCACCCGCGTGGTCACATGTCCTCGCGCTCCGGAACGGGCCGCCCGCCGGGGCGCGAGGAGACTTGTTCACCGGGGGGAGTGGTGCAGGGCGGTGGGGAGCGCGCGGGCGTGGACGACGGTGAGTGCGGACACCGCCCGGGTCAGGCACACGTACAGCCGGCGCAGACCGGTCCGCTCGTCGGGCTCGGCGTCGGCCAGGTCGGCCGGTTCGACGAGCACGACGCGGTCGAACTCCAGGCCCTTGGCGAGGGTGGCCGGCACGAGGTGCAGGCGGTGCTCCGCGTCCTCGTGGGCCTGACCGAGCACCAGCGGGTCGAGACCGGCGTCGGTCAACGTCAGGGCGGTCTGCGCGACCGACGCGTCCGCGACGATGACGCCGACCGATCCGTCCCGGCCCAGCGCCTGGCGGACCGCCAGCAGGAGCTCGACGTCACGAGCGCCGGCATCGGCCACGGCGACCACCTCGGCCGACCCGGGGTCGTCGCGCACGCTCACCGGTGGGCCGAGACCGGGCGCGATGTGCGGCAGCAACGGCGCGGCCAGGGCGATCACCGCGGTCGGGACGCGGAACCCGCGGTCGAGGACCTCGACGTGCGCCTCTCCCTTGCCGAGGTGACCCAGAGCGACCTCCCACGAGGGGGTGGCCCACGGGGTGGTGCCCTGGGCGATGTCGCCCAGCACCGTCACCGACCCCGTGGAGCAGCGCCGCCCCACCGAGCGCAGCTGCATCGGCGAGAGGTCCTGCGCCTCGTCCAGCACGACGTGACCGAGGCTCGGGGTGCGCTGGAGCA
>JBBSNO010000260.1:0-3340 GCA_038232615.1 Actinomycetales bacterium
ATGGACGCCACCTGCTTCTCGCCGCCCTTGGTCCAGGCCGTGGCCAGACCGCGGGGCAGCAGGTAGTTGCGGCCGTAGCCGTCCTTGACGTCGATGACGTCGCCGGGAGCGCCGAGGCCGCCGACCTCCTGCGTGAGGATGAGCTTCATCGTGGGTGTCCCCCTTCTCAGCGAGCGGTGCTGGAGTAGGGAAGCAGCGCCATCTCGCGCGCGTTCTTGATCGCGCTCGCGAGCTGCCGTTGCTGCTGCACCGAGACACCCGTCACGCGACGGGCGCGGATCTTGCCCCGGTCGGAGACGAACTTGCGCAGGAGCGAGGTGTCCTTGTAGTCGATGTAGTCGATCTTGGCTGCCTTGAGCGGGTTGCTCTTCTTCTTGGGCTTTCGCACCACAGGCTTGGCCATCGTGGAGCTCCTTCGGGTCGGAGCCCGGGCCCTCGTGGGCAGGTCCCGGGATGGGCTTCTTCTTCGAGGTCACCCGTCGGTGGGCGACCCGTCGTGCACCGGACCGCGCGGTCCGGGTCGTGCGGTGCCGTGCCGTGCTGAGAGTCAGAACGGTGGGTCGTCGTTCTGCGACCCGCCGCCCCAGCTGCCGCCGCCACCCTGGCTCTGTCCACCGGAGGGGCCAGTCGCCCACGGGTCGTCGCCGCCGGAGCCCTGACCACCGGAGCCCTGGCCGCCGGAGCCCTGGCCGCCGGAGCCCTGGCCGCCGCCCTGGTTTCCACCGGAGTAGCCACCGCCACCGCCGAAGCCACCACCGCCGCGGGAGGTCTTGTTGACCTTCGCCGTGGCGTACTTCAGGGACGGTCCCACCTCGTCGACGTCCATCTCGAACACCGTGCGCTTCTCGCCCTCTTTGGTCTCATACGACCGCTGCTTGAGGCGGCCCTGCACGACGACACGGGACCCACGGGTGAGCGACTCTGCGACGTTCTCCGCCGCGTCACGCCAGACGGCGCAGCGCAGGAAGAGCGCGTCGCCGTCCTTCCACTCGTTGGTCTGCCGGTCGAAGTTGCGCGGGGTCGAGGCCACGGTGAAGTTGGCCACCGCCGCCCCCGAGGGGGTGAAACGCAGCTCGGGGTCCGCCGTGAGGTTGCCGACGACGGTGATGACGGTCTCGCCTGCCATGAGGTTCTCCTGGAGTTTGCCGGAGGTGGATCGGGTGCTGGTGCCGAACCTAGAGCGGCCCGGTGACAGTCACGTCCGTCAGCGCAGCTCGGGGCGCAGGAGCTTGGTGCGCAGCACCGACTCGTTCAGGTTCAGCTGGCGGTCCAGCTCCTTGGCGGTCGCCGGCTCGGCCTGCATGTCGACGACGGCGTAGATGCCCTCGGATTTCTTGTCGATCTCGTAGGCGAGGCGGCGCTTGCCCCAGATGTCGACCTTGTCGACGGTGCCACCGCCGGTGCGGACGACGTCGAGGAACTTCTCGAGCGACGGTACGACCGTTCGCTCCTCGAGTTCGGGGTCGAGGATGATCATCATCTCGTAGTGACGCATGCGTGAACCCACCTCCTCTGGACTCGGCGGTCACGGTCTCTCCGTGACAGGAGGGCTGGTGCGTCGAACACCGGCACCTGACGGGCAGGTGACCGGCGTCCGCGAGGATACCCGCCGCAGGGGCCGCGGCCGAAATCGTCGTCCACCGAACCCGTCGGCACAGGAGCCGGCGACGTCGACCGGGCAGGTTCACGCTCATCCCCGTTGAGCGCAGGGCGACGCGCTCAGCCGAAGCGGACGACGAGGGCGTCGGAGGCTCCTTCCAACGGGCCGGCCGCCGGGTCGTCTCTGGCACCAGCAGGGTCGTCTCGCGGGCGATCCGCGTCTCGCTGGCCGGCAGGGCCGCGAGCCGGATGGTCGACGGGCGTGCGGACGGGATCCAGGACGGGTTCGCGGGAGATCTGCACCGCCCGGGCCGCGAGCCAGCACAGGGCGGCGACGCGCGCCAGGACGAGCACGGCGTAGGCCCACGGAGGCAGACCGCGCGACGGCTCCGACTGCGCGTACAGGTAGAACCAGGTGCCCGTCGTGGCCGCGGCCTCGACCGCGCCCCAGGCGAGCAGGTCGCGCCAGCGCGGTACCGCGAGCGCGGCGAACGGCAGCACCAGCAGCGACGCCTGCACCGGTAGTGACACCGCTACGACCCCGACCCCGACGAGCAGCAGCAGCACGACCACGGGCAGCCGCGGCCGCCGCCGGACGCCGAGCGCGAACAGCGCCACGGCGACGACGACCAGCACGGTCAGCGCCGCCGACGTCCAGCGGGCGACGCCGGCCGGCACCGGGAACCCGGCCAGCTGAGGGAGGATCCACAGGGACCCGTAGCCGACCGGCGCGTCGAGCAACGACCGCGGGTAGGCCGCCCAACCGGACGGGCTGGCCACCAGCACGGCGAGGTTCAGCGCGACGGCGACGGCGACGGCCGCCAGCACGCACACCCGGACCGGTCGGCGGCGGCCCGTGCGCAGGGCCAGCACCGCGAGCGCCACCAGGACGTGCACCGTTATCGGACGCACCGTGACGGCGAGCCCCAGCAGCAGTCCCGCTGGCAGAGTCCCACCACGCGCGAACGACCACAGGCCCGCGACGGCGAGCGCGACGGCGACCAGGTCGAGAGAGACCAGCGACGCGACGAGGAGAACGGGGCTGAGGGCGACCAGGGCGGCGTCCCACGGACGACGACCCGCCAACGCGGTGACGGCGAGCACCAGCACGACGGCTGCGACGGCGACGAGCAGCACGGCGAGGTCGAAGACCCAGCGCGAGGCCACCCCCGCGTCCACGCCACCCGGGACGAGCTGCGCGAGGAGCCACAGCAGACCACCGGTACCGACGGGCGCCGCCAGGAACGCACCACCAGCCTGCTCCAGGTAGGGCGCCGTCCCGTCGTCGAGTCCCGACGTCAGGTACACCGCCGGCAGGTCGCTGTAGCAGGCGTGGGTGAACTGGTCCGGTGACGCCCACAGCGACGCACGGCAGTGCTGCCGGGTGAGCAGCGCGAGCGCTGTCGTCGCGGTGACGGCGAGGACCAGCAGGCGGGCGGCGTCGAACGCACCGTGCCGTCCGTCGCCGACCCGTCGCCCGGCCGGTCCTCCGACGACCTCGCTGGCGGCGCGAACCACGCCGTCCTCGCGGGACGGCGAGACGATCGAGGGCACGAGGTCAGTCGCCGGGCTCGACCGGTTGGCCGCGTCGGGCCTCAGCGTCGCCGTCGCCACCTCCCGGCGGGGACTCGCAGGACGGCAGCGGGTCGGGACCGCAGATCGGTAGCTCGATTGGCGTCTCAGTCGGCGTCGGCGTCTCGGTCGGCGTCGGCGTCTCGGTCGGCGTCGGCGTCTCGGTCGG
>JBBSNO010000261.1:0-3325 GCA_038232615.1 Actinomycetales bacterium
GGGACCCCCCGCTCCTGCAGGTAGGTGGCCCCCGCCTCGGCCTCGGTGAACTGGTCGCCGGGCTGGTTGCCCCCGGTGGTCAGCACCTGCGGAGCCATCCCCTCGGCGAAGATCTCCGCCGAGTGGTCCAGCCGGGCGGTGAGGTACTCCTGCGGCTCACCGTTGTACTGCGCTGCGCCCAGGACCACGATGGCGTCGCTCGCGCGGCGCTCGTCCTCGTTCCCGGCGATCACGATGCGGACGGCGGTCACCACGACGAGCACGACCGCGAGGAGGACGACCAGCCCCACCAGCCTCGTGACGAGCCTGAGCAGTGCGCTCATCGACGTCCTCTCCATGCGTTCGGTCCTGCGGGCCGGCCCCCCGCGATGGCGAGGGTAACCGGCCGCGGCCGACGAGCAGCCCGTCGGCCCGTTCAGCCTCCGCTGGCGGAGAGCTCTGCCTCCCGGACGACGTCCAGCACGTCGGCGCTCGTCTCCCGGTCCCTCAGCCAGCCGTCGGGAAGGGCGACCCGCTTGGCGCCGACCGTGCGGCCCCGCGGCCCCTCGGCAGGTGTCCCGGGGTGTGGCTGGTCGAGGTCGAGCGACGCGATCCGCTCGTCGAGCTCGTCCAAGCTGCCCACGAGCCCGAACGCGGCGCGGGCGTGCTGCCCCACGGCGTACCCCTTGAGGTACCACGCCATGTGCTTGCGCATGTCGCGCATCCCCCGGCCCTCGCTTTCCCTGGTTGCGCCTTCTGTGGCTGCGTGCTCTGTGGCTGCGCCGTCGCTGCCGTCGTCGTCCCTGCCGTCGCGGTCCCTGCCGACGGCGCGATAGTGCTCGCACAGCAGGGTCGCGTGGTGCCGCAGGGTGTCGGTGACCCCGCGCAGCGTCGGGCGGACGCGCTCCGGCCGACCGGCGAAGCCCGCCGCGAGGTCGGCGAACAACCACGGGCGCCCCAGGCAGCCACGGCCGACGACGACGCCGTCGCACCCGGTGCGGGCCACCATCGCCAGGGCGTCCTCCGCGGACCAGATGTCGCCGTTGCCGAGCAGCGGCACCTCGGTGACCACCTCGCGCAGGCGGGCGATGGCCTCCCAGTCGGCCACCCCGCCGTAGTAGTCCGCGGCCGTGCGGGCGTGCAGGGCGACGGCGGCGGCACCCTCGTCCTGCGCCGCCCGGCCCGCGTCGAGGTACGTGAGGTGGTCGGCGTCCACGCCCTTGCGCATCTTGACGGTCACGGGCACGCACGGCCCGGCGGCGCCCACGGCCTCACGCACGATCGCGGCGAACAGCGACGTCTTCCAGGGCAGCGCCGCGCCCCCGCCCTTGCGGGTCACCTTCGCCACGGGGCAGCCGAAGTTGAGGTCGACGTGGTCGGCCCGGTCCTCCTCCACGAGCATCCGCACAGCGTCCCCGACGGTCCGGGGGTCGACCCCGTACAGCTGGACGCTCCGCGGGCTCTCGTCGACGTCGTGCGTGATGAGCCGCATCGACTCGGGGGTGCGCTCGGTCAGGGCCCGCGACGTCACCATCTCGCTGACGTAGACGCCGCCCGGCCCGAACTCGCGGCAGACGCGACGGAACGCCTGGTTGGTGATGCCGGCCATCGGCGCGAGGACGACGGGCATCCCCAGCTCGTGCCGCCCGATCCGCAAAAGAGCCGTGGTGGTGGCGAGGCTCACGGTGTCAGCACCCTCAGGTCGGTGTGCCGTGCAATGACGTCGAAGTCGCCGTCGCGATGAAGCAGCGGTACGTCGTGCCGGATCGCGACCGCGGCGATGACGCAATCGAGCAAGGATCGAGGGGTGAACCCGCTGCGGTGGCAGGCTCGGTAGATGGCCGCGCCGCCTTCGGCATCGACGGGAGACTCCTGATGAAGGAGCGTGCCCAGCGCCAACAGGTCCGCCAGCCGGTTTGCGGCGTCCTCGTTGGTCGGACCGACGAGCACCTCCAGCAGTACGGCGTCGGTGGTTCCCACGTCCCCGTCGTTGAGCAACCTCACGAAGGCGTCACGCACCAGCCCCTTGCTTCCGCGCAGGTACTCGATCCATACGGAGGTGTCGACGAGGACCGTCACTTCCAGCCCCACATCTCGCGCAGCTGACGACCCTCGCTCTCGCGCATCGCATCGAGGTCGCCGTCCCAGCCAGTGCCCTCCATCGCCAGCGCCTCATCGATGCTCATCGGTTCTCGACCGACCTTGCGGAGGGCGAAGTCGACGGCGTCCTTCTTCGTGCGCAGCCGGTACCGGCGCATCACGTTGGCGATGACGTCGTCGTCGATGTCGATGTTCGTGCGGGTCATAGACACCACCGTACACCTTAAGGTGTATCAAGCGGTGCGCAGCGGGACCGGGGGCCGCGGCTCGGCATGACCCGCCGTCCGCCGGCCGATCCAGAACACGAATTCCACGCACCAGAACAGCAGCAGCCAGATCTGGACGACGACCGCCGGCACCGCGACGAACGCGAGCGATGGCGGCGCCACCAGCAGGTACGCCAACCAGTCCCTCGCCGTCGCGCCGCGCATCCGGCTGGCCGTTCGCACGGCCGCCCACATCCTCCACCGGCGCGGCGCCGAGACCCCGAGCTCGCGCATCGCCCGGCGGAACAGCCCGTCGGCGTCGGCGCGGCTGACCGCGTCCATGCGCCACAGGTAGTCGTGCAGGATCGCGGCCCGGGTGTAGTCGCCGTACGTCGGCAGCAGCCACACGACCAGTCTCGGTACCGAGGCGAAGTCGGTCAGGAAGCCGACCGGGACGACGAACCTGTCGCGGTTGCCGGTGTAGGTCAGCGGTTCGGTGAGCTCCCAGAGCTCGGGGTCCGCCTGGCGCACGACGACGTCACCGGAGAAGGTCACGTGCTCAGCCTCCCACCACCTCTCCCCGTGAGCGCAGGGCTCCCCCGTGCTCGCTAGATGAGCGCAGGGCAGCCCTGCGCTCGCTCCGGGTGAGCGCAAGGCTGCCCACGAGCGCGCCGAACAGCCGCGGGCAGCGCCGGCGCGGTCCGCCGCACCGGCTGGACCCAGCGCCTCCGTCGTCCACAGGCGCCGGTGTGTCGTCCCGCCGTCCACAGATGTCGTCGAGGGCGTCGCGGACGTCGGCCGATCCGATCACGATTGACGGATGCCTCACCGGAACCCGTGGGACCAGCTCGCTCTCGACAGCCTCATCGCGCCCGGAAGGTCGGTCGCGCTCCATGCAGAGCTGCGCGAGGTCGGCCTGTCCACAGCGACCATCACGCGGCGCATCGGACCGCGCGGGCCGTGGCAGCGGCTGCTACCCGGCGTGGTGGCCGGCCATCGTGACAGTTCGACGACGCACGAGCAGAATCTCGCCGCACTGA
>JBBSNO010000262.1:0-3303 GCA_038232615.1 Actinomycetales bacterium
CCGGCCTGATCGGCGTCGGGTTCATCCTCGCCGCGTTCATCAACTCCATCCTGCGCAACAAGAAGCTGGACGCCGAGGGCAAGCCGCACCAGACCCAGGTCGTGAAGGTCGACGCCTGACCGTGCACCGCCGGGACGGCATGAGGTCCTTGATCACCGCGGGGTGGTCGAGGACCTCGTGTCGTGGGACGTCGGTCAGTCGTCGAGCTCCTGGTCAGACGTCGAACTCCTGCGGGTCGATGCCGACCGCCTGGCACGCCTCACGGACGGCCTTGCGCTCGCTGGCGTCGAAAGAGCCGTCGGCGCCGCCGATGATGATGCCGACCTGGATGACCGCGCGCGCCTGCTCCGGCTTGGACCGCAGCTTGCCGATGGCCTGCATGGCCTCGACCTTGCCGAAGTCGTAGTCGGTCGAGAGCTTGTCGCAGTACCGGTCGAACGTCGTGCGCAGGTCCGACGCCGGGAAGATCGACAGCACGTCGTTGCTGGCGATGAACCCTGCCGTCTTGCTGCGCTCGGCCGGGTCGATGCTGCCGTCGGCCGCGGCGATGAGGGCGCACATTGCCATGCTGGCGTTGGCGAAGTCCTTGTTCTTGAACTGGTCCGTCTTGGTCTTGAGCTGGCTGTTCATGTCCTGGCTGCGCTGCTTGAGCTGGTCCCAGAGGGCCATGTGGTCCGTCCTGTCCGTCGGTGCCTGGTCGGGGTCGTGCCCACCCAGGTCTTCGTGAGCTGCTCGGTCTGCGTGACCCCAACGAGTATCGCGCCCGCGTGGTGCCCGCCGGCCCGCCCCCTGATCGGGGCGGCGCTCAGGGGCGCGGGGCGACGGCGGACCAGGCGACGGTGAGCTCGCCGAGGCGCCAGCGCGCCGGTCGGTCCAGGACCGGCCAGCCGGCGTCCCGGGTGCTGGCGCACGTCGCCTGCCACCGTTGTCGCGGTGACAGCGACTGCAGCGGCGCGTGGCGGGCCCAGGCGTCGTCCAGCGCCCGCAGCAGCGCGTGCACGCCCTCTCCCGGGACGTTGTGGTGGATCAGCGCCTTCGGAAGCCGCTCCGCGACGTCGGACGGCGTCCCGGTGGAGGCGAGTCGCAGCGACACTGACAACGAGGTAGGCCCATCGGCCGAGAGCGCGACCCACGCGGCCCGGCGTCCGATCTCGTCGCAGGTGGCGTCGACCACGACACCGTCGGGGGTGAGCCGGGTGGTCATCGCGTCCCACGCCCCGAGGACGTCCCTCGGCATACTGGCGCAGCACGTTCGCGGCGCGGACGACGACCGGACGCCGTCCGCCGACGTCCAGCTCGAATCCTCCGAGGGCGAAGCGGACGCCGTCCCGAGCCAGCGGCGCAGCCGAGGGGCGCATGGCCCGCGAGCCACCGGTCGAGGCGACGCAGCCGGTTCGGGTTGGTGGTGCCCCGGGTGACGGTCCCCAGCGGACGACGGGACCGGGTGCTCACGCCGTCCATCCTGCCGGGCCGGGGCCGGGTCGAGCGAAGGTCGCACGTCGCGTAGCGTCCGTGGACGTGGCTGCTGGATCGACCGGACGTGCGGACGCGGTGGACGGGACCTCGCGACCGCCCGGGCGCGTCGCGATGCTGTCGGTGCACACCTCGCCACTGGAGCAGCCGGGGACCGGTGATGCCGGGGGCATGAACGTCTACGTCGTCGAGCTCTCCCGACGCCTCGCCGCCCGCGGCACCCAGGTCGAGATCTTCACCCGTGCGACGTCGTCCGAGGAGACGGGCACGGTCGAGATGTCGCCGGGCGTCCTCGTGCGACACGTCAGCGCAGGGCCGCTCGCCGGCCTGGGCAAGGAGGACCTGCCCGGCCAGCTCTGCGCCTTCGCAGCCGGGCTGATGCGCACCGAGGCGCGGCACGACGCGGGCTGGTACGACGTCGTCCACGCCCACTACTGGCTCTCGGGCCAGGTCGGCTGGCTCGTCGCCGACCGGTGGAACGTCCCGCTCGTGCACACCATGCACACGATGGCCAAGGTCAAGAACGCCCACCTGGCGGACGGCGACACGCCCGAGCCGGCCGGGCGGGTGATCGGTGAGGAGCAGGTCGTCGCGGCAGCGGACCGCCTGATCGCGTCCACCGCCGGGGAGGCCCGCGAGCTGGTGGAGGAGTACGGCGCCGACCCCAGGACGGTCGCCGTCGTGCCGCCGGGGGTGGACCTCGACGTGTTCGCGTCCCGCGGCGCCGACGGCCGCTCCCGCGCGCGGGCGTGCCTGGGGCTGCCGGACGACGCGCACGTGCTGCTGGTCGTCGGCCGCATCCAGCCGCTCAAGGCCCCAGACGTGCTGATCCGCGCCGCGGACCGCATGATCCGCCGCGACCCGTCGCTGCGCGGGCGCCTGGTCGTCGCCGTCGTCGGCGGACCGAGCGGCTCGGGGCTGCAGCGTCCCCGTGAGCTCGAGCAGCTGGCCGCGGGGCTGGGGCTGGCCGGCGTCCCGGGGGTCGAGGACGTCGTCCGGTTCCACCCGCCGGTGCCGCGTGAGCGGCTGGCCGACTGGTACCGGGCGGCCGACGTGGTCGCCGTCCCCTCCTACAGCGAGTCGTTCGGGTTGGTGGCGATCGAGGCGCAAGCCGCCGGGACCCCCGTCGTCGCGGCTGACGTCGGCGGTCTCACGACGGCGGTCGCGGACGGCGTCTCGGGGTTGCTGATCCCCACCCACGACCCCGCGGACTGGGCCGACGCCATCGCCGGCCTGCTCGGCGACCGGGCGAGGCTGGAGCTGCTCGGGGTCGGGGCCGCGGAGCACGCCTCCCGGTTCGGGTGGGACGCGACCGTCGACGCGACGCTGGCCGTCTACGCCGCCGCCCGGGCCGAGCGCCTGACGAGGGCGGACGGGCCGTCGCCGGTGGCCGCGCCCGCAGGTGGGCTGGCCGTGGCCCCGTGAGCGAGCGAACCATCAGACGCAGGGTGACCGCACCGGCACCCGCTCGAGTGGACCTGTCCGGGCGGACCCGCCGGCGTGTCGCGCAGGGCAGGTCCACTCGGCGTCGGGGCGGTGCCCGGTGACCGCACCGCGGGAGGCCGCGGAGTCCGCCGTCAGCGCGTGGCTCGAGGAACTGGACGACGCGGACGGAGTCACGCACGACGTGGGGGCACGGCCGGGAGAGTTCGTGGTGCAGCTGCCCGGCGAGCACAAGCTGCGCACCACCGTCTCGCTGCTGGTCGGAGACCACTCGCTGTCGGTGTCCGCGTTCGTCGTCCGTGGCGTCGACGAGAACCACGCCGCGGTCCACAGGTGGCTGCTGGAGCGCAACACGCGCCTGCACGGGATCGCCTTCGCGCTCGACCG
>JBBSNO010000263.1:0-3301 GCA_038232615.1 Actinomycetales bacterium
CCGCCAGCCAGCCCGCGCTGCGCGGCGGCGCCGCCGGCGGCCACGAGGGCACCGACGCGCTCGGCCAGCGCGGCACGCACCTCGGCCACGACATCGTCGTAGTGGGCGAGTGCGTCCATGGTGTCGCTGTGCCCGCGCCAGTGCATCACCACGTAGGGGACGCCGGACGCGGCGACGAGCGCCGGCATGGCGGGGTCGGCGAGCCCCCCGCTGACGTCGTTGACCATCACCGCGCCGGCCTTCAGCGCAGCGGCTGCCACGGACGCACGCATGGTGTCGATGCTGACCTGCGCGCCCTCGGCGGCCAGGGCGCGGACGACGGGGAGCACGCGGCGCAGCTCCTCCTGCTCGGGCACGCGCTCGGCGCCGGGGCGGGTGGACTCGCCACCGACGTCCACCAGGTCGGCTCCCTGCGCCAGGAGGTCGATGCCGTGCCGGACGGCGGCGTCCGGGGCGAACCAGGAGCCGCCGTCGCTGAACGAGTCGGGCGTGACGTTGACGACGCCCATCACCAGGGCGCGCCCGGCCGCCGGGCCGCTCACGCCGGGGACGTGCCGGTCGAGGGCGGTACGTCCGCCGGACACCGTGGTCACGACCGACGTCACCGGCCCAGGACCAGGCTGAGCGCCTCGGCGCGGCTGGCCGGGTCGCGCAGCTGGCCCCGCATCGCCGAGGTGATGGTGCGAGAGCCGGGCTTGCGCACCCCTCGCATCGACATGCACAGGTGCTCGCACTCCACCACGACGATCACACCGCGCGGCTGCAGGTGCTCCATCAGGGCGTCCGCCACCTGCGTCGTGAGCCGCTCCTGCACCTGGGGCCGACGGGCGTAGAGGTCGACGAGCCGCGCGAGCTTGGACAGGCCCGTGATACGCCCGTCGACGGCCGGGATGTACCCGACGTGCGCCACCCCGTGGAAGGGGACCAGGTGGTGCTCACAGTTGTGCGTCAGATGGCCACCGATGAGGAAGGTCGGATGTGGTGAGCAGGTGAAGCTGTAGACGGTGTAGGGCTTGCGACCCTCCGCTCGGATCGGGTGGACGTCAGTGACCTTTGCCCACTCGGACTCGATCAGGTCCGTCCAGTGGTTCTCCGCCCTGAAGCCGTGTCGCCGGAACCAGCTGTCCGCCACGTAGAGCGCGGATGCGTGGTCTGTGCGAGGCGTGAACCGGGCACCGATGATCGTGGCCAAGTCCTGCAGGAAAGGCACGTTACCGGTGACGATGATGCTGCCGGCGGTCTTCGTACGACAGCCGTCACCCTCGGCGTAGCCATCGATGAAACCGGCGAACGTGCTGATGTCTGGGAGCACAACACGCGGAAACCTCTGCCGCATGTGGTGGGCGTCGCCTCCGACGTACTGCCTCATGAGGTCGGACAGGTATGAGGACACCACCCGCACCCTGAAGCCGGGCGTCGGGCGACCCGTGAATCCCGACGGTCTTGTCACGGCCTCGACCTGCCCGGTCATCCCTGTGCTGCGCTGCACCGACTCCGCGAACTTCTTGGCGTACTCCCAGTCGTTGACCACGAGCGAGACGCAGTTGCGGCCGACCGTGCCGTCCGCACAGATGGTCCCGACCATGTACCCGAAGTCGTATCCGATCTCGACGTGAGGTCGGGTGCGGCAAAGCTTCCGTGCTGAGGTCCACTCGATGTAGGCACCGCCGACGTCCTTTGCCTCCACCCATCCCTCGGGAGTAGCCAGAGGATGGTCAGGGGTCACCTGGAAGACACCTCGCTCCGTGGCGACCTCTACGAGCTCGGTGACCTTGCGGGAGCTGATCTGCGTGACGGTCGTCGTCTCCACCCGGCCATGGGCCAGAGTCCAGAGCTCATCGCCCACACGGACGTCTGCTGCGCGCTTCCGCCCGCCCACGGCGTTGACGGTCTGCCGGCCAGGCACGCAGGTCGAGTAGACCTCGATGTCCTTGACCAGCACCATCTCGTCGTGGCTGATGTCGAACGTGGTGGTCAGCACCTTGGACGCGTCCTGCCACAGGCCGGCGAACGTCTCGCCGTAGGCGCGGGCGACCCGCGCAGGTGTCTCGCGCAGCCCGTCGCGGTCGGGGTCCTCCCCCATCGCCAGCAGGATCTCGCGGACGGCCGCCTCGACGCGCGGGGCGTCGTACGGCGGACGCTGCTGGTTGCTCGCGTCGGACGGCGGCCTCCCCGGCGTGCCGGCGTCGGGGCCGGTCACCGCGTCAGCCGTTCTGGCCGGGGTCGACCTGACCGCCCTCGGGCACCTCGACGACCTGCTGCACAGGGTGCTCCTCGCGGGCCTGCGCGGCCTCGTCCTGCGGGGCGAGCCGCTTGCCGTTCACGGCACCGTTCCCGTTCGAGCCCGCCTTCTCCTTGGGGGAGAGGATCGGCGGGATGTCGGAGACGTGCCGCCGGTCGCTGGAGAGCCACACCGGGCGCAGGTCGCGCTTGACGACCGGAGCGAACACCTCGGCCAGGTCGTCCTTGTTCAACGTCTCCCGCTCGAGCAGCTGCGTCACCAGGTCGTCGAGGACGGCGCGGTGCTCGACGAGCACCTCCCACGCCTCGTCGTGCGCGGCCTCGATCAGCCGCCGCACCTCGTCGTCCACGACCGAGGCGACCTCCTCGGAGTAGTCGCGGCCGTGACCCATGTCGCGGCCCATGAAGACCTCGCCGCTGCCCTGGCCGAGCTTGATGGCGCCGACGCGCTCGCTCATGCCGTACTGCGTGACCATCTTCTGCGCGAGCCCGGTGGCCTTCTCGATGTCGTTCGAGGCGCCCGTCGTGGGGTCGTGGAACACCAGCTCCTCCGCGACCCGCCCCCCGAGCGCGTAGGCCAGCTGGTCGAGCAGCTCGTTGCGCGTCGTGGAGTACCTGTCCTCGCTCGGCATCACCATCGTGTAGCCCAGCGCGCGACCCCGGGGCAGGATCGTCACCTTCGTCACCGGGTCGGTGTGACGCATCGCCGCCGCCACCAGGGCGTGCCCACCCTCGTGGTAGGCGGTGATCTTCTTCTCCTTCTCGTTCATCAGCCGGGTGCGCTTCTGCGGCCCGGCGATGACGCGGTCGATCGCCTCGTCGAGCGCGAAGTCGTCGATGACCTTGGCGTCGCTGCGGGCCGTCAGGAGCGCGGCCTCGTTGAGCACGTTGGCCAGGTCGGCGCCGGTGAACCCGGGCGTACGGCGGGCCACGCCCATCAGGTCGACCCCGGCGGCGAGCGGGTTGCCCTTGCCGGGCACCTTCAGGATCGGGTGGCGGCCGAGCTTGTCGGGCGGCTCGACCGCGATCTGTCGGTCGAAGCGGCCGGGACGCAGCAGCG
>JBBSNO010000264.1:0-3301 GCA_038232615.1 Actinomycetales bacterium
AGCAGCCCCCCCTCGGCGCACACCTCGAGCAGCACGGCGTCGGGGGTGCCGAGGTCGGCCAGCAGGCTCGTGTCACCGACCGGCTCGGCGATCGGGCGGGTTCCCTCGTCCTCCTCGTCCTCCTCCCCGTCCTCGGGCTCGGCTTGCTCCCACAGCATCGCGGCGACCTCGCTGCCCTGGACCGCCCGACGGTCGGACAGGAAGACCCTCGGCTCCTCGAGGCTGCCGGCGCTGCCGTCGACGCGGACCACCGCGACGTACTCGTCGTTCTCCTCCAGCAGCAGCAGCGCCGGGCCCGGACCGTCGCCGGTGCGGTCGCGCAGCAGGTCGGACAGCTCGTCGAGGTCCTCGACCTCGCTCAGGTCGAGCTCCTCTCCGGTCCAGCCCGACTCGGTACAGGCCAGCGCGGCGGCGAAGTAGGACACGAGACAAGCTCCGGGGGCTCGGGGACGGCAGGCAAGGTGACGCGGCTACACGAGGGCGTCGACTACCCGTTCGAAGGGGTCGGCGAAACCCAACCGGCGGGCCAGCGCACTGAGCATCTCGTCGGCATAGGCGTCGAGGTCGGACAGGATGGCGCCCATCTCCATCTCGTCGATACCCATGTCGTCGAAGATTCCGAGGTCGCCCGCGGGCCACACCTCCTCCAGGTCGTCCTCACCGGGAAGGTCCAGTCCGAGGTGCTCGAGCACCTGGACGGCGAGCTCCCACGCCACCGCAGCGGTGACGTCGGACAGCAGCAGCCGCACCCGGCCGAACTGCACCCGGACGACGACGAAGAACTCGTCCGCGACGTCGACGAGAGCGAAAGCGCCGTTCTCGCTGGGCTGCTGACGCACGGCGGCCACAAGACCGTCGAGGTCGTCGCTCAGGGTCTCCGGCAGCAGACCCACCTGCCAGCGGTCCTCCTCGCGAAAGACGATGACCGCGTACGCGTCGGTGTCGGGCTGCTGTCCGGCCACGGCACCTCCCAGGTCATGTCCGGTCCGGACGCTCTGCACCCGGACTCTCCCAGATGGCACCGTCCTGAGGGAAGCCGGCAGGCAGGGTTCACGTCGCGCTGGGCAGGGGAGGGCCATGGGCAGACGTCGCTCCACCACCCGACCGCCCCGGAGGAATCACATGTCCGAACGCAACACCCTCGCCCATGCCCTGCACGACATCGGGCTCGCCGCCTGGTTCGGCGGCTCTCTGATGGGCGCCATCGGCGTCAACGGCGCCGCGGCCGACGTGGACGACCCCCGCCAGCGGGCTCGGGTCGCCAACGCCGGGTGGGGCCGGTGGACGCCGGTCAACCTCGTCGCCATCGGGGCGCACCTCGTCGGTGGGGCCCAGCTCCTGAAGGCCAACAAGGGTCGCGTCGCCACGCAGAAGGGCGTGCTGGCCAACACCAACACCAAGTTGGCGCTGACCGCGGGCGCGCTGGGAGCCACGGCGTACGCCCGGGTCCTCGGCCAGAAGGTGATGAAGGCGGGCGATGTTCCCGTCGCCGGGGGGACCGACGCACTGCCGATCACCCCGCCCGAGGTCGCCAAGGCGCAGAAGCAACTCTCTGCCCTCCAGTGGGCCATCCCGGGCCTGACCGGGGCGATGCTCGCCAGTTCCTCGCTGCACGAGGAGCAGCAGCGTCCGTCCCAGGCGGTCACCGGCATCCTCAAGAGCCTGCCGTCGACCGTCGGAACTGCGGCCGCCAGCGCCGGCACCGCAGCGGCCGTCGCCGCCAAGCACGGCGCCAACTCGGCGAAGCAGCGGGTCCAGGACGCGCGCTAGTCCTCGTGGACTTCGGAAGGGCCCGCCGTTCTCCGGACCGGCGGGCCCTTCTGCTGTCCGGGTCAGCCGGCGCCCGGAACCGGTGAGCTCGGGGCGCCGCGCCGGCCGAACAAGGACTGCGCGCAGCCGACTCCGGCCACCGCCCCGGACGCGGCGGCGACCAGCGTGAGCTGCAGACCGGGAACGAGATCCCCTGCGGCATAGACGCCCTCGACGTTGGTTTGCCCGCTCTCGTCGACCCGGAGGTAACCCTCCTCGTCGAGCCGGCAGCCGAGCCTCTCGGCGAGTTCGGTGCGCGGTGAGTGGTCCACCGAGAACATCACCAGCGAGGCCGGCAGGACCTGCCCGTCGTCCAACTCCACACCGGTGAGGTCACCACGGGTGCCGAGCAGGCGCACCGCCACGCGCTCGACCAGCGGGATGTCGTGGTCGGTCAGCTCGGCCCGGCAGGAGTCGTCGCCGCGGAAGCGGACGCCGTTGGTCACGACGGTGACCGAGTTGGCCCAGTTCTGCAGGGTCGAGGCGAAACCGACCAGATGCGGCTCCCAGCCGAGAGCGACGACATGCCGGTCGCGCGCTTCGTACCCGTCGCACGCGGGGCAGTGGAACACCGACGCCCCGTAGTGCTCGGCGAAGCCCTCCACGTCGGGGAACGCATCCTGCACGCCGCAGGCGAGGACGACCCGGTGGGCGAGCAGGTCGTCGTTGACCTCGAACAGCCCGTCCGCACGCCGCCGGACCGCGCCCACCTCAGCGAAGCGGACCTCGACGGTCGGATAGCGGAGCACCTCCTCGCGACCGCGCTCGAGCAACTCCCTCGGCACCTGCGGGTCGCGGCCGAGATAGCCGTGCGAGCGCTCCACGCTGCTGCTGCGGTAGTCCTGCCCGTCCATCACGACGACCGAGCGCCGGTAGCGACCGAGCCACGACGCCGCCGCGAGCCCCGCGGGCCCGCCGCCGACGACGATTGCGTCGACCTCGAAGCGCCCGGAGCCGGACCCGCGGCTCACGGCGCGGCCTGGAGCAGGCCGCGGGCGGCGACGGCCTCGAGCGACAGCGTGCGATAGCCGACCTCCTCGAACAGCACGACGATCCGGTCCCCCTCGTAGCGCATCACGACACCGGTCCCCCACGTGTCGTGGGACACCTTGGACTGCAGGGCGTACGGAGACCGGCTCGCGTCGGCCTGCTGCTCGGCCGTACCCGCGGCGCAGGTGTCGCAACGGCCGCACGGCTCGTCGAGCGTCTCACCGAAGTAGGCCAGCAGGAACTGGCGGCGGCAGTCGCCGGTCTCGGCATAGGCCCGAATCATGTTTACCCGCGACTGGTCGACCTTGCGGTGCGCCTGCGCCACCTTGGCCGCGGCAGCGGCGGCGGCCTCGGGGGACAACCCGGCGGGCGTCCGGGCGCTGGCCCCGGCCGCGCGGCCCCCCAGCGCGCCGGCCTGCTCCAGGAGGTGGACCAGGCCGGCGACCCGGGTGGCCGGCAGGTCCATCTCCTGCGCCAGCGCCGTCGGCTCCACCGCTTCTTC
>JBBSNO010000265.1:0-3267 GCA_038232615.1 Actinomycetales bacterium
CGGGTTCGGCCGGCCCAGCGCGATGTGGATCTGGCCGGCCATGATGATCAGGCCGATGCCGGCGAGCATGCCGTGGACGACCGACAGCGGGAAGAACCCGGTGAGCTTGCCGGCCTTCAGGAAGCCCAGCGCCACCTGGATGCCGCCGGCCACCACGCCGACGGCCAGCGCCTGGGCGAAGCCGAGCTCGGTGACCGCGCCGACCACGATGACGATCATGCCGGCGGCGGGGCCGTTGATCGTCACGTAAGAGCCCGACAGCAGGTTGGCCAGCGTGCCGGCGACGATCCCCGAGATGATGCCGGCGATGGGCGGGGCGCCGGACGCTTCGGCGATGGCCAGGCACAACGGTAGGGCGATCAGGAAGATGATGAACCCGGACACGACGTCGTTCTTGCCGTTCTGGGCGAGGCCCGGGAGCCAGTCCTTGGGGGGTGGCGGCCGGCCTTCGGACGGCGCGGTCTCGGTCGCACCAGAGGTCATGTTCGTGGCCCTCCTCGCTGGCTCAGGGCCCGCCTGCAATGCTGCGCAGATCGGCTGCCGACAGACTCTGCATGAAAGGTTGATGAAAGGCAAGGATTTCTTCATGGCAGTTTCATGGACCCTCCCGTGGGAGACTGAGGGGCGTCGGCGCGGACCGAGGAGGCCACATGCGTGTGCTCGTCGTCGAGGACGAGGCGAAGATGCGGGACGTGCTCCAGAGGGGACTCGAAGCGGCTGGGTACGCGGTCGAGGTGGCGGCCGACGGCGAGGAGGGGCTGGCCTGCGTCGAGCGAGGAGACCCCGACGCGATCGTGCTCGACATCAAGCTGCCTGGCATCGACGGCTTCGAGGTCTGCCGCCAGCTGCGCCGGGCCGAGGTGTGGACGCCGGTGCTGATGCTCACCGCGCTCGGGGACATCGACGACCGGATCACCGGGTTGGATGCTGGGGCCGACGACTACCTGGTCAAGCCCTTCGCCTTCGGTGAGCTGCTCTCACGGGTCCGCGCCGTAATCCGCCGCGGACGCTCTCCGCGCCCGACGGCGCTGCGGTGCGGTCCCCTGTCGCTCGACCCGGCCACGCGTCTGGTGGCGTGGGGCGATGCTCCGATCGACCTGTCGAGCCGTGAGTTCGCCCTGCTCGAGTTCCTCATGCACCACGCGGGCGAGGTCGTGCAGCGCACCACGATCCGGCGCCACGTATGGGGCGGCCAGATGGACGAGCAGCACTCGAACATCATCGACGCGTACGTGAAGAACCTCCGCGACAAGATCGATCGCCGTTTCGGCGTGTCGGTCATCGACACGATCAGGGGTGTCGGCTATCGGCTGCGCAATCCGGAGGAGGGGTGAACCGGCGTCACGAGAGTCGCCCCGGTGCTCGATGATCTGGCTCCGGGCGCTGCCGACGGGTGTGCGCTTCGCCGCCATGACGAGCGGCATGTTCGTTCTGCTGCTGGGCCTCGTCGGCGTGGGCGTCTTCTGGCAGTTTCGGGTGAGCCTGCGTGAGACCGTGGACCGTGGTCTCGCCGACTTCGTGGCGGCACAGGTCGACGGGGTTGCAGGATCCGACCTGTCGTCGGGACCCGTGTCCGGTCTGCTCGCCGACCTGGAGACCGACTCGACCGGACCCCTGGCGCCGAGCGACCTCGAGGCGCAGGTGCTGGCTGACGACGGGACGGTCCTCCTGGCCACGAACGACGTCGAGGGTGCCCCGGGGATGGTCCGAGGTCGCCAGCTCGTCCGCGCCGCCGCCGGGGTGGTTGTGCACGGCGATGCGGTCGTCGACGGCACCACGTACCGCTTCGCGGGGATGTCGGTCGCCGACGGCACCGGGCGGATCGCCGTCGTCAGCGTTCCCATCGAGTCGCTGGCCGATGTCGAGACGACCCTCCTGGCGGTCTTCGGGCCGGTCGCCCTCGTGGGCGGCGCCGTGGCCGGGCTGGGGGGCTTGGTGATCGCGCGGCGTGGCCTGAGGCCGCTGAGGCGGATGGCAGCCCAGGCCGAGGCCATGGGCGCCTACGACCTCTCCCAGCGCTTGCCGGCCCCGGCGCGGCGTGACGAGATCGGCCAGCTGGGGAGAACGCTCAACCACATGCTGGAGCGGCTCGACGTGGTGGTGCGGCGGGAGCGTGATTTCATAGCCGACGCCAGCCACGAGCTCCGGACGCCGCTGGCCATCGCCCGGGCCGAGATTGAGCTCGTGCGCGAGGGCCTGAGCCAGGAGCCGCTCCGAGACGGCCTGACCAGCGCGCTGGAGGAGATCGATCGCCTCTCGGCCGTCGTCGAGGACCTCATCCTGCTGGCCCGGGCCGACGACGGCGCCGTGCTCGACCGGCCGCAGTCGCTCGACCTCGGAGAGCTCGCCGCGACGACGGTCAAGCGATTCGCCACCGTGGCGGCCACCCGCAAGGTCGACCTGGCCGCGTTCGGCTCCGCCCGCGTCACCGGCGACCCGCCTGCCATCGAGCGGGCCCTGGCCAACCTCGTCGACAACGCGCTGCGCCACACCCCGGACGGCGGCACGATCGAGATCGCGGTCGAGCAGCGGTCCGAGGGAGGCGCTCTCGTCGTCCGCGACACCGGCACGGGGGTCGAACCGGGGCTGCTCGGGACCCTCTTCGACCGCTTCACGCGCTCTAAGTCCCGCCCCGGGGGCGCCGGCCTCGGCCTCTCGATCGTCGCCGCCGTCGCCGTGTCGCACGGCGGCAGCGTCGCCGCCCGGAACCTCCCCGAGGGTGGTCTCGAGATCACGTTCGCCGTCGGTTGAAACCCGGGGGTAGCGTCCGGCCGGGAGCACCGACCTCCGCCTGCCCATCGCCGAGCTTGCGGAGGTCGTGGCCCGCGCCCTCGACGAGGACCTGGGCGGCGACCCGGGCCGCGACGTCACGACGCAGGCGACCATCGGCGCCGCGCAGACGTCGTCCGCCCACGTCGTCGCCCGGGCCGACGGGGTCGTGGCCGGGCTCGCGGTGTGGCCTGTCGTCCTGGAGCAGGTCGCCGACCGCCTGGGCCTGCCGGTGCCGGAGGTCGCCCTGCGAGTCGGCGACGGACAGTCCGTGGTGCGCGGCAACGTCCTGGCCGAGCTGACCGGTCGTACCCAGGTGCTGCTGGTCGCCGAGCGCACCGGGCTCAACGTCCTGAGCCGGGTGTCCGGCGTCGCCACCCACACCAAGCTCTGGGCAAGCGCGCCGGAGGGTACCGACGCCCAGGTGCTCGACACCCGTAAGACGACACCCGGCCTGCGGGCGCTGGAGAAGTACGCGGTCCGGGCCGGTGGCGCACG
>JBBSNO010000266.1:0-3261 GCA_038232615.1 Actinomycetales bacterium
GACCGCGTCGAGGTCGTCCTCCCGGACGAGGTGCTGGGTCCCGACACGGTCTGCGGGCAGCCGCCCACTGCGGATCCACCGCCGGACCGTCTCGGGGTTCCGACCGACCCGGCGCGCCGCCTCTGGCACGGTCAACATGGTGCGATGCTACAACAATGATGAATCCAGGCGACGACCTGTCCGTCGCGGCGCGGTGTCGTCCACACCGACGCGCATGATGGAAGGGTGAGCCCAAGACGTCCGAGCAGCACGCGGCGGACGAACCTGGGTCTGCTGGTTCTCCTGATGACCGCGGCGGGCAGTGGTCTCACGGCCTACGCGGTGGGGACGCCGACCGTGGCGCGTGTCGTCGTCCTGGCCCACGGCGCGGCCGGGCTCGCCCTGCTGCTGCTCTCGCGACCGAAGCGGTTGATGGTGCGACGCGCACGTTCCCGGACGGGAAACCCTCGGAGCAGCACGACGGGCACCGCTCTGGGGGTGCTGGTGATCCTGTGCGCCGGAACGGGGGTCGCCCACGCGCTGGGTGCGACGGGTCCGTACCGGCCAGGGGTCACCACGCTCCAGGTCCACGTCGGCGCGGCGCTGCTGGCCCTGGTGCCGTTGGTGGTCCACCTGGTCGACAACCCGTTCCTCACGCGCCGCACGGACCTCTCGCGCCGCTCACTGCTTCGCGGGTCGGCGGTCGCCGCCGGAGGTGTCGCGACCTGGTTCGCGCTCGAGTTGGTCGCGGTCGCCACCGCGTTGCCCGGAAGCCGTCGACGCTCGACGGGCTCGTACGAGCGCGGCACCGGGAACATCGCGGCGATGCCGGTGACGCAGTGGTTCACGGACTCGGTGCAGCCGGTCGACCGCGACCACCAGGTCGTGGTGCGGCGCGGGTCGAGGTCGGTCGAGATCTCGCCGTCCGACCTGGGGCACGGCACCACGGCCTCGGCGCTGCTCGACTGCACCGGAGGGTGGTTCGCGACCCAGGAGTGGAGCGGGGTCTGGGTCCGCGACCTGCTCGAGGCGGCGCTGCCGGGGACGGACCACCGGTGGCAGTCCGTCGACGTCGTCTCGGTGACGGGCTACCGCCGCCGACTGCCGCTGCACGACACCGGGTCCCTGCTGCTGGCCACGCACGCCGGCGGCGAGCCGCTCTCCGCCGGGCACGGCGGACCCCTGCGCCTGGTGGCGCCGGGACGGCGCGGCTTCTGGTGGGTGAAGTGGGTGTCCGAGATAGAGGTCGTCGACGAACCGTGGTGGGTCCAGGCGCCGTTCCCGTTGCAGTGACGGTGGACGAGGAAGCTAGAGGACGCAACCGACCAGGACGGGCTCGTTCTCCAGCACCACGCCGGTGGCTCCGGCCACGCCGTCCCGTACCTGCCTGGCCAGCACCAGCAGGTCGTGCGCGCTCGCGCCCCCACGGTTGGTGACCGCGAGCACGTGCTTGGTCGACAGCGCCGCCGGACCTGGCATCCCGTGACCGCGATCGAAGCCCGCGTGCTCGATCAGCCAGGCGGCGCTGGACTTCGTTCCGTCGTCCGTGGGCCAGGCCGGTGCACCTTCGGGCAGCATCGAGGCGTCGGAGACGACGGGGTTGGTGAAGAACGAGCCCGCACTCCACGTGTCGTGGTCGGCGGCGTCCAGCACCATGCCCTTGCCCCTGCGCAGCGAGAGGACGGCCTCGCGGACCTCGGCCAGGGGCGCGCGCTCGCCGACCTCGACGTCGAGGGCACGCGCGAGCTCGGCGTACCGGACCGGCGAGCCGAGGTCGCCCCGGCGCAGCTGGAACAGGACGTCCATCACGACGTAGCGGTCGCGGTCTGCCTTGAACCTGCTGGTGCGGTAACCGAAGCCGCACTCGGAGGCCGTGAACGTGCGGATGCGCCGCTCGGTGCGGTCCCATGCCCGCAGGGACGCCAGCGTCTGCGAGACGTCCTGGCCGTAGGCGCCGACGTTCTGCACCGGTGTCGCGCCGGTGGAGCCGGGGATGCCCGAGAGCGCCTCGAACCCCGCCCAGCCCTCGGCCACGGCCCTCGCCACCAGCTCGTCCCACGAGTGCCCGGCCGCGACCCGCACCGCGACGCCGCCGCACGCGTCGTCCGACTCGACGCTGACGCCCTGGGAGAGCACGCGCACGACCGTGCCCTCGAAGCCGTCGTCGCTGACCAGGAGGTTGGAGCCGCCCGCGACCAGCAGCACTGGCTCACCCGCGTCGTCGGCCCCGGTGACGGCAGCGAGGAGCTCGTCGGCGTCGCTCGCCACCACCAGATCGCGTGCGGCGCCACCGACGCGCAACGACGTCAGGGACGACAGGGCGTCCGTGCCGGTCTTCACAGGGCGCGACCCTAGCTAGCCCGCACCCGGGGCGCGGGCATCGGCTGTCGGTAGCGGCCGCGCTGCCCCCACCGCGAGCAGCGAGGGGCCGAGCAGGGCAGCCACCACGAGCAGCGCGCGCAGCGTGCCGACCTCGTCACCCAGGAACCCGATCAGCGGCGGCCCGGCGAGGAACGCCGTGTACCCGATCGAGGAGACGACGCTGACCCGGGCTGCGGCGTGCACCGGGTCGTCCGCCGCGGCGCTCATGCCGACGGGAAAGCCGAGCGAGGCCCCCAGACCCCAGATCACGACACCGAGCACGACCAGCGGCAGCCAGTCGCAGAGGACGACGACGAGGACGCCCACGCCCGCCATCAGCATGCTGCCGCGCAGCACGAACAGGCGCCCATAGCGGTCGAGCAGCGTTGGCCCGAACCAGCGCCCGAGCGTCATGGCTGCCAAGAACGCCGCGAACGCGAGCGTCCCGATTGCGGGCGACAGCCCATGGTCGTCGATGACCGCGACGCTGATCCAGTCATTTCCGGCGCCCTCGGCAAAGGCAAATGCCATGACGAACACACCAATCAGGAGCGTTCGAGGTTCCAGCCAGGCGGCGAACTGACCGCGCCGATCGACGGATAGCCCGCTATCAAAGGACGTGGAAAGATCACGGTCCCGAGGCTTGGGTTCGGACGCGTCAGGTATGAAGCCCTGTACCGCCACGGGTATCGCAAAGCAGGTCGCCGCCGCGATTACGGCAAGGTGAACGGTTACCGACACGCCCAGAGCGACCATCGCAGCCCCGATGAGCGCTCCCGCAACGGTCCCGACACTGAATCCCGCATGGAAGCGGGACATGATCGAGCGTCCGAGATGCTGTTCGACCAGCGCGCCCTGCACGTTCATGGCAACGTCCCACGCGCCATTGCCGAATCCCACCAGAAATAGTCCGACCACAAC
>JBBSNO010000267.1:0-3207 GCA_038232615.1 Actinomycetales bacterium
CGACCGCATCGTCTGCGCCGTCTCCGTCCACGAGGTCGACAGCCGCAGCCAGAGCTTCGGCCTGGTGCGCAACGCCTACATCCGGGTGGTCGACGACGCGGACGGCGTTGAGCTCGCCCGGTACGACGTCACCGAGGACGCATCCGGGCGACACGGCGATGCTCTTCGGCGTGGAAGTTCCGCGCCATCGGGATGGGGTAAACCAGCGGCCTCGGCGGCATCGCCAGCGACTACGGCGTCCCGCTGTAGCCTGGTCCCACCGACTGTCGTACGCCGCACGTTAGATTACCCGCGTTTGAGCAGCACAATGACGTCCGCAGCACCATGACGACGAGGGAGTCCTGTGAGCGTCAGTCTCGCCAAGGGTGGCAACGTCTCGCTGAGCAAGGCGGCCATCAACCTGACGCGGGTCACCGTGGGCCTTGGCTGGGCCGCGCGGTCCACGACCGGCGCGGACCACGACCTGGACGCCAGCGCCCTGATGCTGGGGGCCGGCGGCAAGGTGCTGTCGGACGGGCACTTCGTCTTCTACGGCAACATGACGAGCCCGGACGGGTCGGTCGGGCACACGGGCGACGAGAAGGTCGGCGGCACCGGTGAGGACGACGACGAGTCGATCAACGTCGACCTGTCCCTCGTACCGCCGGAGTGCGTCAAGGTCGTCTTCCCCGTCTCCATCCACGAGGGCGAGGCGCTGGGTCAGAACTTCGGCCAGGTGCGCGCGGCGTACATCCGGGTCATCAACGCCGATGACGGCGTCGAGCTCACCCGCTACGACCTGGCGGAGGACGCCTCGACGGAGACCGCGATGGTCTTCGGTGAGCTCTACCGCAAGGACGGCGAGTGGAAGTTCCGCGCCATCGGCCAGGGCTACGCCAGCGGCCTGCGCGGCATCGCCCTGGAGTACGGCGTCAACGTCGCCTGACTAACGGACGAACGGGATCGTCGCCGTCCGCGCCAGCGCCCAGCGCAGGGGGTCGAGGACGCGGAACGGCGCGATCCCGCGGACGCTGACGCTCTGCGCGCTGAACGGGTGGTCGCCCAGCGCCGAGACAGCGAAGGTCTGCCGCGTCTCGAAGTAGGACTCCGCCAGGTTCAGGAGGTTGCGCGCGTTGAGCTTGGTCAGCAGGCTCTCGACCTCGGCCTGCAGCCGGAGCAGGTCCTGGACGTCGACGGCCGGGTCCAGGCTCGGGTCGAGATTGTAGGCGGCGCCCCGGTTGTCCATGATGTCCTCCAGCGGCGAGCCTTCGACCTCGGCGAGGTCGGCCAGGACGTCGAACTTCGCGACCACGAGGGCCAGGGGTGTGCTGATCCGGCCGGCGGCGACCGATGACCCGCCCTGGATGAGCCGCACCAGGTTGTTCAGCACCGTCACGGGGTCGCCGCCGGTGATGCGCTGGTCCTGTACCACTCCCGCTAGCTGGGCTCTGATCTCCGGCAGACGCATTGGGTCGAACAGGAACGCGACCATGTCGGCGTTGCCGAAGAAGCGGAAGGGGCCGGTCGGCGTGGCGGGATTCTCGAGGTCCTCCCCGGCGACGTCGCGGATCACGAGCAGGTGTGGGACGCCGTTGTAGCGCCCGATCTGGAAGACCAGGGGGTCGCGGTGCGGTGCCTCGCGCACCTGCATGGACGGGGTCGCCGGCATGAGGCCCCTCTGCTCGAACAGCGGCGTCTCGTACAGGCGCTTGTAGTTCGCGCTGGTACGTGGCTCGGCGGCGAGGAAGGCCTGGCCGTTGCGCTCGCACCACAGCTCTGCCTGCTTGACGAGCACAGCGATGTAGATGCTCTTGCCCGAGGCACGGGCGCCGGCCAGGGCGATGCACGTCGTGGCGTTCAGCCGCCAGCCGGCGACCAGCCCGTAGTGGCACTTGGGGCAGACCTCGTGCCGCGTCGTCGTCGAGCACTCCGAGCAGGACGTGCCATTCTCCGGCCGCCAGCCGGGGGGCGGGTTGACGGCCATGACGGGGCGCGACGCGGACTCGACGCCGGTGAAGCTGCTCAGCACCGGGTCGGGATGCTCAGCGCAGTCGCGGTTCTCGCACCGGAAGGCCCACTGGGCCGGGTTGAGCGCCGTGAAGCAGTTCGGGCAGCGGCTGCGCGGCAGTCCCGCCCCGGGTGCCGTCACAAAGCGTCCCAGAACGGCAGCGCGTCGACGACCGCGTCGAGGCTCGCCTCGTCGGCGAGCAGGGCCGGCAGCCACCCGGCCTCGTCCGTCGGGGTGATGCCTGAGCACGTGAGCAGGCCGGCCGACATCAGCGGCTGCAGCCTTGACAGCTCGTCACGCCACGGCTCCAGGCGCACCGTTGAGTCGCCCGTCGTGAGCGCGAGGGCCAGCACGTGCCAGCGCGTGCGGGTGCCCTCCTGGCGCGCCCGCAGCAGCGCGGCCTCGAGTTCGGGCAGGTCCGCCGGTGGCCCGTCGGTCACGATGAGGACGGTGCGGGGCGCGGCGCCGCTCGCCGTCTCGGCCACCAGCGGCGCGACGAGCGTCCCGCCGGTGCTCGCGGCGTCGCGCAGCTCGCCCGCCCACCGACCGGCGGCGCTGCCGCGGGTAAGTCCGGGACGCAGTGGCGTCGGCGTGCTGCCGAGGGCCCACAAGGACACCGTCGGGGTGCTGCCGACGACCTCGTTGACGCCGACGACCAGGTCCATCAGGGCCTGACCGGAACCCGCGCGGACGAGCGGGAGGAGCGATGCGGACCGGTCGACGGCCAGGTGCAGTTCGCTGCGCAGGGTCTCGGGCAGGCGGGCACCACCGGTCCGCCGGCGGGCGGCGTAGGCGGCGTCGCGGGCCGCGCCCTCCAGGTTGACGTCCCCCGCCGGGGTCGGCGTGCCGGGCGCGGGCGGGGCCGTGCGCACGGTCGTCGTCACGCCGTTGTCCGCCGGGACGTCAAGCTGCCAGAAGCCGGTCTCGGGGGTGAGGCGCAGCAGCGTGGTCCGGGGCGTGCCGGAGACGTCGGTCGCCGGCAGGACGTACTGCGCGGCCTCGACGCCCCCGACCCGCAGGGTGATCTGCGCGTTCACGCTGACGCCGTTGCCGAAGCTGTCACCGGACGTGGGGCGCACCTGTACCGCCACGCCCTCGGGTAGCGCGGCGATGAGCACCTGCCCCGGCCCCGTCGGGCTGACGGCGACGGCGGGCTGGTCCGGCGACGAGACCCGGACGACCTCGAGCGCGACGTCACCGGGCGCGCCGGCGGCGACGCG
>JBBSNO010000268.1:0-3202 GCA_038232615.1 Actinomycetales bacterium
GGGCGGCTCGCGCGACCCAGCCGGAGGTGCCGCGGCGGGGTCGGGAGCCACCACAACGATGCCGCGCCATCGCGACGGGGAGGCCCGGCGCGAGGGACGTGGCGGGCGCGTCGCCGCCTACGTCCTGCTGGGGGTGGCCTGCATCGCCGTCTTCGTCCTGGCCGCCCTCGCGGTCGGCGCCCTCGTCAGCCAGGACCAGACCGCCCAGACCCAGGCACCCGACCTGGAGGGGCTCTCGCTGCCCGACGCCACCGACGCCCTGCAGGAGGAGGGCCTCGAGCTCGGCGACGTGGACCGGCAGAACGACGAGCGCGAGGCCGACACGGTGGTCGGCCAGGACCCGGTCGAGGGCACCCCGCTCGCTCCGGGGGACGAGGTCGACGTCGTGGTCTCCCTCGGCCCGGCCGAGTCCACCGTCCCGACGGTCATCGGACTCGACCTCACCAGCGCACAGGAGGCGCTGGCGGAGGCCGGGCTGAGCCTAGGCGATGTGGAGCGGGTCCCCTCTGCTGACACCGCCAACCAGGTGCGGGCGGCCGACCCGGCCGAGGGAACCACCGTCGAGGAAGGGACGCCGGTAGAACTGGAGGTCGCCTCCGGCGACAACGTCGTGCCGGGCGTCGAGGGTCTGCTGGCGACCGAAGCCCGCACGATCTTGGAGCAAGCCGGCTTCGCCGTGGTGATCGAGGACGAGGTGACCGACGCCGCCCCCGCGGGGTCGGTCCTGCGCCAGGCCCCCGCGGCGGAGACCACGGCCCGGCTGGGAACCACCGTGACCCTCATCGCGGCGACCGCGGCGGAGCCGGAACCCCCGCCTGAGCCCGAGCCGACCACCAGCGAGCCGACGCCGACGCCGACGACCAGCGAGCCGACTCCGACTCCGACTCCGACCCCGACCACCTCGGCGCCACCGACTCCGACGGTCTCCCCCTCACCCAGCCGCAGCCCCACCGGCTCACCCTCACCGACCGGCACCCCGACCACCACCGGTTGACGGCGCGGGGCAGCCCGTCGTCGAGGTCGACCGGCCTGCCGCCCCGCGCTGAGATGTCCCATCGTCACGACCGCTCCGGCTCATTGCGGGCTGCGTCCTTGTCGGTCTCGGTGCTCGACTCGGTGCGGGTGCCCTCGCCGGGCTCGTTCTCCTTGGCCCGCAGGAGCAACGCCGCGATGGCGAGCAGCAGCACAAGCACCCCGAGCACCCCGATCTCGGTCATCGAGTCCGTGAACTCCGCGCCCTCCCCGACGACGTCGGCGGCCTCCACCGAGAGCACCACGATCTCCTTTATGGAGGCGATGATGCCCACGATGAGGAACGGCTCGGCGACGATCTCGCGACGGCGCAGGGTGATCCGGACCGCGAACAGCAGCTCCACCATCACGAAGACGAGCAGCAGCCGGTCAAGCACCTCGAGCACGGTGCTCGACACGCCGGCCTCGCCGAGGCGGAGCAGACCTCCGGCAGTGTCGACGAGCAGCGCCCCGGCGCCGACGATGAGCAGCACCGCGATGCCGGCGTAGATCACGTCTTCGGCGTACTCCAGCGCAGAGCTACCCATGCGTTTGTACGTCGGCGTGCCCTCACCCACGCGCGTTCCCGTCCCCTCGCTGAGCCCGGCCAACAGTCCCGCCCGTTCCGGCGATCATCCCCCATCGGCACTGATGCCGGCTGACGACTACGCTGGTGAGTGCTTCCGCGGCGACCGTGCTGCCCGTGGCGTGGTCCGGAGGCGACGCGCACGCCGCTCGAGACCGCCAGGAGAACCTCGTGCCCGAGTCCAGGATCCGCAAGAAGAGCAGCTACACCGCACCGCCGACCAGGTCGCCGGCCAAGGTCGGCAACCCGCGCTGGCTGGTGCCGACGATGTTGGGATTCTTCCTGCTGGGGCTGGCCTGGATCGTCGTCTTCTACGTCACCTCGGGGGCCTGGCCGCTGCGCAACGTCGCGGGCGTCACCATCGGCAACTACAACCTCTTGATCGGCTTCGCGTTCATCGCCGTCGGCTTCGGGCTGTCCACCCGCTGGCGGTAATTGCACGGGTGTAACTCATCCACACCCGTCATCCACACTGGGGACAACCCCGCGACGTGGTCGACGCGCACGACCCGAGACCGACGTACGCCCCGGATCAGCCAAGCAGCGACCCGAGCTGGGCGGTGCGGAGCGCGACCACCGCCACCACGACGGCGAGCACGCCCAGACAGCCGGCGATGGCGACGGGCGTACGTCGTGCGCGCGGTGCGTAGGCGAACGCCGCCGCTACCGCCGCACCGGCGGCCAGGCCCCCGAGGTGGGCGCGCCAGTCGATGTTGGTCAGGAAGAAGCCCAGTGCGAGGTTCACCGCGAGCAGGCCGTAGACCATCGTGGCGTCGCGGCCCATCCGGCGGCTGATCACCAGGTAGCCTCCGATCACCCCGAAGACCGCCCCCGACGCCCCGAGGGAAGGCTGCAGCGGTGGGGAGAAGGCATAGGACGCGGCCGAGCCGCCCAGCGCGGCCAGGACGTAGAGCGCGCCGAAACGCATCCGGCCCAGCGCCTGCTCCAGGACGGGGCCGAAGAGCAGCAGGGCGTACATGTTCAGCGCCAGGTGCAGGATGCCGCCGTGCAGGAACGCCGCGGTGAGCAGCCGGTAGAACTCCCCGGAGGCGACGCCCTCGCCCGCCACCGGACCGAACGGCTGCACACCCACCAGCCAGAAGCGGGCGTTGACCTCGGCGCCACCGACGAGCTGCAGCACGTACACGACGACCGAGACGCCGATCAGCGCCTTGCTGACGTACCCGACGTTCCCGCTGACCCGACCGCCGAAGGTCGTCCGCGGCGTGCGCACGCCTTCGTTGCCGGCGCGCACGCACTCAGGGCACTGAAAGCCCACCGACGCATCGTGCATGCATTCCGGGCAGATGGGCCGGTCGCAGCGGGTGCACTGGATGTAGGTCTCCCGCTCGGGATGGCGGTAGCAGGTCGGCGCCCGCTCCGCGCCGGGCTCACCACGCTGCGGCTCGGCGCTCAGACCGGTCGCCGTTCGATGGCGACCGAGGAGATGACGACGTCCTCGAGCGGGCGGTCCTGGGAGTTGGTGGGCGAGGTCGCGATCCGGTCCACGACCTCGCGTCCGGCGGCGGTCCGCACCTCACCGAAGATCGTGTGCTTGGTGGTGAGGTGCCTGGTCGGTGCCACCGTGATGAAGAACTGCGAACC
>JBBSNO010000269.1:0-3165 GCA_038232615.1 Actinomycetales bacterium
CCATCGTCGTGGCCATGGTGATCTGACGGTGCTGGGCAAGCTCGCTGCCCTGGTCCCAGGTCAGCGTCTTGCGCAGGCGCGCCGACAGGGTCTTGATCGCGGCCAGCAGGCCGTCGCGGACGGCGATGGCGCCGTGGCCGTCTGGCAGGTGGACCAGCATCGCGAACCGGGTTTGGCGCTCCACCAGCGTGGCGATCGCCGAGCGGCAGTTCGACCCCAGAACGAGATCGCCCTCCCAATGCCCGGGCACCGCACGGTCGGCAACCTCAGCGGGCCGCTCGCTGATCAGAATCATGTCGGGGATCTTCCCCGAGGGTCCCTTGACCGTGGAACGTCGCGGGCGCCGCACCGTACGGCCGGTGCGCAGGTGTTGATGCAGCTCAGCGCGCAGATGCCCGCGACCCTGCACATACAGGGCCTGGTAGATCGTCTCGGGACTCACCTGCATCTCCTGCCGGTCGGGAAACACCGCGGCCAGGTGGTCGCTGATCTGCTCGGGGCTCCACTTCACACACAGCTTCGCCTGCACCAAGGATGCCAGTTCCGGGTCGTCGAACTTGCTCGCCTTGGGTCGGCGGGCACGTAGCTCGGTCCGCTTCTGCGCCGCATATGGCGCGTACTTGATCCGGGCTCGCGCGCCCGGTTCGGATCCGTTGCGGCGCAGCTCCCGGCTGATCGTCGAGGGCGAGCGTCCGATCTGCGTGGCGATGGTCCGCACGCCGGCCCCAGCCAGATGATGCAGGTCGGCGATCTGCAGCCGCTCATCCATGCTCAGATAACGGCCCGAGGGTTCAGGCTTCTTGCGCGGGACCCTCCCGCCGGTCGCTTGGCGCCAACGCCGCCCGGTTCGTCGATCCACTCCGACAGCATCACAGGCCGCCTGCAGCGTCGAGCCTCCAGCAATGACCAGCCAGAACCGAGCCTGCTTCTCGATCAGCTCCTTCTTCGACCACATCCACAACACCTCACATGAGTAGGGGTGTTGATCAACTGAGGAGTGCTCCTGATCGATGCACAGGGGTTCAGCCGATCACCTGCAGGGTGCCGGACGTCGCGTCGGTCATCGTGATCGCGTCGTAGAACGGGTAGTTCCCCGGTTCGCCGTCCACGGTCACGCGGCGCGAGGTCGCCGGCGGGACGAGTACGTGGACGCCGAGGCCGTCGACGTCGAACGAGCGCGGAAACACCTTGTCGTCGTTGCGGATTACCAGAGTCCCGCCGTCCACCCGCACCTCGTAATCCGACACCTGGACGCCGTCGTGCACCAGCACGGCCTCGCCTGCGGCGGGCGTCACGCTCGACCGTGTGCCGTACGAGACGACGGCCACCACCGCGTAGAGGGCCACGGCGACCGCGCACCCCGTCGCGAGCAGGCGCGGCACCCGCGTGGGCACGGCCCGCGGACGTCGGTAGGTCGCCACGACCTGCCAGGCGGCCACCAGGACAAGCAGTGCCGTGGTAACGGCGACGGCGTTGATTACCGGCACGTAGAGCGCCTCTGGTACCAGCAGCGGCGCCACGTGCAGCCCTCCGTGCAGCACGAGATCGGCGACCGTGGCTGCGCCGGCGAGCCACGCGGCGGTGCGCGGGCGCCGGTACACCAGCAGCGCGGCGATGAGCATCAGGACGACGAGGACCGCCAGGGAGGGTCCGACGAAGCGACCGGCGGCCTGCAGCACGACGGCGCCGCCCGCGGTGACGAGGCACCCGAGCCGCAGCAGCCACTGCCACTGGGGCGCGGGCCGTGTGCGACGCCGATCCGCGGTCCGGTCGGTGGCGGTCTGGCCGGTGGTGGTCTGGGCTGGGTTGGTGGCGCTGGTCATCGCAGGTCCTCTCTCCGACGGGGCTTGACGCCGGCCATCGGACGCGGGGAGGAGTCCCGGCCGCCAGGGGCGGGTGTCCCTCGTCGACCGGGCGGATCAGTCGTTGTTGCCGAGACCCGCGTCGCGGGCCTGGGCCACCGCCTGGGCGCGCCCGGCGGCGTGCAGCTTCACCAGCACGGCGGAGACGTGGTTGCGCACCGTCTTGGGCGCCAGGTGCAGCCGATGGGCGATGCCGGCGTTGTCCAGGCCACGGGCCATCAGCTCCAGGACCTCACGCTCGCGTTCGGAGAGCTCGGGGAACGGCCGGGCCGCCACCCCGGCGGCGAAGAAGGTGGAGATGCGCGCGGCCACGGCGGGCCCGAAGAGCGCCTGCCCGGCGGCGACGGCCCGGACGGCGGCCACCAGGTCGGGCGCGTCGACGTCTTTGAGCAGGTAGCCGCGTGCCCCGGCCCGCAGCGCCGCGTAGACGGTCTCGTCGGCGTCGGACATAGTCAGCACGAGGACGCCGATCCCGGGCCTGTCGGCGACGAGTCGGCGCGTCGCCTCGACGCCGCCGATGCCGGGCATCATCACGTCCATCACCACGACGTCGGGCGACTTGGCGGCGACCGCGGCCAGCGCCTCCTCCCCCGACGAGGCCTCACCGACGATGACCAGGTCGGGCGCACGGGCGAGGACCGCGCGGAGCCCGTCGCGGAACGTGGGGTGGTCGTCCGCGATGACGACGCGCAGCGGAGGGCTCGTCACGACGCCGGTCCCGCCGGGATCGGCAGGACGACGTCCACGACGGTGCCGTGGCCAGCCTCCGTCCGCAGCATGCATGAGCCACCGAGTTCCTCGGCACGAGCCCGCATGCCCGGCAGCCCGAGCCCGCCGGCCCGCGAGACCGCGCCGCCGACGCCGTCGTCCGTCACGCGCAGGCGTAGGCCGTCGTCGTCCCGACCCATCGCGACCGTCACGGTGCTCGCACCGGAGTGCCGGGCCGCGTTCGCGAGGGCCTCGGCCGCGATCCGGTAGGCCGCGACCTCGACCGCGGCGGGCAGCCCGCCTCGCCACGACGCGCCGTCCACGCGGACGTCGACCCGCTGGTCCGGCGCGGCCCACCCAAGTGCCTGCGCGCGCACCGCCTCGACCAGGCCGAGCTCGTCGAGGGCAGGTGGGCGCAGCCCGTCGACGATGCGTCGCACCTCAGCGACGGACTGCCGCAGCCGTCGGCGAGCCTCAGCGAGCGCGTCGCTCGCCGGCGCGGGCAGCGTGCCGTCATCCAGGGCGCTGAGCTGGAGCGTCACGCCCGCGAGGTGGGGGCCGAGCCCGTCGTGCAGATCCTGGCGCACCCGGCGCC
>JBBSNO010000270.1:0-3129 GCA_038232615.1 Actinomycetales bacterium
CCAGCGGTAGCGCCCACCCCTGCCCGGTGCTCGGCTCCACCAGCTCCGCGTGCGGCACCACCGCGCCCGCCGGCACCGTGACCCGTGAGCCGGCGCCCAGCCGGACCGCGGTGCCCGCGACGCCGACCGGGCCGTCGACGGGCACGCCGTCCACGAACCCGTCCACCACGATCGACGTCGGTGTGGAGCTGCGGACCGAGACTCCCGACTCCAGGGTCGTGGTCGTCGTCTCGCGGGCGGTCGGGAAGGCGCCGGTGCGGGGGTCGGGGGAGCCGTCTGCCTGCCATGCGATGAGCAGGAAGACCACGGGCACGGCGATCGCGGTGAGCTTGAGCCAGTACTGGAACGCCTGCACGAACGTGATCGAGCGCATCCCGCCGGCGAGGACGTTGAGGACGACGACCCCCGCGACCAGGGCCGCCCCGGTCGCCGGTGGTGCCCCCGTCACCGCGCGCAGGGCCAGCCCCGCCCCCCGCATCTGCGGCAGCAGGTACAGCCAGCCGATGCCCACGACGAGCACCGAGGACGCGAGACGCACGTACCGCGACTCGAGCCGCGTCTCGGCGAAGTCGGGCAGCGTGTAGGCACCGGAGCGGCGCAGCGGCGCGGCGACCAGCGCGAGCAGCACCAGGTAGCCCGCGGTGTACCCGACCGGGAACCACAGCATGTCGACCCCGCCCGCAAGCACCAGCCCGGCGACGCCGAGGAAGCTGGCCGCGGAGAGGTACTCCCCGCCGATCGCGGAGGCGTTCCAACGCGGGGGGACGGCACGGCTGGCGACGTAGAAGTCGCTCGTCGTCCTGGACAGGCGCAGCCCGACCGCGCCGACCGCGACCGTCACCACGCAGACGAGCAGCACCGCGACGACGCCGGCGACCGGCGGGATCACGGTCGCCGACACGGCCGCGCCCCCCGACCACACCACCGGGCTCACCTCAGCGACGCGTGACGAGGTCGGCGAAGTCGCTCTCGGCGCGCTCTGCCGCGCGCACGTACCACCAGGCAGCCAGGCCGATGAGCGGGTAGACGAGCAGCCCCAGCAGGAGCCAGGGCAGCGGCAGCCCGAGGACTTCCAGCGATCGCAACCCCGGGGCCACCGCGAACAGCAGGGGGAGCCCGCAGACGCCGGTGACGAACGCGCCCAGCACGACGAGCGCGAGGCGGAGCTGCGTGCGGATCAGGGAGCGCATGTACAGCTCTCCCACCCTGGTCTGCTCGTCGATGTCGTGCGTCACCGACCGCGACGGGGGACGGTGCAGCGCCCGCATCCGTGGGCTGGTCACCAGCACCCGCCGGACCGGTGGGGGGTCGCTGCGCTCGTTCACCGCTCGCCTCCCCGCCCCAGGCTCGACGAGCGGACCAGCCGGTCGCGCAGGCCGCGGGTGTGGCGCCGGCTCACCGCCAGATCGTCGGCGCCGAGGCGCACGGTGCAGCGGCCGTCCTCGACGCGCACCTCGTCGACGTGGTGCAGGGCGACGAGCGTCGAGCGGTGGATGCGCACGAACCCCGCCTCCCCCCACCGCTCCTCCAGGGTGCTGAGCGGCACGCGCACCAGGTGGTTGCCGGTCTCGGTGTGCAGGCGCGCGTAATCGCCGTGGGCCTCGACGTAACGCACCTGGGAGCGCTTCACGAACCGGGTGACACCACCGAGCTCGACCGGGATGGTCTCGTCGTCCGCGCCGGCCGCCGGCTCGTCGCTGACCTCCAGCACCCGCCGGACCGCCTCCGCCAGCCGCTGCTGCCGGACGGGCTTCATCACGTAGTCGGTGGCCTGCACCTCGAAGGCGTCCACGGCATGGACGTCGTAGGCGGTGACGAACACGACCTGCGGTCGATGGGCGAACCGGGCCAGCACCCGTGCGAGGTCGAGGCCGTCCAGGCCCGGCATCTTGATGTCCGAGAAGACCACGTCGACCGCGTCGGACTCCAGCACGCGCAACGCCTCGGCGGCGCTCCCGGCGGTGCGGACCTCACCCACGCGTGGGTCCTGGCGCAGCAGCCACGCGAGCTCGGCGAGGGCGGGAGCCTCGTCGTCCACGATTAGCGCCCGCAGCACGGCCCCTGTCATGCGCCGAGAATACGGCGCCTGTCGCCGGAGTCCTGGTGCGATCAGCCGGCGTGCACGCCCGGGGCGTACTTCGGCACACGGAACGAGACCTTCGTGCCCGCCCCCGGTGCCGTCTCGACCTCGAGCCCGTAGTCGTCGCCGAAGACCTGGCGCAGCCTGGCGTCCACGTTGCCGAGTCCGACCGAGTCGCCGTCGGACTCCCCGGCGAGCACCGCACGCACGACCTCGGGGTCCGAGCCCAGCCCGTCGTCCTCGACCCAAATGAGCGCCTCGGCGCCGGCGTCCTCGGCTCCGAGCGTGACGTGGCCGACGCCGTCCTTGTCGTCGAGCCCGTGCCGCACCGCGTTCTCCACCAGCGGCTGGACGGCCAGGAAGGGGATGGCGACCGACAACACCTCGGGGGCGACGACCAGGCGCACCTGGAGCCGGTCGCCGAACCGCGCCTTCTCCAACTCGAGGTAGCGCTCCACGTTGCGCAGCTCGTCGGCGAGGGTGGTGAACTCGCCTCCGCGCCGGAACGCGTAGCGGGTGAAGTCGGCGAACTCGAGCAGCAGCTCGCGGGCCCGGGCCGGGTCGGTCCGCACGAACGACGCGATCGCGGCCAGGGAGTTGTAGATGAAGTGTGGGCTGATCTGCGCCCGCAGGGCCCGCAGCTCGGCCTCGATCGCGCGGGTGCGCGACCGGTCGAGCTCGGCGAGCTCGATGTTGGCCGAGACCCAGCGGCCCACCTCGTCGGTGGCGCGCACGAGGCCGGCGGAGGTGTGCGGGCCGTAGGCGGCGAGGGTGCCGACGACGCGTTCGTCGGCCACGAGGGGGACGACGACCGCGTGCTGGATCGGGCAGGAGGCGTCGGGACAGGCCACGTCACGGGGGCCGAGGACGACGGTGCGGCCGCTGGCCAGCACGTCTGCCGCGTGCTGGACGGCGGCGTCGGGGGGGGGGGGGGCGGCGCCGGCCCACCCCCCGCGGCGGCCCGGGGGCGGGCGGGCGGCCCGCGGCGGCCCCCGCGCCACCCCCCCGGGGGCGGGGGGCGGGGGGGGGCCGGGCGGGGGGCGGCCCGC
>JBBSNO010000271.1:0-3128 GCA_038232615.1 Actinomycetales bacterium
GAGGGCATCCTCGTGCGAGACGCGCGGGGGGGTCACGTCGTCCTGTCCAACGCGGCGTGCAGCGAGATGCTCGGCTACGGCGCGGACGGGGTGGGCCAGGTGTTCGACCGGCCCGGCTGGCGGGTCGTCTGCCCAAACGGCAGCGACCTCGAGCGCGACGACAGACCGTCCAACGTCACGGCGCGCACCGGGCTGCCGTGCCGCGACCGAGTGCTGGGCATCGAGGACCCCGACGGTGCGGTGCGGTGGCTGTCCGCCTCGGCCCTGCCCGTCTTCCACCCCCTCACGGGTGAGCTCTCCCGTGTGGTCACCCGCTTCATCGACGTCACCGAGACCCGTAGGTCCCAGCAGGCGCTGGCGCGCAGCGAGCGACGGCTGTCGGACGCCCAGCAGATCACCGGGCTGGCGTGGTGGGAGTACGACGCGGTCGCGGACCGGCACACCTGGTCCCCGCAGATGTTCGCCCACCTCGGTCTCGACGCCAGCGGCCCGACACCGGACCTGCACGGCTTCCTGGCCTTTCTGGACCCCGTCGACCGGGCGGCGCTGGCGCGGCAGGCCGGCGACGGCAGCTGGCACGACGGGGAGGGGCACGTGTTCCGGGTCCGGCGGACGGACGGTGCCGAGCGCGTCCTCCAGTCGTGGTCCACCGAGGTGCGCGACCCGGCTGGCCGTCTGGTCTCGGTCTTCGGCACCACCCTCGACGTGACCGACCGTGAGCAGTCCGCCGTAGCGCTGCGCGACAACGAGCACCGGTTCCGGGTGGCCTTCGACTACGCGCCCAACGGGATGGCGCTCGTCAGCATGAAGCCCGGCGTCGAAGGCCGGATCGTGCGGGCGAACGAGGCGATCGGCGCGATGATCGGGTGCGACGTGGCCGACATCATCGGCGGGCGCATGAGCCGGTGGCTGCACCCGGACGACCTGCCCCGGAGCCTGGAGTACCTGCACGCCCTGGTGGCAGGGACGGTGGTCAGCACGCCGCAGGCGCGGAGGTTCATCCACGCCGACGGCCACTCCGTGCACGTGGACGTCAGCAGCGTGGTGATCGACGACGGCTCGACCGACAGCCCCTACGTCCTGACGCACGCCGTCGACGTCACCGCTTCGCGCGCCCAGCAGGCCGAGCTCGAGCGGCTCGCGCACACCGACGTCCTGACCGGTCTGGCCAACCGCGCCGCTCTCGACACCGCGGTCACCGTCGCCCTGGCCGAGCTGAGCGCGAAGGCCTCGATGGGTGCGCAGGCCCATCCGGGTCAGCACCACGGCGTCGGCTCCGGACGCGGCTCCGTCGCGCTGCTGCTGCTGGACCTCGACCGCTTCAAGCTGGTCAACGACAGCCTCGGCCACCACGTCGGCGACGTGATGCTCGTCGAGGTCGCCCGGCGTCTGCGCGAGGTCGTGGGCACGTGCGCCACGGTGGCGCGCCTGGGCGGCGACGAGTTCGTCGTCCTGCTCACGGACCTGGGTGATCCCACCGGCGCCGGGGAGGTCGCCGACCGCGTGCTGGCGCGGTTGCGGGAGCCCTACACGCTCTCGACCGGCCACCAGCTGGTCAGCACCGTGAGCCTCGGCATCGCCGTCACCGCCGCCGGTGAGCAGAGCGCCGAGGACCTGTTCCGCCAGGCTGACCTGGCCCTGTACCGCGCCAAGGACGGTGGCCGAGACCGGCGGGCGGTCTACGACGACGCGCTGCGCTCTCGTGCCGTCGAGCGGCTCGACACCGAGTACCGGCTACGCCGGGCCCTGTCAGACGGCGGCCTCGAGATCAACCTGCAGCCCGTCGTCGCCCTGGCCGACTCGGTGCCGCGCTCGTGGGAGGCGCTGGTGCGCCTGCGCGACCCTGAGCTGGGGCTGCTGCCGCCCGCCGTGTTCATCGAGGTCGCCGAGGAGACCGGGCTCATCGCCGAGCTCGACACCTGGGTGATGGAGCGCGCGGTCGGGCTGCTCGCGGCAGGCACCTACTCGCACATCGCGGTCAACGTGTCCTGCCGCACCCTCGAGCAGCACGGCTGGCTCGACCGGCTGCGCGCCGCGCTGGGGCACCACCGCGTGCCCGGCTCGCGCCTCATCGTCGAGATCACCGAGAGCACGTTGCTCGAGGCCAACCCGGTCGTCGACCGCACCCTGGCCGCCCTGCGCTCGCTCGACGTGAGGGTCGGGCTGGACGACTTCGGCACCGGGTACTCCGCAATGGCCTACCTGCAACGGTTCGAGCTCGACTTCCTCAAGATCGACCAGTCCTTCGTCGCCCAGATCGGGTCCTCCACGCGTGCCGTAGCCACGCTTCGAGCCGTCGTCGACCTCGCGCACGCCCACGGGATGCTGGTCACCGCCGAGGGCGTCGAGACCAGGGAGCAGGCGGACGTGCTGCTTGCCGTGGGCTGCGACCTCGGTCAGGGCTGGTTGTTCGGCCGCCCCGCGTCACCGCCCTGAACCCACGACCTCCCCTGGCGATCAAGGACTTCGCGCCCCGCGATCAAGGACTTCGCTGCCCTGGTCACCGTGCAGCTCACAGCCACGCGCCGAGGTGCTCGGCGACGAGGTCGGGACGCTCCATCGGCAGCATGTGGCCGGCGTCCGGCACCATCACGAGCTCGGAGTGCGGGAGCGCCGTCGCGATCGAGGCCGAGTGCCGCGGTGGCGTCAACCGGTCGTAGGCACCCACGAGCACCGTCACCGGGACGGCGCCCAGCGCGCGCAGCGCGTCGGTCTCGTCGTGGCTCATCAGGGCACCGAACCAGCTGCCGACGGCACGGGCGCCGGTGGGCCGGATGCCGTGCCGCCCGCCGATCACGACCTGCCGCCCGGTGTCCGGTCCGTAGCCGAGATGCCGCGCCGCGAACGCCGGGACACGCGGCACCGGAAGGGAGTTCGGCAGCAGCGCGAGCATGCGCATCGCCATCGTCACCGGCATCCCACCAGACAGGCCACCAGCACTCGTCCCGGCGAGCACGACGCCACGTACCCGGCTCAGCAGGTCGGGCCGCCGTCCCGCCAGCGCGATCAGCGTCATGCCGCCCATCGAGTGGCCGGCGAGCACCAGCTCGCCCCGCGGCGCGCCAGCGTCGACGACCGCGGCCAGGTCGTCGGCGAGGCAGCCGATGGTGGCCGGCAGCCGGGGCGCC
>JBBSNO010000272.1:0-3125 GCA_038232615.1 Actinomycetales bacterium
AGTCGGTGCCTTCGCCGCCTGCATGCGCGGCCTCGGTGGCGTGCTCGGTCCACGGCTGATCGGACGCCGCCTGGCCGGCGGCCGGCCGGTCCTGGGCATCTGCGTCGGGATGCAGGTGCTGTTCGGCGTCGGCGTCGAGCACGGCGTGACGACGCCCGGGTGCGGCGAGTGGCCAGGGCGGGTCGAGCGGTTGCAGGCGGCGGTCGTGCCGCACATGGGCTGGAACACCGTCGAGGCGCCCGCCGGCACGGTGATGTTCGCCGGCATTGAGCGCGAGCGGTTCTTCTTCGTGCACTCCTACGGTGTGCACGACTGGACGCTGCGGCCCGGTGGGTACGCCACGCCCCCGGGCGTGACCTGGTCGACCCACGGTCCTGATCGCTTCGTGTCCGCGGTCGAGAACGGCCCGCTGTGGGCGACGCAGTTCCACCCGGAGAAGTCCGGTGCTGCCGGCGCCCGGCTGCTGCGCAACTGGCTGGACACGCTGCGTCCGCGACGTTGAGCAGCAGCGACCGACCACCACTAGGGTGGCGGCCGTGGCGGCAGAAGGTGGCAGCAAGGCGATCATCGCGGCGCTCGGGGCCAATCTCGGGATCGCCGTGACGAAGTTTGTGGCGTTCCTGCTCACGTCGTCCTCGTCGATGCTGGCCGAGTCCATCCACTCCGTGGCCGACTCCGGCAACCAGGGCCTGCTGCTGCTCGGCAAGAACCGGTCCCAGCGGGAGGCCACCTCCAAGCACCCGTTCGGCTACGGCCGGGAGCGCTACGTCTACGCCTTCATCGTGGCGATCGTGCTGTTCAGCCTCGGCGGACTGTTCGCGCTGTACGAGGCCTACCACAAGCTCGCCGAGCCCGAGCCGATCGAGCACTGGCAGTGGGTGCCCGTCGCGGTGCTGCTCATCGCCATGGCGCTTGAGGGCTACTCGTTCCGCACCGCGGTGATCGAGTCCAACCGGACGCGCGGCGACCGCTCCTGGGTCGAGTTCGTGCGCCGAGCCAAGGCACCGGAGCTGCCGATCGTCCTGCTCGAGGACTTCGGTGCCCTGCTTGGGCTGGTGTTCGCGCTGATCGGTGTGGGTCTGACGCTGGCGACCGGGGACGGTCGCTGGGACGCGATCGGGTCGGGGATGATCGGCATCCTGCTGGTGGTGATCGCCATCATCTTGGCCATCGAGATGAAGTCGCTGCTGCTCGGCGAGTCCGCCACCCCGGAGTCGGTCCGGCGCATCCGGGCGGCCCTGGTCGGCGCCGGCGACGAGGGTGTCACCGACGTCGTCGAGATGCGCACCATGCACCTCGGTCCCGAGGAGGTGCTGGTCGCCGCCCAGATCGCGTTGCCCAGTAGCGCCAGCGCCAGCGACGTGACCGCGGCGATCGACGCTGCCGAGTCCAGGGTGCGCGAGGCGGAGCCGATGGCACGCATCATCTACCTCGAGCCCGAGCGGTCGGACTCAGGCCGGACCGACCGCTGACCCGGCATAAGGTCTGCGGGGTGCGTACCCCGCTCCAGCTGTTGCCCGCCGTCGACGTGGCAGGCGGTCAGGCGGTCCAGCTCGTGCAGGGGGTAGCGGGCAGCGAGCGGGTGTTCGGCGACCCGGTCGAGTCGGCGCTGCGCTGGCAGGCCGCCGGCGCCTCCTGGATCCACCTGGTAGACCTCGACGCGGACTTTCGTCGCGGACACAACCGTACGGTGCTGGGCGCCGTCGTGGACGCCGTCGACATCGACGTCGAGCTGTCCGGCGGCATCCGCGACGACGCGACGTTGGCAGCGGCACTCGCGACGGGCTGCCGGCGGGTGAACATCGGGACCGCCGCACTCGAGGACCCGCAGTGGTGCGCCCGGGTGATCGCCGCGTACGGCGACCGGGTGGCCATCGGGCTCGACGTCCGCGGCACGACGCTGGCCGCCCGGGGCTGGACCCGGGACGGCGGCGACCTGTGGGACGTGCTGGACCGTCTCGATCGGGAGGGGTGCGCGCGCTACGTCGTCACCGACGTGCACAAGGACGGCATGCTGGGCGGTCCCAACGTCGACCTGCTCCGCTCGGTGTGCGCCCGCACCGACCGTCCCGTTGTCGCCTCCGGCGGCATCTCCACCCTCGCCGACCTTGAGGCGCTCGCCGAGCTGACCGAGTTGGGCGTCGAGGGCGCCATCGTGGGCACGGCGCTCTACACCGGCGCGTTCACGCTGGAGGAGGCGCTGGCCACCGTCGGTGGGCTGCCGTGAGCGTCGCCGTGCGGGTCATCCCCTGCCTGGACGTCAAGGGCGGCCGGGTCGTCAAGGGCGTCAACTTCATCGACCTGCGCGACGCCGGCGACCCGGTGGAGATGGCCCGTGTGTACGACGCCGAGGGCGCCGACGAGCTCTGCTTCCTCGACATCACCGCCTCGTCGGACTCCCGCGAGACCACCTACGACGTGGTCTCGCGCACCGCCGACCAGGTGTTCATCCCGCTCACGGTCGGCGGCGGTGTCCGCACCGTTGCCGACGTCGACCGGTTGCTGCGCGCCGGTGCCGACAAGGTGGCAATGGTCACCGCGGCGATCGAGCGGCCGCCGGTGATCGCCGAGATCGCCGACCGCTTCGGGTCGCAGGTGCTGGTGCTGAGCATCGACGCCCGCCGCAGTCCCGACCAGCCAAGCGGCTTCGAGGTCACCACCCACGGCGGCCGGCGCTCGGCCGGTCTCGACGCCGTTGAGTGGGTCCGCCGCGGCTGCGAGCTGGGCGCCGGCGAGATCCTGCTGAACTCGATGGACGCCGACGGGACGCGTGCAGGCTTCGACCTCGAGAGGCTGCGCGCCGTACGTGAGGCGTCCACGGTCCCCCTGGTCGCCAGCGGAGGCGCCGGCTCGGTCGATGACTTCGCGCCGGCCATCGACGCCGGGGCCGACGCGGTGCTCGCCGCCAGCGTCTTCCACTTCGGCGACCTCAGCATCGGCGAGGTCAAGCAGGCGCTGCGCGCCGACGGGCAGCCCGTCCGCTGACCGTGGACGTAGGCTGGACCGCCGGACAGCCAGCCGCTGTCGCCCCCACCACAACGCCACAGGAGCAGCCGCGTGTCCACCCGAGCCGGCACCACCCGCCGCGGGCTTGCCGTCATCGGTACCGGCGCGAAGGCGCAGTG
>JBBSNO010000273.1:0-3124 GCA_038232615.1 Actinomycetales bacterium
AGGGCGTGCGGTCGTCAGGGCGTGCGGTCGTCAGGGCGTGCGGTCGTCAGGGCGTGCGGTCGTCAGGGCGTGCGGTCGTCAGGGCGTGCGGTCGTCAGGGCGCGGCCGGCACGGAGAGCGGGTCGAAGCCGTACGGCAGCTCGAGCCGGTGCGCCAGGATCTCCGGCTCCATCACGAGCACGGTGGCCACCGCCACACGGCGGCGCTGGCCGAACGACAGGTGGTGGGGCGGGCGGTCTGCGTGCTCGGCCATCCCACTCGGGCCAGGGCCTGCTGTACCCGACGGTCCAGCTCCGCGCCGCCGACGCCAAGGTTGGCGGGGCCGAACGCGACGTCGTCCGCGACGGTGGGCATGAACAGCTGGTCATCCGGGGTCCTGGAAGACCAGCCCCACCCGGCGACGGATCTCGATGAGGTTCTCGCGCGCCAGCGCCAGCCCTCCCACCGCCACGGTGCCGGTACCAGCTCCCCCGGCGACGCTGCCGAGGATGCCGTTCAGGTGCAGCACCAGCGTGGTCTTGCCGGCGCCGTTGGGACCGAGCAGCGCCACCGGCTCGCCCCGGTGGATGTGCAGGTCGATCCCGAAGAGCGCCTGACGCCAGTCGGGGTAGGCGAACGCCAGCCGGGAGACCTCGATCGAGGGCGCGGTCCCCCACTCGACGGCGGAGGCACGCTCGGCGCGCAGCGACGGCATCCTTCCGGTGTACCCCCTCGCGACCATGGGCTGGTGCACGCGCTCACCCCGCTCGTAGCTGCGGACGAACAGCGACCCGACACCGGCGGCCTCGGCCCGGAGGTGGCGTACGCCCCCACCGCGGAAGGCTCGCGACTCGCGGGCGACCCGCATCCGCTGCAGGTCGTCGGTCACCACCCCGGCGTACCGGATCATGAACCCCAGGATCGCCACCAGGAAGCGCGGGAGCCGCAACCGGTCAAGGCCGCCGAGCAGCTCTCGCGGTGTCGTCGTGGCGGCCAGGATGATGGCGGCCACGACGCCAAGCGTGCCCTTGGCGAGCAGGTTCCACGCACCGAGCAAACCGGCCTCGGACAGCGACAGGCCCGCCACCACCGTCCGCTCACCGGTCGCGACGAAGGGCAGCAGGACGGCGAAGACCACGAAGGGCACCTCGACGACGCAGCGCCGCAGGACGACGGGCACCGGTACCCGCGCCGATGCGACCACGACGCCGAGGAACCCCGCGTAGACCGCGAAGGCCCACCACTGCCGCGCCGGTGTCGCGACCACCGCGCAGACGAACAGCAGCAGGGCGACGACCTTGCAGTGGGCTCGAAGCCGGTGCATGGGGCTGTCCGTGGCGACGAGCAGGCCGCCGCCGTGGGCACCTCCCACGTCAGACGCTGGTGGACTCGGGCCGGCGCGCGTTCCCCCGGCGTGCCAGCGCGGCCAGGGCCAGGGCGAGGACGACGGTCACCAGCACGCCGACGACACCCGCGAGCGCACCCGACAGCAGCGGGTTGGAGACGACCGCGACCCCGTAGTCGGCCAACGGGCTTCCCGCGACAGCCGAGTCGGCCGCCGCTTGCGTGAAGCCCACCTGCTCGCCGACGAACTCCAGCCCGTCGGGGTTCGCCGAGGCGAAGAGGCTGACGACGCCGGCCACGACCAGGCTGACCGCCAGCCCGACGGCGACCGGACGGCGCGTCTGCCGGCGCCGAGTCGGGCCGCACCACGGCGGAGGCGCCGTCCGCGTCGGCGAGCACCAGGTCGGGGCGCAGGTGCCGGGCGACGAACACGAGGTCGGGTCGCGTGGCCACGACGGCGCCGACGACGGCCCCGGTGATCAGGGCCTCCCCGATGCCGATCAGCACGTGCCAGCCCACCATCGCCGCGGTCAGGGCGGTGAGGTCGATCGGCACGTTGCCCCCGACCACGTACAAGCCCACGAACACCAGCGCCGCAGCAGGCACGGACAGGAAGGCGCCCACCACCGCCACCGGGACCACGCTGCCGGCTCGGCGTGGCAGGACCCTGAGCAGGGCCTTGGCCACGAGGTAGCCCACCAGCACGGTCACGACGCCGATCAGCGTGATGTTCGTACCGAGGGCCGTCAGGCCTCCGTCGGCGAACAGCAGCCCCTGCACGACGAGGACGACCGTCAGGCAGAGCACCTCGGTCCACGGCCCTACGAGCACGGCCGCGAGGGTGCCGCCCATCAGGTGACCGCTCGTCCCGGCGCCGACCGGGAAGTTGACCATCTGCACGGCGAACACGAACGCCGCCGTCAGGCCGGCGAGCGGGGCGCCCGCCTCCTTCACCTCACGCTCGGCACGTTGCAGGCCGATCCCGACCGCGCCGGTGGCGATCGAGGTGGGCAGGTCGAGGAAGCCGTCGGGAACGTGCATGGTCGACATCGCGCCCTTGTTGCGGACACTTTGCAATAAGGGGCTGGTTGGGTAGGGCGCATGACACGACTCTCCCCCGGCGACACCGCACCCGAGTTCACGCTGCCGACCGCTGACGGCGGCACCTTCGACCTCGCCGACCACCGAGGCCGCAGCGTGGTCGTCTACTTCTACCCCGCGGCCAGCACCCCCGGCTGCACCACCCAGGCGTGCGACTTCCGCGACTCGTTGGCGTCGCTGACGGGCGCCGGCTACGACGTCGTCGGGATCTCGCCGGACGAGGTCGCGAAGCTGGGCGAGTTCACCGAGGCCGAGCAGCTGACGTTCCCGCTGGCCAGCGACCCCGGCCACGCCGTGCTGGACGCCTACGGCGCCTGGGGAGAGAAGAGCAGCTACGGCAAGACCTCCGTCGGCGTCGTCCGCTCCACCGTCGTCGTCGACCCGAAGGGGCGGGTCGCGAACGCGGCCTACAACGTCAAGGCGACCGGGCACGTCGCCAAGCTGCGCCGCGACCTCGGCATCGCCTGACGACGCGCTCGCGCACCACCACCCCGGCGTGATCGAGCTCGCTCGCCGGACCGCTCGTTACGCTGGCGAGCACGCGGGAGTGGTGAAACTGGCAGCCACGCAGGCCTTAGGAGCCTGTGCCTTCGGGCGTGAGGGTTCGAGTCCCTTCTCCCGCACCGGGTTCCCTGCCGTCAGGGGTCGTGACGCCCTGCCGGCGTCCGAGCACGACAGCGGCGCCGCCCCCGAGGGGGCG
>JBBSNO010000274.1:0-3097 GCA_038232615.1 Actinomycetales bacterium
AGCTCGGGTACGGCCCCTACCGCGACATGCTCCGCACCGTGCTGCGCCATGCGGGCGGCCTGCGCGTCGACCACATCATCGGCCTCTTCCGGCTGTGGTGGGTGCCGGACGGTCGTGGCCCGACCGAGGGCACGTACGTGCGCTACGACCACGACGCGCTGATCGGCATCCTGGCCCTGGAGGCGCACCGTGCCGGCGCATTCGTCGTCGGTGAGGACCTCGGCACGGTGGAACCGTGGGTGCGCGACTACCTCGGGGAGAGGGGGATCCTGGGGACGTCGATCCTGTGGTTCGAGAAGGACGCCGAGGGCGAGCCGCTGCGGCCGGAGTCGTGGCGCGAGCTGAGCCTTGCGTCGGTCACGACCCACGACCTCCCGCCCACGGCCGGCTACCTGGCAGGCGAGCACGTCGAGCTGCGCGAGCGGTTGGGCCTGCTCACGCGAGACCTCGTCACCGAGATGGAGGTAGACGCCGCGGACAGGACCGCTGTGCTGAAGCTGTTGCGCGACATGGCGTTGCTGCCGGACGACCCGACGGAGCGCCAGACCGTGGAGGCCCTGCACCGGTACCTCACCTGGACGCCGTCCCGGCTGATCGGCGTCTCGCTTCCCGACGCGGTCGGCGACCGGCGGACCCAGAACCAGCCCGGCACCTCGACCGAGTACCCCAACTGGAAGCTGCCGCTGGCCGACGGCGCCGGGACGCCGGTGCTGCTGGAGGACCTGCGGACCCGTCCGCGGGCCGCATCGCTCGCAGCCGTCCTCAGCGGTCGCGATCGTGCGCCTGGGCACGCAGCGCACGCTGGACGCCGTCCCGGCTCTCCACGATGAGCCGGCGCAGCGCGACGAGGTCGTCGTCGGACTCGGCCAGCCAGGCATCAGTGCGAGCGAGGGTCTGCGGCGTCGAGAGCAGCGTCGGGTAGAAGCCGAGCACGATCTGCTGGGCGATCTCGTTGGTGCGCGAGGTCCACACGCCGCGCAGGGCAGCGAAGTACGGCTCGACGAACGGCTCCAGCAGCGCGGTGTCGTGCACCCGCCCGAAGCCGCTGATCACCGAGCCCTGCACGGCGTTCGGCAGCTCGTCGTGCTCCACCACGTGGGCCCACGCCTTCGCCTTGGCCTCCGGTGTCGGTATTGCCGCGCGCGCGGAGGAGGCAGCACGTCGTCCGGTCGCCGTGTCGTCGCGGGTCAGCTCCGCGTCGATCTCGGGCTCGTCCGCGCGCCCGCCCGCCACCAGTGAGAGCAGCAGCTCCCAGCGCAGGTCGGTGTCGATCTCGAGCCCCTCGAACGACCCGGTGCCGTCGAGCAGTGCCGCGACGGCGTCCAGCTGGTCGGGGGTGACCGCGTGGACCGCGAAGGCCTTGACCAGCTGGAGCTGCGGGTCGCTGCCGCTGGCACTCTCCCGGGCCAGGTCGAGCAGGCGCCCGGCGCACTCGGCAGCGACCTGCTGCCGGTGCTCCGGGGCGACGAAGAGCCTGACGGCAGAGGACAGCTGGCGCAGCAGCACCAGCACGACGGAGGAGTCGGTCTCGGCCGAGACGTTGCTCAGCACGAGGTCGACGAAGTCGCGCGCGGCCAGCTCGGCGTCACGCGTCATGTCCCACGCGGCGGCCCACACCAGGGTGCGTGGCAGCGAGGAGGAGAAGCCGTCGAGGTGGGCGATCGCGGTGGCCAGCGAGGCGTCGTCCAGACGGATCTTGGCGTAGGCGAGGTCGTCGTCGTTGAGCAGGACGAGGTCGGGCCTCGCGGCGCCGACCAGGTCCGGGACGTCGGTGCGGGCGCCGTCCACGTCGAGCTCGATGCGCCTGGTGCGCTCGAGGCGGCCACCGCAGAGCTCGTAGCAGCCGATCGCGAGGCGGTGCGGCCGCAGGGCCGGGTGCTGCTGCGGCGCCTCCTGAAGCACCGTGAACGCCGTGACGACGCCGTCGGCGTCGGTCTCGATCTGCGGGCGCAGGGTGGTCAGACCGGCCTGCTCGAGCCACACCGACGACCAGGCCCGCAGGTTGCGGCCGCTCGTGGCCTCGAGCTCGACGAGCAGGTCCTCCAACGTCGTGTTGCCCCAGGCGTGGGCCTTGAAGTACCGGCGCAGTCCCGACTCGAAGTGCTCGCGCCCCACCCACGCGACGAGCTGCTTGAGCACGCTGGCGCCCTTGGCGTACGTGATGCCGTCGAAGTTGACCTCCACGGCCTCGAGGTCGGCGATGTCGGCCACGATCGGGTGCGTCGAGGGCAGCTGGTCCTGGCGGTAGGCCCACGACTTCTCCATGCTGGAGAACGTCGTCCACGCCTCGGGCCAGCGGGTGGCCTCAGCCGTGCACATGGTCGCGGCGTACTCGGCGAACGACTCGTTCAGCCACAGGTCGTCCCACCAGGTCATGGTCACGAGGTCGCCGAACCACATGTGCGCCAGCTCGTGCTGGATCGTCGACGCCCGTCGCTCCACGACGGCGTCCGGTACCTTGGACCGGAAGACGTACGCCTCCAGGAAGGTGACGGCGCCGGCGTTCTCCATCGCGCCGGCGTTGAACTCGGGGACGAAGACCTGGTCGTACTTCTCGAACGGGTAGGGCATGTCGAACGTGCGCTCGTAGTACGCGAACCCCGCACGGGTCAGGTCCATGATCTCGTCGGCGTCGAGGTGCTGGGCCAGCGAGGCACGGCAGAGCACACCCAGGGGGATCGTGCGGCCGTCGCTGCTGGTCAGCTGGCCGCTCTCCACGTGGGAGGGCCCGGCGATGACCGCGGTGACGTACGACGACAGCGGTGGCGTCGGGGCGAACCGCCAGGTGGCCGTGCCGGCGCCGTCCCGCTCGGCATGCGGCGTCGGCGAGTTCGAGACGACCTGCCAGTGGTCGGGGGCCACGACGGTGAAGGAGAAGCTCGCCTTGAGGTCTGGCTGGTCGAAGACCGTGAAGACGCGGCGGGAGTCGGCGACCTCGAACTGTGAGTACAGGTACACCCCGTCGTCCACGGGGTCCACGAAACGGTGCAGGCCCTCGCCGGTGTTCATGTAGGCGCAGTCCGCGACCACGCGCAGCTCGTGGTCAGCCGCGAGGCCGTCGAGGGCGATCCGGACACCGTCCGCCACCTCGGCCACG
>JBBSNO010000275.1:0-3073 GCA_038232615.1 Actinomycetales bacterium
GACGCTCCCGCGCGGACGACGGACGTCAGCGTCTCGAGCACGGCGCGCTCGCGGTCGATCCAGCCGTTCGCCCCTGCGGCCTCGACCATCGCGTACTCGCCCGAAACCTGGTAGGCCCACACGGGCACGTCGACCGCAGCCGCCACCGCCGCCAGGACGTCGAGGTAGGGCAGGGCAGGCTTGACCATCACGACGTCCGCGCCCTCGGCCACGTCGAGGCGCACCTCTCGCAGCGCCTCACGGCCGTTGGCCGGGTCCTGCTGGTAGGTCCGGCGGTCGCCGACGAGGCCTGAGTCGACGGCCTCGCGGAACGGCCCGTAGAACGCGGAGACGTACTTCGCCGCGTAGGCCAGCACCACCACGTCGACGAAGCCCTCCGCGTCCAGCGCCGCGCGCACGTGCGCCACCTGCCCGTCCATCATCCCCGACAGGCCCAGCACGTGGGCGCCCGCGCGGGCCTGGGCCAGCGCCGTCGAGGCGTACCGCTGCAGGGTCGCGTCATTGTCCACGCGGCCCACGTCGTCCAGCACCCCGCAGTGCCCGTGGTCGGTGAACTCGTCCAGGCACAGGTCGGCCATCACCACGAGCCGGTCCCCGACCGCGTCGTCGACGTCGCGCAGCGCGGCGTTCAGCACCCCGTCCGGGTCGTCGGCGCCCGACCCGGTCGCGTCCCGGACCATCGGGACGCCGAACAGCATCAACCCGCCCACGCCGGCGTCCGCAGCCGCGTGCGCCGCCTGCACCAGAGACTCCGAAGTGTGCTGGACGACGCCCGGCATGCTCGTGATCGCAGCAGGCTCGGAGAGTCCCTCCTTGACGAACAGGGGCAGCACGAGCTGGGCGGCGTGCAGCCGGTGCTCCGTGACCAGCGCGCGCAGCGGCGCGCTGGTCCGGAGCCGTCGCGGGCGCTCCGCCGGGAACGGCACGCTCAGTGAGCCCGACGACGCGCCGACGGACGCCGCTCGCTGGGCCTCAGCACCGGCTCGCCGGCCTCCGCTGCCGCCACACGCAGCCCGGTTCCATACTCCCCCAGTGCATCCACGACAGAAGCGCTGCTGGGCTCGGGAGCCAGGACGTCGACGCGCAGACCGTGCTCCTCCGCCGTCTTCGCCGTGGCCGGCCCGATGCACGCCACCACGGTCGAGGGGTGCGGCTTGCCGGCGATGCCCACCAGGTTCCGCACCGTGGACGACGACGTGAAGACCACCGCGTCGTACGACCCGTTCTTGATGGCGTCTCGGATACCGGCGGCGGGCGGCGCGGCTCGGACCGTGCGGTACGCGGTCACGTCGTCGACCTCCCAGCCGATCTCCTGCAGGCCCGCCACCAGCGTGTCGGTGGCGATGTCGGCCCGCGGCAGGAAGACGCGGTTGATCGGGTCGAGGCCCTCGTCGTACGGGGGCCACTCAGCCAGCAGCCCGTGCGCCGACTGCTCGTCCGACGGCACCAGGTCGGGCTCGATGCCCCACTCCCGCAACGCCTCGGCGGTGACGCCGCCGACCGCTGCCACCTTGAGCCCCGCGAACGCGCGCGCGTCGAGGCCGAACTCGCTGAACTTGTCCCGCACCGCCCGGACCGCGTTGACGGACGTGAAGCCGACCCACTCGTACCGGCCCGTGACCAGGCCCTTGACGGCCTTCTCCATCTGGTGCGGGGTGCGCGGCGGCTCCACGGAGATCGTGGGGACGACGTCGCTGACGGCCCCGTACTCCGTCAGTCGGGTGCACATCGGGCTCGACTGCTGCTGCGTGCGCGGCACCAGCACCCGCCAGCCGAACAGCGGCTTGGTCTCGAACCACGACGCGCGGTCGCGCAGTGCCACGCCCGGACCGGTGACCGCCACGAGCGGCTTGGGCATCGTCGTGTCGTCGGCCTCGGCGAGCAGGCCGGTCAGGGTGGCGAGGGTGGCCGTCCAGGTGCGCTGGTCGGTGGTGGTGCCGCGCGAGGTGACCGACACCTCCGCGTCCCCGGCGCGACCGCCGGCCACCAGGGCCCGGGCCGCTGCCGCGAGGTCGTCGCGGCCGCCGATCAGGACGACGGTGGCCCTGGCGTCGATCAGGCTCGCGACGTCGAGGCGGGACGCACTGGCGTCCACCACGTGGACGACCCCGGTCTGCGCGGTCGTCAGGGGGACACCGGCGTACGCCGGCACGGCGCTCGCGGTCGAGACGCCGGGGACCACCTCGAAGCCGATACCGGCCTTGTGGCACGCGAGCACCTCCTCGGCGAGCCCTGCGAAGGTGGTCGCGTCGCCGTCCAGCAGGCGGACGACGCGCGCACCCCCCTTCGCGGCGCGGGTCACGATCTTGGCGCGGCCGGCGTGCGTCAGCGGCTGGCCGTTCTCGCCGAACCCGGCATCGAGGATCTCGACGTCGGCGACGCAGTGGGTGGCCACGACGGTGCCGCGGTCGGCGCTGTCGAGGACGACGACCTGGGCCGTCGCCAGCAGCTCGGCGGCGCGCACGGTCAGCAGTCCGGCGTCGCCGGGGCCGGCGCCGACGAACGCCACGCTGCCAATCGGCTTGTTGTCTGCTCGGGTCACGAGTCACTCTCCTGGGCGGCGCGGTGGCTACCTGTTGCGACGGTCTGGACGGGGCCTGCGTGCGGTTCGGGGGGCGGGTGGTGGGTCGACGTCGGTGGCGCCGGTCGTGGTGAGGGAGGGCGGGAGGCGACCAGCTCTGCCGCGCCGTCGGCAAGCAGCTCCGCGGCGAGAGCGAGCCCTACCTGGGCGGCGTCGACCGGCCGGCCCGTCCCGGCGCGCCGCAGCACGCGGGTCCCGTCCGGAGCGGCGACGAGCGCCTGCAGCGCCAGCACACCCTCGGTGACGACGGCCAGCGCGCCCACCGGGGCGGTGCAGCCGGCCTCCAGCGCGGCCAGCAGGCTGCGCTCGGCCTCGACGCAGGCACGCGTCGTGGCGTCGTCCAGGTGCCGCACGAGCTCGGAGGTCTCGTCGTCACCGCGGCGGCACTCGACCGCGAGGGCGCCCTGACCGGGTGCGGGGAGCATGCGGTCGGGCGCCAGCACGTCGGTCGCCTCGTCGGCACGACCCAGCCGCAGCAGACCCGCCCGGGCC
>JBBSNO010000276.1:0-3059 GCA_038232615.1 Actinomycetales bacterium
CACCGGCGCCGTACCAGACCTCGAATCTCCACGCCGGACCCTTTGCTGTCGTTGCTGCCAACCAATGGCAACGATAGGCGCGTTGCGAGCGAGTCGCAACAGGCACCGCTGCGCGAGGTTCCTCGACGGACCAAGTGAGCCCCTCGTCGGGATGCCCCCGTGGTACGTGTCATCGGCCAGGCTTCATGACCCTGGCGGCCGGCTCATTTTGCGACAGCCTGCGAGAGGGGACCTTACGTAGGCGACGACAGCCGCAGAGCCTTGACGGGGAGGGTGGGCGTGTTGGCGAGTTTGTGATCGTCGGTGAGCAGTGGGGCGTCCAGGTGCTCGGCGAGCGCGACGTACACGGCGTCGGGGAAAGTCATGTTGGCGCGTCGGAGCCAGGCATCGCTGAAGAGGGGCCGGACCTGAACGATCCGCAACGGCCACGCCAGAAGCTGATCGACTGCCGTGGTGATCTCCTCTTCTGTGAGGACGCGGTTGAGGTCCCAGCGGCGCAGGACGGCGCCGCACTCGACGTAGAAGATCTCCGGCACCCACGGGATGGCGTCAGAGGGCAGCAGACCGCGTGGTGCCCGTCCCCGGATGGTGTCGGCGACCAGCTCGACGCCGGCCGAGGCGTCGATGACGACCGGGGTCACGCCTCGCCGGCGGCGCGGGCCTCAGCGAGGGTCTCAGCGGCGGTAAGCCCCGGATCGGTGGGCCGGCCTGCCTGGCGCTTGTCCAGCCAGGCGTTGAAGGACTCGGCGCTCACCGCGTCGTCGGGGTTGACCAGGACGAGGGCGGGATCGGAGAGTTTCGCTGCTGGACGTGCCATGGCGCTCATTCTACGGCAGACCTCAGCACGGGCGCTCCGTCGGACGAACGTGCGTCCACGGTGGCTGGACGAACGAGCAGCAGGAAGGAATCCTCAGCCATGGTCATCCTGTCGGATGACCCGTTGGACACCTCGTGCCTGCCTTGGGCCTCCGCCGTCACTGCGATCCGTCGCTCTGGCCGTGCGAGGACGTTGACGGCGAGGGCGAGCAGGATGGGCACACCGATCGCCAGGCGCAGGCGTTGCCGGATGCGACTAGCGGAACCTCGTTGTCACGCGATGACTGGGGGACGCGTCCTGACCAGGGGTTGGACCGGGGGCCATCTGTCAGGTCCAGGCTTTGCGGCCGAGGAAGGCGAGCAGGCGGGTCTGCTCGTCGGCGTCGGGCAGCGGCTCGAGCGCGGGCCCCGCAGGCTCCGGACTCGCGCAGGGCGTCGCCGAAGCCCTGTGCGGCATGACCAAGGCGCTCGACGTCGTCGGGGGCGATCTCGTCGTCGAGGCCGACGGCGCGTGCCAGGTCCCAGCGGTGGATCACGAGGTCGAAGCTGAGGAAGCGGTCGACCGCCTCCTGATACGTGCTGCGTCCGAAGTAGCCGTCGAACTCCTCGGTCGCGCGCCGCGGGTCGTCGAGACCGGCCTCCATCTGGTCCGTGACGGCCCGCACCGCGGCGACGGGGTCAGCATCGACGGCCGGGATCTGCGAGCTCGCGGCCGACGAGCCCGAGGAACATGCCCTGGGTCTCCACGACGTGGCCCACCACGTCGCGGGCCGTCCACTCCTCGCACGGTGACGGGCTGTCCCAGCGGTCGTCGGGGACGGCGTCCACCGCGCGACAGGAAGCGGATCGCGGCCGGCGCGTCGGCGTAGCGCAGCGCGGGCCAGACGGTCGCGGCGGTGTGGCTGGTGGTGTCCATGCCGTCAGGATGCGACGGCCGGGACGGTCGTGTCTTGACGGATGGGAGCTCGGCGGCCATCCAGGCGGTGGAGGTGCAGCCGGCCAGGCTGCGCCAGTCACGGCTGAGGTGGGCCTGGTCGTAGTAGCCGCAGGCCACCGCGACCTCGGCGAGGCCCGGTCGCGCCGGTCGCTCCAGCAGGCGCCGGCTCCGCTCGAAGCGCAGCACCATGGCCGCCGCCTGGGCGACAGGCCCAGCTCCCTGCCGAAGCGCTCGCCCAGGTGCCGCCGGCTCCAGCCGACCGCCTCGGCCAGGGCGCCCACCCGGACCGTCCCGCCGGTGGCGAGCAGCCGGCGCCACGCCCACGCCACCTCAGGCGCGGGAGGATCGACCTCGGCAGCGCCGCGCGCCAGGACCTGGTCGAGCACCGCGAGCCGCTCCGGCCAGCCGGCGGCCGTCGCCAGTCGGTCGGCCAGCTCGCCGGCCCGACGGCCCAGCAGGTCGCCCAGGTCGACGACACGGGACGCGAGCTCACGAGCGGGCACTCCCAGGAGCGCCCCGGCGCCCAGCGGTGGTCAGCTCCAGGTGCACGCCGTACTGGTGGCCGTCATGGTGGATCGTGGCCGGGGCGGCGTGGAGCCCACCGGCGAGGGCCCGGAACGAGCCCGGCGGCTGCGCGGGATCCGGCATCCCCGCGACGTCGACGGGCGAGCCAAGACTGATGATCGCCGTGACGTGGCGAGAGGGCAGTCCCTGATGCGACCCCGGCGCAAGGCCCTCCCGCCGGTACCCGAGATAGCGCTCGACGAAGGGCCGCAGGGCTGGCTCCGGCCGACCAACGGCTGCCTCGACGACCGGCTCGCCCATCCAGGGAGAGTATCGGGATCAGCGCGCCCGAGACATCGCGCCCACACACTGGGAGTGCGCCCAGTTGTACGCACGGGTGCAGGAGCTGGTCGTGAGCCGCAAGTACGACTGGGTGTTCGAGGCCGACATCGCGGCGTGCTTCGACGAGATCTCACACTCCGCACTCGTTGCGCGGGTGAGAGAACGAGTCGCAGACAAGCGCATCCTGAACTTGGTCAAGGCGTTCCTCAAAGCGGGCGTCCTCTCCGAGGACGGCGTCAGCAGGGACACGATCACCGGCACCCCGCAAGGGGGGATCCTCTCACCGCTGCTGGCCAACATCGCACTGTCCGTGCTCGACGAGCACTTCACACGCAAGTGGGAAGCGCTCGGCCCGCCATGGACCCGCGTCCCGCGCCGCCGTGCTGGTGTTCCGCCCTCCCGCCACGTCCGCTACGCGGACGACTTCGTGGTTCTGGTCGGCGGCACCCGCGACGACGCC
>JBBSNO010000277.1:0-3030 GCA_038232615.1 Actinomycetales bacterium
GACGACTCGAACGCCTCACGCGACAGCTCGACGGCGGTCTCGACGCGACCGGCCCCGCTGACCCGATCCATCCGCACCGGCTGGTCGGAGGGGCGGGGCGAGGGGTCGTCGGACGGGTCATCGGACGGGTCGTCCGTGGGCTCATCGGACGGGTCGTCCGTGGGCTCGTCGGACGGGTCGTCCGTGGGCTCGTCGGACGGGTCCTCGGTGGGCAGGTCCGTGGGCTCATCCGACGGGTCCTGACCGTCCGAGGCGGCCACGCCCTCCTGCAGCCGAACCAGGTACAGGCCCTCGTCGATGCCGCTGACCGCGATCGTCCCCGACTCGAAGTACGGGAAGTTGGACCACGTCCCCGCGAACTTCGCGTCGTCGTCGTCCGGGAAGGTGTCGAAGAAGGCCAGCTCCTCCAGCTCACCCTCGGCGACATTGCTGGCGTCCAGCACCCGCAGCCCGGAGGTGTAGTTGGACTGGTAGACCAGGCCGTCCAGGGTGTACAGGTTGTGGTCGATCGAGGCGGTCTCGGCCAGGCGCTCACCGGCCAGGGTCGGCGCGTCGAGGTCGGTGACGTCCAGGATGAGCGTGCGGGTGTTGTTACCGAAGTCGAGCTCATCGATCTCGTCACCGGCGATGAAGTGCGTCTGGTCCTCGGTCAGCCAGCCCTGGTGGGTGTAGCCGGTGTCCTCGTACTCGAGGCGTCCGAGCGGGACCGGGGCGGCCTTGTCGGTGACGTCGACGATGGAGACGTGGTCCTCGTTGCTGCTGAAGCAGACCTCCTTGCCGCGGTGCTCGGCGTCGGGGCCCTCGTAGATCACGCACTGCGTGTCGTGGGTGTAGCCGTCGTCGGCGTAGCAGCCCGCGAACGTCGGGCTGCTCGGATCCTGGATGTTGACCATGTGCAGGCCGCTGTTGCACTGGTCCGGCAGGAAGATGGCGTTGTTGCCGCCGACGATGTAGGCGAAGCCGGTGTCCTCGTTGATCGCCAGGTTGTGGATCGCGTTGACCTCGCGCCCGTTCGCGGTGCGGTAGCCGGGCAGGTCCTCCAGCGGGGGGAACAGCTGCGGCTCGGTCACGCCGCGCAGCTGGGTCAGGTCGAACGACCGCATCCCGTGCCCGTTGGACTCCGACACGATGAACGCGTGGTTCTCGTACACCTTGATGTCGTGCCAGATCAGCTGCGCGGGGGCGGTATTGTCGAGCTTGCCGAGGAACACGGGGTTCACGGGGTCCGTGACGCGGAAGAACGCGACGCCGTTGGACACGCCCAGGATGACGTACTCGTCGCCGTTCTCCGGGTCCGTCCACCCCCAGACGTCACTGATGCCGCTGAACGCGGTCGGCTCTACCCCGACGAACTCGTCTCCGGGGATGAAGCTCAGCAGGTCCACCCCGTCGCACGCGAACGGCCCGGCCGCGCCGTCCTCGCACGCGACGTCACTGAGGCGCTCGTCCGGCACGGCGGCCGAGGACGACGCGAGGTCGAGGTCGGCTCTCATCTCGTCCATCCGCTGATGCCGCTCCACGGAGGGGGGGAGCGGCTCCTCGAACACGTCGGTGGCGCTGGCCGCGGTGGGGATGGCCAGCAGGGCCACGATCAGGATGGCGTGTATGCCTCGCACGAGTCGTCCGCTCCTCTGGAGTGCTGGTTGGCTGGGTGCCGGTTGGCGCCCTGCGTGGTGCTTCGACGCCGCACGGGGCGGTTCCTGCTCGCGCGCCATGTCTTCTTGTTCGCGCTCGTCTCCCATCGCCTGCCGGCGGGGGTCGTCAGCGGGTGCCGGCGGTCCAGGCCTCGTGCAGGCGCCCGTAGACGCCGCCGGCCGCGACTAGCTCGTCGTGCGTCCCCCGGGCGACGAGCCGGCCGTCGTCGAAGACGAGCACCTCGTCCGCCGCCTCGGCCGTCGAGAGGCGGTGCGCCACCGTCACCGACGTCCGTCCCACCAGCAGCCGCTCCAGCGCGGCGGTGATCCGCACCTCGGTGGCGGGGTCGACCGAGGAGGTCGCCTCGTCAAGGACGAGCAGGTCGGGATCGGCCAGGGCGGCACGGGCTAAGGCCACCAGCTGGCGCTCCCCGGCGGAGACGGCCTCACCCCGCTCGCCGACCTGGGTGCTCGTCCCCCCGTCGAGCGAGGCCAGCCAGTCCTCCAGGTCCAGTGAGGCGAAGGCCGCCAGGATCTCGTCCTCGGTCGCGTCCGCCTTCCCCCAGCGCACGTTGTCGGCGATGGTGCCCTGCACCAGGAAGCCCTCCTGGGGGACGAGCACGACCCGCTCGCGCAGCGCGGCCCCGCGGACCTCGGTGAGCGGCATGCCGCCGATCGCCACCGTCCCCTCGCGCGGGTCCATCAGCCGCACCAGCAGCTTCACGAACGTGGTCTTCCCGGAGCCCGTCTCGCCGACCACCGCCACCCGCGCGCCGGCGGGGACGTCGATCGTCAGGTCGCGCAGCACGTCGGGGCCGTCGGGGTAGGCGAAGGCGACGTCGGTGAGCTGCGCGCCGAGCGTGCCAGGCGGGAGCTCGCGGCCGTCCCTGCCCGGGTCGACCACATCGGCGGGGGTATCCAGGACGTCGAGCACGCGCCGCATCCCCGCCAGCGCGTTCTGCGCCTCGTTGAGGACCTCGACGCCGATCTGCACCGGCGTGGTGAAGAGCGTCACGATGAAGAGGAAGCCGATCACCTCGCCGCTCGTGACGTCTCCCGCGATGCCGAGCTTCACGCCGAGAAGGATCACGCCGGCGGTCGCGAGCGCCGCGATCATCTCCCCGCCGGCGAAGGTCACCGCGGCGAGCGAGAGCGCGCGGTACTGCGTGGACCGGTGCTCCTCGACCGCCCCGTCGACGCGCGCCTGGGTGCGCGCCTCCACGCCGTAGGCGCGCAGCACGCTCGCCCCGACGACCGCCTCGGAGACCCCGGAGAGGAGCCCGCCGACAGCCTCGCGCACCAGCCGGTAGCGCGCGGAGAGCCGGCGCTGGAAGGCGGGGAGGGCGACCACGAACGGGACGAACGTCCCGAGCACCAGCAGCGTCAGCTGCCACGA
>JBBSNO010000278.1:0-3027 GCA_038232615.1 Actinomycetales bacterium
GGAGCGTCTCGAGGTCTTCGAGCTGTTCCGCCGCGCTGGCTACGCCTACCGCTACAACGGCCGCGATCTCGTGGCCGTCGACCGGGCCCGGTGCACGGAGACGTTCTGCCTACGGGAGCGTCCGGAGCCACCGGTGCAGGCCGCGGTGCGGCCGGGTCCCCGGTCAGCCAGACCGTAGGTTGCGCTGGTCGTCCTGGTCTCCTCCGGGCGGTCCCTCGTCTGACGCGGCCTCCACATCGTCCGCACCGACGTCTGACGCGGCCTCCACATCATCAACACCGACGTCCGACGCGGCCTCCACGCCTTGCGCGCCGACGTCGGCGCCGGGGAACACCGACGGCGTCCAGACGACGCGCCGGTCCTCCTTCTCGAACTCGCTCGGGAGCGGGTAGTAGGTGGTGAGGAAGCGGTTGAGCAGGTCGACCCGTATCTCGTCGCTGACATCGGGCTCCCCGTGGTCGTTGAGACAGAAGCAGTCGGCGTAGCGCCTGGCCAGCAGCCGCGACATGCGCCGCAACGCCCGCTGCTGGGACACGGCGAAGAAGTCGTAGACGATCGGAGCGGCCAGTGCGCGACCGGTCAGGTAGCCGTAGTAGTGGTGCAGCCAGGTGGCCACGATCACGTCCGAGGCGCTGCGGAACTGGCTGGCCGCCGTGCACTCGAACTCCTCCGGGTAGCGCTGCTCAAGCTCGCGTAGCAGGCTGCGCTGCTGGGGCACGGGCGTGTGCTTGAACACCTGCGTCGGTGCCCGGCCGAAGTCGCGCTCCAGCAGGAGGCTGGTGGCCTTGCGCGCGGCGTCGTGCGGGAGATCGTCGGGGCGCGGCGCACCAGGCTCGATCGTCGCGCGGGAGAGGAAGAACTTCGACGTACCGTTGCCGTGGAAGAACAGCTCGGGGCGGACCGGCCGGCCGAAGAGCACGTCGTCGTTGAGGTAGAGGTAGTGCTCGGAGAGCCCCTCGATGTGGTGCAGCCGGCACTCGATCGCGTGGGAGTTGAAGGTCGGCAGCCCACCCTGGTCGGCGAAGATCTCCTTGTGGTCCACGATCGTGATCCGCGGGGACGCCGGGTCGAGCCAGTCCGGGACCTGGTCGTCGGTCACCAGGTAGACGTGGCGGAACCACGGCGCGAACTGGGCCAGCGAGCGCAGGGAGTAGCGCAGCTCGTCATGGCTGCGAAAGCGTGACTCGTCGATCGACACCGGCGCCGTCGCCGGCCGGCCGTGCTCGCGGAGCACCTCGTCCTTGCGGGCCTGCCACGCCGGGTCGCTGCCGTCCACCCAGGTGTAGACGACGTCGACGGGGAAGTCCACGTCGTCGAGCAGCGTGCGGGTGAAGGGCCGCAGCGTCTCGTAGCTCCGACCGCCGTCGAGGACCCGTGCGGGCACCTGCTCCGGGGAGGGGATGCGGTTCGCGACCCGGTTGGTGCGGCCGCTGACCAGGGTCCCGGCCTCGTCCCGTCCCCAGAGGTCGACCTCGCAGGCATGGCGCAGCCCGTAACGCAGCCGGGCGCCGGGCACGTAGTAGTAGCGGTGCACCGAGACGACAACCCGGTCGGCGTGCCCAGCATGGGTGCTCGCGTCCCGCGCGAGCTCGGTCACCGTGATCCGCCGGCGCCCGCGCCCGGCCACCCTGGTCGTCACGTACACCGGCTCGTCGGCGTAGGTCGCCGCCAGGGCGCGGACGAAGCGCTCGCGGTCCTCCTCGTGCAGCCCGACCCGGCGCGCCGCGGTGGAGGTCGTGCGGACCAGGAAGTACCGGATGCTGTGCCGCTCGCAGACATCGACCACGAGATCGAGGTTGCGCTGGGCCACCCGGGCCACGTCGAGGTCGGGCTCCACGAGGAGCAGGCGCAGCTGGCCGCCGAGCCGGACGATCGCTACGTCCTCGCGTCCACGCAGCACCGGACCGAGCCTGGCCGCGAAAGCTTTCCGGTCCAGCCGGTTGACCACCCGGTAGGTCGTCGGTCGCCGCCGCTGCGTCCGCCGCGCCGCCCGGGACAGCCCGCGGGACAGCAGCGTGGCCGGCGGCCGGTAGCGGACCCGGTCGTCGCCGGGAGCGGTCATCGCTGCTCGTTCTCCCCGTCCTGGAAGGTCTCGGCTGGGCAGTCTAGGACGGCGCTTCCCGCGTATGATGCCGACGCACCCACAGGTTGCTATCCGGGCAACGCCGGTCGAACACCGACTGAACGCCTGCTGCATGCTGGCGCCGTGGCGCTCGATGACGACAACGACTACGCCGAAGGAGGAAAGGCACTGCCCACCGCCTTCCTCGTCGGCTCTGGCGTGCGCCCGGACGACGATGCCGAGGTGGCCGACCGGCTGCGCGCCCTCGGCTTCGACGTGATGCCCGAGCCCGGGCCGCACCTCGCGCAGGCGGTCAGCGCGGCCCCGGCGGGGCGGGTCGCCCTCGTGGACCGGCGCTGGGCCGGCCACGAGCACGCGCTGCGCCTGGCCACCGCCGACTCCCGGCACGCGGCGGTCGCGATCCCCGGGGCGCTCAGCGTCGACGACCGGGCCCGGGCCCAGCTCGAGGCCGCCCTGCGCGAGGGGGGGGCCGCGCCGGGGTGGGACCGCAGCACCCGCACCAACGCGACGGTGGACTCGGTGGCGGACGCGCTGCGCACCCGCACGCCGGTGCACGTGCTGGACCCCTCACCCCTCGTCGCGGCCGTGCCGCGCGACGCTGCCGAGCGCCAGGACGTACGCTCCGCGGTCGCCGGCGTGGACGAGGAGGACATCCGGCTGCGGCTCGCGGTCAAGGATCGCGACGGCTTCTTCACCACCCACCTGGTCAGCCCCTGGTCGCGCTACGTCGCCCGGTGGTGCGCCCGCCGGGGACTGACGCCCAACCAGGTCACCCTCGCCTCGCTCCTCGTGGCGCTGCTCGCCGCCGGACTGTGCGCGACCGGCACCCGCCAGGGGTACGTCGTCGGTGCGGTCCTGCTGCAGGTCTCGTTCGTGCTGGACTGCGTGGACGGCCAGCTCGCGCGCTACGCGCTGCGGTTCTCCCGCAACGGCGGCTGGCTCGA
>JBBSNO010000279.1:0-3023 GCA_038232615.1 Actinomycetales bacterium
TCCAGTGCGAGGTCCCGGCCGTCGGGCCGCTGCACGAAGAGATCGACCTCGTGTCGCCGTCGCGGGTCCGCAGATGGTGGACGCCGGCCTCGGCTGCCTGCGCGTACACCCGCACGCTCAACGTCACCAGCGACTCGAACAGCGAGCCGGGCCGGGGGAGCGCTGGGCCCCTGACAAAGTCGTCCAGCAGCGTCGTGACGTCGGCGCCGAGCAGCCGCGCCGCCAGGGCCGGATCCGCCAGGTGGTGCTTCGGTGCCGACCCCAGTCGGCGCAGGTCGCTGCGGCTCGGCGACCATCCCGGGACTGGATCGAGCGGCCACAACTGGGCGAGCACGTCGCGGTAGGCGATGGTCGTGGTCTTGGCCGGCTTGTCATGGTCGCCGGGTGGGGCGCGGCGCAGGGCCGTGGCGGCCTTGCCGACGCCCGTGGGTCCCTCAAGGCTGCGGGTGCGCCACGCCGCGATCGGTCCGCGTACCGCCGTCTGATCGTCAGGTGCGGTCGGGGGTCGTACGTGTCGAGAGCGAGGCCTCGACGAGCGCGAGCTGGCGCACCACCTCGGCCAGGCGGCGCTCTTGGTCCTTAAACTTCTGGTAGATGAACAGCACGAGGTAGAGGAACGCGGTCGCGAGGATGTAGAGGACGAGATCGGCTCCTCGCCCCACGCCGACGGCCCGTGCGACCGCGGTCACGGCGTCCGGCTGGAGGGCCGCGCCGATGAACACCAAGATCATCGCGATGAATAGCAGCCGACGGCCCGCCCGCACCCGTGCCGACGCAACAGACGCGAGGAACACGGCGAGCAGGACGCCCGCGCCGACAACGAGCAGCACGCGGATCACGAGCGCCGCCCTCCGAGCTTGGACAGGAGTAGGTCGAAGACGATGTTGACGCCGTTGACGGCGCGCTGTCCCTTGGCACGGCTGTAGTCGGTGTAGCGGATGGACACGGGGACCTCGCAGTAGCGCAGCTTGCTGCGGGACAGGATCATCGTCACCTCCGAGGCGTGGGCCATGTCGAGCATGCTGAACCGGACCAGCTGCGCGAAGCTGCGCCGGAAAGCACGCAGGCCGTTGTGGGCGTCGGTGAGGCGAGACCGACCGGGGGGAGGCCTCGTCGAGGAAGCGGGAGCCGAGGACGACGTCCAGGTCCTGCTCGGCGAGCACGTCGACCATGCGCATCGCGTCGGCGACGTCGTGCTGGCCGTCCGCGTCGAAGGTCACAAAATATTTCACCTGTGGCTGCGCCAGCCCGTAGCGCAGGCCGGTCTCGAGGGCGCCGCCCTGACCGAGGTTGACCGCGTGCCGCACGACGACGGCCCCCGCGGCCCGAGCGGCCGCGGCGGTCCCGTCGGTGCTTCCGTCGTCAACCACCACCACGAGCGGGAAGCTCGCAAGGAGTTCGGCGACCACACTGGCGATGATCGGGGCCTCGTTGTAGGCCGGGACCACCACGCACGTCGCTTGCACGTAGTCCTGGTGATCGCCAGCCTGCACCGTGGCAGCCTATCCACCGGGCCGTCCGACATATCAGCGCAGCGGCCCGGTCCTGCTCAGGCAGGTCTTCGCGGACTTCCGCATGGTCGAGGGGACCCTGAGCATGACTGGCTTCCGCAAGCAGTTCCGCGAGCACCAGGCGCTCGGGCTCGCCTACGCCCGCGACGATCGGCTGGCGGCGCTGGGCAACCGCGCCTTCAGTCGGGCCGTGGTCGGCATCTACGCGGCGATGGACCGGCAACGCGCCCGTCGGGCCAGGCCATGAGATTCACTCCTCGGCGGGTGGGGTGACCCGACCCTTCTGCGCCTCGAGCCGCAAGATGGCCACCTCCTCGGCCAGGGCACGCGTCTCGTCTTCGAGCCGGCTGACTTCCCAACTCAGTTGGACGCACACCATCAGATGCATCAGGGCGGCAACGAAGAACAACAAGTTCGACCGCGTCTGGACACCGGTGAGCAGGCCGAACGGAATACGGCGAGGCGTCGCCTGTCGGTAGGCTCAGGTTGATGTCCGAGGGCCGACCCGTGCGCGTGGCGCACGTGATCACCCGCATGATCGTCGGCGGCGCGCAGGAGACCGTGCTGCTCGCCGCCGCCCTCGCCGACCGCTCCCGCTTCGAGCCGGTCATCGTGACCGGGCCGCAAACCGGTTCGGAAGGCTCGTTGCACGAACAGGCCCGCGACCGCGGAGTAGAGGTGCTCGTGCTGCCCCAGTTGGTCCGCCAGGTGGATCCCCGCGCCGATCTGGCGGTGGTCCCCGCGCTGACGGCGGCGTTCCAGCGGCTCGGCGCTGACGTTGTCCATACCAACAGCAGCAAGGCCGGCATCGTCGGGCGGGTCGCGGCACGGCGCGCCGGCGTCCGCCGGGTGATCCACACCGTGCACGGCTGGCCGTTCCACGATCAGCAGCGGGCGCCGGTCAGCGCGGTGTGGAAGACCCTGGAGCGCCGCGCCGCGCCGCTTGCCGACCTGCTCGTCGTCGTCGCCGAGACCGACCGTGACAAGGGCCTCGCGGCCGGCATCGGCCGTCCGGAGCAGTACGTCACGGTGCGCAGCGGTCTCGAACTCGACCGGTACGGTCCCGATGCGTGCGCCCGCAAGCAGGTCCGGGCGGAGCTGGGCTGGTCGCCCGAGGTGCTCGTCGTCGGAGCGGTGAACCGGCTCAGCCCGCAGAAGGACCCAAGCACGCTGGTGCGGGCCTCCGCACAGGCGCTGCGGGAACGTCGTGACGCCCGCCTGCTGGTCGTCGGTGACGGGCCGCTGCGCGCGGAGGTCGAGGCGCTGGTCGTCGAGTTGGGGATCGGCGACCAGGTGGTGCTGACCGGCCTGCGCCACGACGTCCCGCGGCTGCTGACCGCGATGGATGTCTTCGTGTCCGCCTCCCGCTGGGAAGGGCTGCCGCGCACGGTGCTGCAGGCGATGGCCACGAGGGTGCCGGTGGTGGCCACCGACGCGGACGGCGTCGTCGACGTCGTGGTGGACGAGCGCACCGGTCTGCTGGTGCCCAGGTCTTCGCCTGACCGGCTGGGA
>JBBSNO010000280.1:0-3020 GCA_038232615.1 Actinomycetales bacterium
CGGCCCGCCGCCCCGCGCGGGCGCCCGGGGGCCCCCCACCCCCCCCGGCGTCCACCCCCCCCCCCCCCGCCGGCCCCCCCGGGGGGGGGGGGGGGGGGGGGGGGGCCAGCAGGAGCTCGGTCACCTGCCACCCGGAATCTGGCCTCACCAGCCGCACGTCGAGGGTGACCGGACGCCGCACGACGTCGCCCTCGCTCGGGAGCACCTGCTGGGCGTTGACCATCACGCTCGCGGAGCTGAGGTCGGCCAGCAGACCCCCGTACTGCGGGTAGACGATCTCCACCGACGACCACGCAGCCGCGCCGAGGAGCGGGGGCAGGGTCGCGACCGCGCCGGGTGGGCTGCCGAGGGCGCCGAGCCGAGCGACGGCGGCCGCCGGGTCGGAGGCACCGTCGCGCCACGTCAGCGCCGCCGCGATCGCCGCCACTGCGGTCTGCTTGCACTCCGGCTCGACCTCCCCCGGCAGCACGACGTAGGGGGCGACGTCCAGCGGCGCCGGGACAGGCGCGGGGAGCTCGGTGGCGTCCGGGGTGGCCGGCGGTGTCACGGTCGACGACGGCGAGCTGCCGGGTGTCGACGAGCTGCCGGGCGTCGAGCCGGGCGTGGGCGGCTGGTCGGGCTGCGAGGCGCACGCCGCGAGCAGCCCTCCCAGACCGCCGAGCAGGAGCCCGCGCCGCGTGAGGCGGCAGGGGTCAGCGCCCATCGCCGACCTGACGGGAGAACCGCACCATCGTCCGGGAGTCGCGGTTGAGGAAGCTCTCCCCCTCGCTCCAGCCCAGACGCCGGTAGAAGTCGGCGCCGCCGTGCGCGCCGTCCTCGCTGACCAGCTCGATGCACCGGGTCGACGACGCGCGCACGTCGGCCTGCACCTGCGCCAGCAGCATCCGCCCGACGCCGGTGCCCCTGGCGGCCGGGCTGGTGACGATGGCGTGCACCACCGCCGTCCGCGGGCCCGGCGGTGCCGAACGCACCGGCCTGCGCAGCCGCGCCCAGTACGACCTGAGCCGGGTCCGCAGGAACACGGCGGCGACGCGCGGACGGGCCGCCATCGCCAGCCCTCCCCGGACCAGCAGGGAGCCGCGGGCCTCCTGCAGGGTGCTCGTCACGTACGCGCGCTGGTCGGTCGCCGCCGCGACGAAGCCGAGCACCTCGCCGTCCGGGCGGACCGCCACGTGCCCCACCGCGTCCACGCTGTCGACGAACGTCCGGTGCCACCGGCGCACGAAGCGCGGGCCGAGGCGCGGGAAGAGCCCGTCCCCCAGATACTGCACGTGCAGGGCAGCGGTGGCCCGACAGTCGTCACGTGACATCGGACGCAGCACCAGGGCGGACGGCGGACCGTGGGCGGTGTGGGTGTCCAGGGGGTCAGTCGTCATAGCGGGCCTTCGTCGTCGGCTCGGCGCGGGGACCAGTCACGACCCCAACGCTATCCCGGCGCCTCGGACGCGGACGCCAGGCGCGGCGGCTACCCGCCATTCATCCCTGCGGCGGGGTGTCGGACTCCGACACCCCGAGCACCTCGTCGATCTCGGGCAGGCTCAGGTCATGTTCGCTCTCCGAGGCTGCCACCATCAGGTCGCCGTACAGCACGATCTCGTCCGCCAGGGCATGGTCCGCGAGGTGCCGACCGCCGTTCTCGTTCCCGCCCATGACCAACTCTCCTCCCGACCCCGTGGTGTGTCTGCCGGTGGCCCCACGACCTGCGGGCACGACATCTCGCGGCTGCGCAGGACGTCCTGCTCGGGCTCGAGGTTACGCGGTCGCAGGTCGAGCCGACGAGCGAACCGCGAAATCGGCAACGGGGTCACGGGGAGGGCGTTCCCGAAAGCCCGGGGGACCCGGGCCCGTCCCGGTCGGCGTCGGGAACGGCTCGGCGGCAGGGTCTACCGCCGGCTCGGCGTCGCCCGGCACCACCTCCTGCTCGGTAACGATCCCGGGCTCGTCGTCGGGGTCGACGACGGTGCGCTCGACGGTCACCGACGCCAGGCCGAGTCCGCCGACGGTCACGTCGTCGTACGCCAGCAGCTGGCCCTGGCGGTCCCCGGACGAGCCGAAGTACAGCAAGGTTGCGGTCAGGGCCAGCGGGACGCCCTCGCCGAGACGTGCCAGGCCCCTGGCCGTGATCCCCGCACCCCCGTGGAGCCCTGCACCATCACGCGCGTCCCGGACTCGTCGAGCCGGACGATCCGCCGGTGGTAGTGCCCGGCGAGCACCAGCGGCACCTCGCCGAACACCGGGTCGAGCGCGCCCGGGTCGTGCACGAGCGCGACGTCGACACCGTTGCTCCCCACCTCGGGGGACGTCGTCCCCGGACGGCCCGGACCGGTCGGTGATCGTCTCCGCGAGCTCTTCGAGCCGGCCGCGCACGAGCCGGCGGTCCTCACCCTCCTCGATCTCCTCCCCCTTCGGCGTGAAGCGGGGGTCGCCGATGCCCGCGAAGACGAGCCCGGCGACCTCGGCGACCTCGTTGTCGAGCACGACCGCGTTCGGCTGGGAGGCGACGGCGGCCTGCGTGGCCAGCGAGTCGTGGTTGCCGCGGACGAACACGTAGGGCACGCCCAGCTCGCCGATGCGCGAGAGCGTCGATGACTCGACGCCCATGCCCCACGTGGTGATGTCACCGGTGTCGACGACCGCGTCGACCGCGAACTGCTCGACGAGCCGGTCGGCGACGTCGAACCCCAGGGGGTTCAGGCGGATGTCGGAGACGTGCAGGACCGCCGTCGTCTCGCTGTCCCGGGGCAGCAGCGGAAGCTGGTCGGAGACGGCGTACAGGGTGGTGACGCTCTGCACGAGGTCCGCCAGGCCGCTGCGGTACGACTCCAGCCGCTGCGCGACGTCGCGACCCTCGCCGGCCACGTACGGGGCGCTGAAGAGCAGTCCCGTGAACCGAGGCTGACGCAGGGCGGCGGCGTTGAAGGTGCTCGCGGTGCAGCGCGAGCAGGTTCTGTGGAGAGGCGATCAGCTGCTGCGCCTGCTCGGGGTCGACCGAGAGCACCGAGGCGTTGACCGCCACCGGC
>JBBSNO010000281.1:0-3010 GCA_038232615.1 Actinomycetales bacterium
AGGCGGGAAAGGGTCGGATGGCGATCGTCGACGCGACCGAGCCCTCGATGGTCCAGATCGACCTCGTCTTCGAGAAGCCCTGGAAGGCTCGCAACGACACCGTGTTCACCATCCTGCCGCAGGGGTCCGGGTCATACGTCACCTGGTCGATGACGGGGCGGCGGACGCTCGTGACGAGGGTGATGGGGGCCGTCAAGTCAATGGACGCGCTGCTCGGCCCGGACTTCGAGAAGGGCCTGGCCAGGCTCAAGGCCACGGCGGAGCAGACGGCTGCGAGCTAGAGCTGGCGTCGCCCGTGGCGGCCGTGATGGAGGGCGTCGTCCGCGCCTGGTAGCAGCGTCCGGATGGCGAGCTCGGCCAGCAGCGCGGCGCCGTCCGGCATCACGGCGTCGTCGAACGCAGCGAACGGGGAGTGGTTGTCCGGAGCGTCCTCGAAGGCCAGCCCGTCGAGGCACGCGCCGAGGAACAGCATCGCCCCCGGGACCGCCTCGAGGACACGCGAGAAGTCCTCGGAGCCGGTGATCGGGTCGGGCATCGGCAGCCACCTGCCGTCCCCGAGGGCGCGCTCGACCACCTGCTCGGCGACGCCGACCGCCCCCGCGTCGTTGACCGTGACCGGGTACTGCCGGCGGAAGACGGCGTCCACCTCGACCCCGTGAGCGTGCGCGACGCCCTCGCACAGCCGCACCGTGTCCCGCTCGAGGCGCGCCAGTACGCCGTCGTCGAAGCAGCGGACGGTCGCGGCGAACCGCGCCTCGGCGGGGATGATGTTGGCCTTGGACCCGGCGTGGAACTGCCCGACGGTCAGCACGGCCGGGTCGAAGGGGCTCGTCGTCCGCGACACCAGGGTCTGCAGCGCCGTCACCATCTCGCACGCCACCGGTACCGGGTCCTTCGCCCGGTGCGGCGCGGATCCGTGGCCACCCCGTCCCCGCACCGTCACGTGCAGCTCGTTGCTCGCGGCCATCAGCGGGCCGGGCCTGCTGGCCACGGACCCCTGCGGTGCCAGGGCGGACATCACGTGCAGGGCCCAGGCGGCGTCCGGACGACGGCCCGCGGCGTCCAGGACCCCTTCGGCGATCATGACGCCGGCGCCGTCGAAGCCCTCCTCGCCCGGTTGGAACATCAGGACCACGTCACCGGGCAGCTCGTCACGACGGGCTGCCAGCAGCCGCGCGGCGCCGACGAGCATCGCAGTGTGCTGGTCGTGGCCGCAGGCGTGCATGGCTCCGTCGACGACCGACCGGTAGTCGACGCCGGTCTCCTCGTGGACGGGCAGGGCGTCCATGTCGCCGCGCAGCAGCACGGCGCGGCGCTCGCCGTCCGTGACCTCGGAGCCCCCCCGCAGGACGGCCGTCACCGAGGTGCATCCGGTGCCCGTGCTCACCTCGAGGCCCAGTCCGTCCAGGGCGTCGAGCACGCTCGCCTGGGTGCGGGGCAGGTCCAGCCCGACCTCGGGGTGGCGGTGCAGGGCGTGGCGTAGCTCCCGGAGGTCGTCGGCCATCGCGACGGCGTCCGCGGCGCAGGTGGTACCGGCGGGTGTCATGTCCGCTGCCTACCACGCCCGCCGTCGCCGGGCGAACCGGTGCCCGGCAACGGCAGACGATCCAGGGTGCGACCGCAGACGGTCCAGGGAGCGGCCGGACGACGAGGCGGCGCCCGTCGTCCGGTCCCGGTCGTCCCTCGGGTCAGACCACCATGCCGTGCGGGTCGATGACGAACTTCTTGGCGACTCCGCTGTCGAAGTCGGCGTAGCCCTTGGGGGCCTCGTCCAGCCCGATCACGGTGGCGTTCACTGCCTTGGCGATCTGCACCCGGTCGTTCAGGATCGCCTTCATCAGGCCGTAGTTGTAACGCATCACCGGGCACTGGCCCGTGGTGAACGACAGCGACTTCGCCCACCCGGTACCCAGGCTCAACGACAGCGAGCCCACCTGGGCGGCCTCGTCGACGCCGCCCGGGTCACCGGTGACGTACAGGCCCGGGATGCCGATGGCGCCACCGGCGGCGGTGACGTCCATCAGCGAGTTCAGGACGGTGGCCGGCGCCTCCCCGGCGGAGTCCTTCCCGTGGCCGCGGGCCTCGAAGCCGACGGCATCGATCGCCGCGTCGACCTCGGGGACGCCGAGCAGCTGCTCGAGCTGGTCCTGCGGAGAGCCCTTGGAGACGTCGACGGTCTCGAAGCCGCACGAGCGGGCCTGGGCGAGCCGCGCCTCTACCAGGTCGGCAACGACGACGACCGCCGCGCCGAGCAGCTGAGCCCCGACCGCGGCAGCGATGCCGACCGGGCCGGCGCCCGCGACGTACACCGTCGAGCCCGGCTTCACGCCCGCGGTGACCGCGCCGTGGAAGCCGGTCGGGAAGATGTCCGAGAGCATCGTCAGGTCGGTAATCTTTGCCAGCGCCTGGTCCTTGTCGGGGAACCGCAGGAGGTTCCAGTCCGCGTAGGGGACCATCACGTACTCCGCCTGGCCACCCACCCAGCCGCCCATGTCGACGTAGCCGTAGGCCGAGCCGGGCCGGTCGGGGTTGACGTTCAGGCAGATGCCGGTCTTGCCCTCCTTGCAGTTCTTGCAGCGCCCGCAGGCGATGTTGAAGGGAACCGAGCACAGGTCGCCCTTCTTGATGAACTCCACGTCGCGGCCGACCTCGACCACCTCACCGGTGATCTCGTGGCCGAGCACGAGGTTCGGCGGGGCCGTCGTCCGCCCGCGCACCATGTGCTGGTCGCTGCCGCAGATGTTCGTCGTGGCGACCTTGAGGATCACGCCGTGGTCGCACTTGCGCCCGACGTTGGCGGGGTTGACGCCGGGGCCGTCCTGCAGCTCGAGCTTCGGGTAGTCGATCTCCTGCACCTCGACCTTGCCCGGCTCGATGTACGCCACTGCTCTGTTGCCTGCCATGGGGTGGTTCCTTCCGTGGGTGTCGTGCGGGTGGACGGTGGGCGGGGCGGGCGCCCGGTGGTGGGGGGCCGGTAGTGGGGGAGGGAGACCTGCGTCAGACGCGTTCG
>JBBSNO010000282.1:0-3010 GCA_038232615.1 Actinomycetales bacterium
CAGGAGGCACAGTGCCGCAATAAGCCCCCCCACCACGGCTCGGGCGGCGTGGCGCACGCGGCGGCTCCTGGTCTGGTCAGCGGGCAAGCCGGAAAACAACGGTCGGGCGTGCGCCGCGAGGATGTGTGCGCACACCCGATCAGGTTGCGGGGGAGCATAGCCCGCGGGCACGCCTCCGACCTCGGGAAACCGCAATGGCGCGCTAGTGTCGATCTTCCCCTGTCGCCACCGCGACACCGGCCTTACGCCGCCTCCGGGCGCCGACTCGTGAGGAGCAGCCGTGGCGCGGACAGCGCTCAGCGTGCGGGAGGCGACGGTCGAGGACCTGCCGGAGCTGCTCGCCTTCGGCGAGGAGCTGCGCGACCAACTGCTCATGCCGGCCGACGGCACCCGGTCCCGGGCGGCGGGACCGGGCCGGGCTGCGCGCAACGGACTGGAGCAGCGCTATCGCGACGCGCTGGCCGACCCGCAGCGCCACCTGGTGGTCGTCACGGGCGAGGACGAGGAGCCGCTCGGCATGGCGCTGTTCACCGTCGCGACGGCCAACGCCCTGCTCGACCTGCCGGCGGTGCACGTGAGCCACGCCGTCGTGGCCGACCGCCACAAGCGTCGGGGAGCGGGCAAGGCGCTGGTCACGGCGGCGGTGGCCTTCGCCGAGCAGCGGGGTCTCGAGCAGCTCGTGGTCGCGGTGCCCCCCGGCTCGCGCGAGGCCAACCGCTTCTTCGCCCGGCTCGGCTTCGCGCCGCTCGCACTGCGCCGGGTGGCCCCCGTGTCGCTGGTCCGGTGGCGCCTCGCGCAGTTCGAGAGCCGACCCGTCGACGCGGTGACCCGCCACCGGCCGGGGCGTCGGGTCCGGCTGCCGCGCATCGCGCTGGGCTCTGCCGACTCCGATACCTGACGCTTCTAGACTCACGCGTGTGGCTGCTGCGAAGAAGAACGCCGGACGCAGCGGCGACCGCGGCGCAGTCGACCCGGCTGTACCCGGTCGTTCCCGGCTGCTGCTGCTCGACGGGCACTCCCTGGCCTACCGCGCGTTCTTCGCGCTTCCGGTCGAGAACTTCTCGACCACCACGGGGCAGCCGACCAACGCGGTCTACGGCTTCACCGCGATGCTCATCAACGTCCTGCGCGACGAGCAGCCCACGCACGTCGCGGTGAGTTTCGACATCTCCAAGTCGACCTTCCGCACCGAGACCTACGCCGACTACAAGGCGAACCGCGCCGAGACACCGACCGACTTCCACGGTCAGGTTTCGCTCGTCCGCGAGGTGCTCGACGCGCTGCGGGTGCCGGTCGTGTGCGCCGAGGGGTTCGAGGCCGACGACGTGATCGCGACGCTCGCGACCCAGGCCGAGGCGCAGGACATGGACGTCCTGATTGTCACCGGCGACCGCGACGCCTTCCAACTCGTCACCGACCGCGTGACCGTGCTCTACAACGCGCGGGGGGTGTCGGACATGCGCCGCATGACGCCGGCGTCGGTTCAGGAGAAGTACGGCCTGTCGCCCGAGCAGTACCCCGAGTTCGCCGCCCTGCGCGGTGATCCCAGTGACAACCTGCCCGGCATCGCGGGGCTCGGGGAGAAGACGGCGACCAGGCTCATCCAGCAGTACGGAGACGTCGCCTCCCTCGTGGACCACGTCGACGAGGTGAAGGGCAAGGTCGGGGACAACCTGCGGGCCGGCGTCGCCAGCGTGCTGCGCAACCGCCAGCTCACCGAGCTCGTGCGCGACGTCCCTCTCGACTTCGGCCCCCTCGACCTGCGCCTGGGGCAGTGGGACCGCGACGAGGTGCACAAGGTCTTCGACGCGCTGCAGTTCCGGGTGTTGCGTGAGCGGCTGTACGCGACTTTGTCCTCGGTCGAGCCGGAGGCCGACCAGGGCTTCGAGGTGGACAGCCGGACGCTGGCGCCGGGGGAGGTCCGGGCCTTCCTCGATGCGTTGGCGAAGGGCGTACGCGTCGGCCTGCACGTGCGCGGGTCCTGGGCCCGGGGGACCGGGGACGCGACCGGGCTCGGCATCGCCGGGCCCTCGCCGGAGGCGGACGGCCCGCCCGGTCCGGCGGCCTTTCTCAACCTCACCGCGCTGGACGCCGACGACGACGCGGTGCTCGCGGCCTGGCTCGCCGACGCGTCCGTGAGCAAGGCACTGCACGACGCCAAGGGACCGCTGCTCGCGCTGCAGGCGCGCGGGTGGACGCTGGCCGGGCTGACCAGCGACACGGCACTCGCGGCTTACCTCGCCCTGCCCGGTCAGGGGGTGTTCGACCTCGGTGACCTCGTGCTGCGCTTCCTGCGCCGCGAGTTGCGGGCCGAGGCCGAGCCGGACGGTCAGCTGAGTTTCGACGGCACGGAGGACGACGACGGCGGGAGCTTCGCCGTCCGGGCCCGGGCCGTGGCCGACCTGTCGGTGGCGCTCGACCAGGATCTGGAACGCCGTGGCGGGACCGCCCTGCTGCGCGAGGTCGAGCTTCCGCTGGTCGCCGTGCTGGCCGCCTGCGAGCGCACCGGCATCGCCGCCGACGTCGACCACCTCGCCGCACTGGAGAGCCGCCTGCGTGAGCAGGTCAAGGACGCCGCGGAGCAGGCGTACGCCGCGGTCGGCCACGAGTTCCATCTCGGGTCGCCCAAACAGCTGCAGACCTTGCTGTTCGGCGAGCTCGCCCTGCCGAAGACCAAGAAGATCAAGACCGGCTGGACCACGGACGCCGACGCCCTCACGAACCTGCTCGGCACGCACCCGGTCATCGAGGCGCTCCTGCTGCACCGGGAGATGACGCGCCTGTTGATGGTCGTGGAGAAGCAGCTGCTGCCGACGGTCGCTGACGACGGCCGCATTCATACGACGTTCAAGCAGATGGTCGCCGCGACCGGCCGGCTGTCCAGTGACAACCCCAACCTGCAGAACGTCCCGATCCGCACCCAGCAGGGTCGCGAGATCCGCCAGGGCTTTGTGGCGGGCCCGGGCTTCGAGTCGCTGATGACCGCGGACTACAGCCAGATCGAGATGCG
>JBBSNO010000283.1:0-2969 GCA_038232615.1 Actinomycetales bacterium
ACAGGATGAAGACCACCCGTGTTTCCGGCTCGCCCTGTGGTGGACGGGGGCGGTCAGCGCGCGAGGTCACGGTCGCTTGTGGCTCGGCGAGGTCGGCGGCCGCGACGTCGTGATGATCGCGCACCGCGGGGCGCTCAACCAGGCCTGGTGGCGGTTCTGCCAGGAGGCGCGCTTCGTCGTCACGATGGACGCCGACACGATCCTCGACCCCGCCTGCCTCGAGCGACTGCGCAAGCAGGCCGTCGAGGATCCCGAGATCGGCGGCATCTGCGGCCGGCCGCTGAACAAGGTCCCGCCGCCCGGCATGTCGGCGTGGAACTCCGTCATCTGGCATCTGCTGGCGCTGGACTTCGCGATGTACGACCAGGTGCTGGTACGCCGGAAGTACGCCACCGAGGTGCTCGGCGGCTTCGGGTCGTTGTTCCGCAACCGGGCCCTTCACGAGGTCACCGCGAAGTACGGCAACCCGTGGGCGACCGACAGCATCGTCGAGGACTACCGGCTTTCCTTGCAGCTGCGGGAGGCGAACTGGAAGATCCGGGTAGCCCCGACGGCGCTCGCGTACACCGACACGCCCGTCACTCTGCGTGGTCTGTGGCGGCAGCGGCTGCGCTGGTCCGGTGGCACCTTCGAGGAGCTGCCCCGCGAGGGCTGGAAGCCGCGGACGCGGCGCAACTGGCTGGCCTACAGCGCGAGTCTTGGGGCTCGACCGGCTGGTCGTGTCGCTCAAGATGCGTCACTCGAGCTGGCGCAATCACGTTCTCGCGGTCAGCGTGCTGCCGCTCGAGTTGCTCACCCTCGTCGGGCAGGCATGGTCGCTGCGCTCCACCAGGCTGGTGCTGCGCAAGAAGCAGCTGCACTGGTAGGTCCTCGCCCGGATTTGTCCCGATTTGTCCACGTACTTTCGGACGAGATGTCCGCCGCGGTCTTGTCACAGCCCGGCGGAGGTGGCACTCTCGGCTCGCTTGGGGCATGACTGGGGGGCCAGTATCAACGTGCGCCGAGCCTTGCGGCAGGAGTGCGCGTTGAGTGGCGGCCACGGTCAGGACGGCTTTGCCGTCATGCCCGCGTCGCGTGGTGCGCAGTCTTCCCCTGCTTCGAAATCGGCAAACATCCGCCCGGGCTCGAGCGATCGGGGCCGGGCGATCCGACGACCTCTGTCGGCGACGCCCCGGCGTCGGGGCAGGCGCGCCGTGGCGGTCCTCACGTCCGCGGCCATGTTCGCGACGATGAGCGCCGCCGGATCGGCGGCGTTCGCGACGCCGGTGTCCGTGGACTCAGCGGGCCCGTCGAGCAGCCGACCGGGCTCCCCGGCACGGGTCGGGCCCGACGTCGTCGATGCCACCGCCTGGGCCCCGTTGAACCGGACGGTGGTGGAGCGTGACGAGCACGACCGCCGACAGTTCGAGCTCGTGGCAGCGGCCGAGCCCGCTGTGGCGCAGGACGTGGCGCCCCTCGGGGCTGCCGCCCTGGATGCGGCAGCAGCGGCAGCACTGGATGAGTGGCGCACCTCCGAGCCGGATGCGGACCTGGGCGGCATCACCTTCGCCGTCGCCGACCTGCCGACGACCACGTTGGGCTCGAGTTCGGGCCGCTCCGTCCAGGTCGACACCGACGCCGCCGGCTGGGGCTGGGGGTCGGCAGGAATGGACCTGCGCACCGTCGTGCGGCACGAGATCGGCCACGTCCTCGGCCACGGGCACGGTGAGGGCGGGGTCATGTCGCCGACCTTGACGCCCGGTCAGTCACGCTCCGTGCCCGACCCGGTCGTCGTCGAGACGCCGCCCGAGGCGGTCACAGACACGACCACCGAGCCGGTGACCAGCGCGCCGACCGAGCCGACGACCGCCGGCACGACCGAGACCGAGCCGAAGACTGAGCCGGTGACCAGCACGCCGACCGAGCCCAGCGAGCCCGTCCCCAGCGAGCCCGTCCCCGGCGCGCCCGCCGCCACCACGACGGCCACCACGACGGCCGGCGACTCCGGGGCCGCGCCGGTCGCAGGCACCGCTGCGGCGCTGCTCGGACCGTGGGTGGTCGCCGTGTCCGGTGACACCACGCTGCGCGTGGACGCCGACGGGACCGCGACGGTGGCCGGGCAGAGCCGGAACCTTTCCGACGTGACCAGCATCCTGCTCGTCGGCTCCGCGGGCGACGACGTCGTCCGGCTCGCCCTGCACGGGGCGCTCACCGTGCCGGTCGCCGTGGACGGCGGGGGCGGCCAGGACCGGCTGCTCGGTCCGGCCACCAGCTCGGTGTGGTCGGTCACCGGGACGGACTCCGGCTCGGTCGCCGGCGTCCGCTTCACCTCGTTCGAGGTGCTCGTCGGCGCGCCCGACGTCGATGACGTCTTCGTCGTGGAGCAGGGCGGCGCGCTCACCGGTCGGCTGGACGGCGGCGCCGGCGGCTTCGACACCCTCGAGGTCCGCGCGGCGCACGCGTCCGCCCGCTACACGGGCACCGCCGCCGACGCCGGAGTGGTCACCCTCGACGGCGTCTCGTTCTCCTACGCCGGCCTGGAGCCGGTGGTCATCGGGCCGTCCGTCGACCTGGTCATCACGGCGTCGGACGGTGTGGACGTGCTGGTCCTGCAGACCGACCCGACCGACCCCGAACGGCTGCTGCTGTCGTCGTCCAACGGCAGCATCGAGAGCCACTCCTTTCTGCGCCCGAGCTCGTCGTTGCGGATCGTCCTGGGGGCCGGCGCCGACCGGCTGACGCTGGTCGACCTCGGCGCCGTGGCCTTCGGCCTGCTCGTGGACGGCCAGGGCGGCGACGACGCCCTGGTGCTGGCCGGTGCCCACGACGACGTGCTGTACGGCCCGGGCCCGGGCTCGGCCCGGACGCTGGTGTTCGACGGCGTCACTGTCCTGCTGCTCGACGTCCAGCGGGTGGACGTCACCGGCGTCGTGGCGTCGCTGACCTACGCCGGCTCCGACGGCGACGACGCCATCGAGCTGCGCGACCTG
>JBBSNO010000284.1:0-2936 GCA_038232615.1 Actinomycetales bacterium
AGCTGCCGGCGGGTTGGCTGACCCGGGCGACGGCAGGGGTGGGCACCGTGCGCGGCCGTCTCGACGACGTCGGCACACGCTTGCTCGCCGACGACACCCTCCGGGCGCGGACGCAAGGCATCGGCACGCTCGACCGCGAGACGGCGCTGGCGCACGGGGTCACCGGGGCAGCCGCCCGAGCCGCCGGGCTCGACCTCGACCTGCGGCGCGACGACCCCTACCTCGCCTACAGCGAGCTCGCAGCAGCCGGGGTGCTGCGCGTGCCGGTCCGCTCAACCGGGGACGCCTACGCCCGGCTCGAGCTGCTGTACGAGCAGACCCGGGTGGCGCTGGACCTCGCCGACGCCTGCCTCGACCGGCTGGCCGACCTGCCGCCAGGCCCGGTGGGGGTGCGGTTGCCCAAGAGCCTCAAGGCGCCGGAGGGTGCGGCGTACGGGTGGGTGGAGAGCCCCATCGGCATCAACGGCTACTACCTGGTCTCGCGCGGGGAGAAGACTCCGTGGCGGCTCAAGCTGCGCACTGCGTCGTTCGGCAACGTGTCCGCCCTGCCGCACCTGCTGACCGGTGCACACGTCGACGACGTAGTGGCAGTGCTCGCCTCGCTGTTCTTCGTCACCGGCGACATCGACCGTTGAGGTGGGGCGGCGCGGTGGCTGCGCGTCGTGCCTCACTCGTCCACATCGGAGCGGGGCACCCGGCAGGCGCGCTCAAGCAGGACCCCGCCGACGGCCATGGCCACCGCAGCCAACGCCGCCAGCAGGCCGTGCACCAGCCGTTCGCGCGGCAGCGCGGCCTCGGTCTGACCGAGATAGGTCAGCGCAAAGGCGGTGTATCCGCCTGCGACCAGGGCACCCGCCAGCGCCGACGCCTTCGCAAGGAGCAGCAGCGCAACGGCCCGCTGCGGCTCCACCCTGAGCCGTCGACGCTGCACGGTGCTCCACGTGCTCGCAGCCAACGCCAGCAAGAGCGCGGCAAGGAAGGCGAGCACCACCACGGACGACCACGCCACGCTGGGCGCAATCGCGCCAAAGAACTGGAAGCCCGCCGGCACCAGGCCGCCGAGCAGCGCACCGGCCAGCGCGGTGGCCGCGAGCGTGGCCGCGGTGGTCGCCCGCATGCGGCCGGGATCAGTCGAGGGTGACGGCACGATCGTCGCGTCGGGTGACTTCCTGCTCGGTGGCTGCGTCAGCGATGTCAGCGATCAGGTCGACCACCCAGCCGTAGCCGGGGAGGTATGCCTCCTCGTCCACGTCCTGCCAGGGCTGCAGCACGAACAGCCGTTCGTGTGCACGCGGGTGCGGAAGCACCAGGTCGTCGTCCTCGATCTTCTGGTCCCCGACCACCACCAGGTCGAGGTCCAGCGTGCGCGGGGCGTGCCGCTCGGTCCGCTCGCGTCCGAAGGCGTCCTCGATGGCCAGGCAGCGGTCGAGCAGCGTGTGCGGGGACAACGTGGTGTCGGCGCTCACCACGACGTTCAGGAAGTCACCGGCGTCGGCCGGTCCCCCAACAGAGGCCGACTCGTAGACCGGCGAGACGTCGAAGATACTGATCCCCGGCGTGTCGATCAACGCGGACACGCCGCCTTGCAGGTTCTGCTGTCGCTCCCCGAGGTTGGAACCAAGGCTGATCACGACGCGGCGGATCGGGCGCATCTCTCCGGTCATCGTGTCGGCGTCCACGATGTACGGGTTCGGTGTCTCGGTCACGGTCGGCTCCGCTCTATCGTGACGGCGATGTCGGTCACCGGCACCGCTACTGGCGCCTGCGGTTTGTGGACGGTCACCACCGCCCGGCGGACCTCCCGCTCCGACAGGCACAGGTTCGCGATGCGTTGAGCAAGCGATTCGATCAGATCCACCGGATCCGACGCCACGGCGTCGTACACGCGCTGGACCAGCTCCCCATAGTCAACAGTAAGCGACAGATCGTCGGCCTTCCCAGCGGGTCTCAGGTCGCAGAACAGCTCGATGTCGACCACGAACTCCTGCCCGTCGCGCCGTTCGTGCTCGAGCACTCCGTGGTGGCCGTGGATCCGCAGGCCGGTGACGCTGATGCGGTCATCCATCAGGTCACCCCGCGGCCGCCGTGCGGGCGACGACCCGCACCGCGTCCGCGCTGCCGCTCGCCTCGTGCACGCGGACGCACCAGGCGCCGGCCCGAGCCGCCAGCGCGGTGGTCGCAACCGTCGCGTCGTCGCGGTGCAGGACGTCGCGCTCGTAACCCTGGTCGTCTGCGAGCAGCCGTCCGAGGAACCGCTTGCGGCTGGCGCCGATCATGACGGCCCGGTCGAGCGCGTGCAGCTCGGACAGGCGGGCCAGCAGCTGCCAGTTGTGCTCGGTGGTCTTGGCGAATCCGAGTCCGGGGTCGACCACGACACGCTCCGGCGCGATCCCGGCGGCGTCGGTCGCCTCCAGCCGGGCGGCGAGCTCGGCGCGGACATCGTGGACCACGTCGTCGTAGCCTGCCCATTCCTGCATGTCGGCCGAGTGCCGGCGCCAGTGCATCAGCAGGTACGGAACCCCGGCAGCTGCGACGCAGGCCAGCATGCCGGGGTCGGCGAGACCGCCCGACACGTCGTTGACGACAGCGGCGCCGGCGTCCATCGCCGCTTCGGCGACGCGTGGTCGCATGGTGTCCACCGACACGATCGCGCCGGCCGCGGCCAGCTCACCGACCACGGGGAGCACCCTGGCCAGCTCATCTGCCTCGTCGACGCGGGCCGCGCCTGGTCGCGTCGACTCACCGCCCACGTCGAGCAGGTCGGCACCGCTGGCGAGCAGGGCCCGACCGTGGGCGACGGCGTCGTCGGGCCGCAGCCACCGACCGCCGTCGGAGAACGAGTCGGGGGTGACGTTGACGACGCCCATCACAAGGCATCGCCCCGGGGCGTGCAACCCGGGCACATGACGAACCGGGACGTCGGGCACGAAGGCAAC
>JBBSNO010000285.1:0-2933 GCA_038232615.1 Actinomycetales bacterium
CGCATCGCTCTCGGACCCGTGGTCCGGGTCGCACCGGGCACCGTCGGTCGCGACCTCGGCCGCAGCACCAAGGAGGTAATGGACGCGATCACCGCGGTCACCGTGCAGCTACGCGACGAGGCCGCGGGCGACACGCGCTCGGACGGCCGCTGATCGAGCGGGTCCAGCGGCGCGGCGCTCAACGGCGACGGCGGGCAAGCGCCTCACGGATCGGCGGCACCACGACACCCTCGGTAGCCATCCGCGCCCGGACCCGGCGCCGCGACCGCACGATTGCGAGGGCTCCGGCGCCCCAGACGACGTACTGGACGGCGAGCGCGGCCTTGAAGTCCTCCAGCGTGTAGCTCGCGGCGCCGTCGCCGAGCACGTCGAGCACCACGCCGATGCCCAGCATGGTCAGCAGGGTCGCCACGAAACCGCCGACGTGGACGATGCCGGTCGCCGTCCCGAGCCGGTTCGGTGGGTTGAACGTGCGCGCGAAGTCGAAGCCGATCATCGACCCGGGACCGCCGATCGCCAGGGCGAGCACCAGCACGACGAGCAGCCACAGTGGGGCGGCGCCGGGCCAGGCGAGCACGGCGGTCCAGGCGGCCACCGTCGCGCCGATGATGGTCAGGACCAGCCACGACCGGCGCAGTGGGTGTCGCTGCACCAGCACGCCGAGGAAGGGGGCCGCGGCGGCAGCCGCCACGACGAACAGGCTCAGCAGGCCGCTGGCCTGGGTGGTCGAGAGCCCCTGGCCCGAGACGAGGAACGGGAAGCCCCACAGCAGCGCGAACACCATGCCCGCGAACTGGGTCGTGAAGTGCGACCACAGTCCCAGGCGCGTCCCGGGATGGCGCCACGCCGTCGCCAGGTCGGCTCCGACCTCGGCCATCGTGGGCGCTTCGCCGGACCGCGGCGTGCCCTCCGGCGAGTCCCTCACCAGCGCGAGCACCAGCACCCCGGCGACGACGCTGAGCGCGGCCGCGGACAGGAACGCCGGCGTCCACCCAGGGCCGTGCAGCAGGGCGACGAGCGGGAAGGCGGAGAGCACCTGCCCGAACTGGCCGAGGATGCCGGTCAGCTGGGTCATCACCGGCACGCGCTGCGGCGGCATCCAGGCGGTCACGAGCCGCAGCACGCTGATGAACGTCATGGCGTCACCGGCACCGACGAGGACCCGCCCGACGAGCGCCACCTCGACACCGGTGCTGACGGCGAGCACGAGCTGCCCGGTCGCCATCAGCGCGGCGCCGGTGACGACGAGCTTGCGGGGCCCGTACCGGTCGACCATCAGGCCGACCGGGACCTGCAGCGCGGCGTAGACCAGCAGCTGCAGGACCGCGAAGCTCGCGAGCACGCTGGCCGAGGCGTCGAAGCGCTCGACGACGTCGAGGCCCGCGACCCCGAGCGACGTGCGCTGAAGGACCGCGACCAGGTACGCGGCGACGCCGACACCCCAGACGACCCACACGCGCCGGCCCGAAGTCATGGGATCAATAGTGACGCATCACCGGGCGCCCCGGTGCCGTCGTCCGCCCGGTGGGACACTCGCAGCGTGACGTTCCTGGTCAAGGTCTTGGTGAACGCGGTGGCCATCTGGGTCGCCACCCTGGTCGTGCCCGGTATCGAGGTGGCCGGCGGGGACGGCGACACGACGGCCCAGGTGCTGACGTTCGGGTTCGTCGGCCTGCTGTTCGGGCTCGTGAACGCCGTGATCAAGCCGGTCGTGAAGGTGCTGGCGTTCCCGCTCTACGTGCTCACGCTGGGGCTGTTCACGTTCGTCGTCAACGCCCTGATGCTGCAGATCACGTCATGGATCGCCGATGCCACGGCCCTGACGTTCGCCATCGACGACTTCTTCTGGACCGCGGTGCTGGGCGCGGTCGTGGTGACGCTCGTGAGCATGGTGCTGAGCCTGCTGGTGCCCGACCGCCGCCGCGACTAAGGGCCTACCCCTACCGTTGAGCGTGATGCTCCCCGGCCAGGCGGCGGGTCGCGGTCAGCCTGGGCGGCGGGACTGCACAACGTCAGGCGTGGCGGCGGGACTGGACGACGCGGAAGCGGCCGGAGACGTAGTGGCCGTCGGTCAGTGTCGCGTTCGCGGCGGGGTTCGCGCCGGTGCCGTGGAAGTCGCTGAACGCGGCGCTCTGGTTCACGAAGACGCCCTGGGTGAGGTTCATCGACAGGGCGACGCCCGCGTCCAGCGACGCGCGCTCGGCGGCGTCCAGCACCTGCTCCGAGGTCGAGTAGACCGACGCGGTCATCGCTCCGTGCTCGCGCGCCGTCTCGGTGAGCCGTTGCAGCGACTCGGGTGTGCCCGACGTCCGGACCAGGAACGCGACCGGCCCGAAGCACTCGCTGGTGTAGGCGTCGTCGGACACGTCGACCGCGACGAGCGCCGGCGTCCGCACGGTGGCGTCCGGGAAGTCCGGGTGGGTCACGACCCGTGAGGCCAGCACCGACGTTCCCAGCGAGCCGGCGCCGTCGGCGCGGGCGACCACGTCGGTGTTGACGGCTGCGCCGAGCAGCTGCACGGCCTTGGCGTCGTCCCCGGTGAGCCGGGTCACGGCGTCCGCGATCGTCGTCGCCACCTCGTCGAACGACAGGTGCCCGGCGTCCGTCTCGATGCCGTCGGCCGGCACGTACACGTTCTGCGGGGCCGTGCACATCTGGCCCGAGTACAGGCTGAACGAGAAGGCGAGGTTGCGGGCCAGGCCCTTGACGTCGTCCGTTGAGTCGACGACGACCGTGTTCAGGCCGGCCTTCTCGGTGTACACCACGGCCTGGTGCGCGTTCTGCTCCAGCCACGTGCCGAAGCCGGCGCTGCCCGTGTAGTCGACGATGCCCACGCCGGGGTGGGTTGCCAGCGGCTTCGCGAGGCCCTCGCCGTCCGCCTCGGCCGCCAGCAGGACGAGGTCAGGGTCGAAGCCGGCCTCGGCGAGCACCTC
>JBBSNO010000286.1:0-2893 GCA_038232615.1 Actinomycetales bacterium
CCCGGGCCAGGTCGAAGCCGCGCGCGTCGCGCAGCGGGTTCTCCTCCTCGAAGTCCCACCGCGGCCGGCGGTCCCGCGGCGGGGTCGCCGAGACGTAGGCGTTGACGACCTGGGAGGAGCTGAGCATGGCGTTGGCGGCCGGGTCGCCGGGCACGGAGATGCCGAACTCCGTCTCGGTGCCCATCACGCGGCGCACGCTCATGTATTGAGCCTACGTCCCGACGCGTTTGGTACCGGTGGAACACCGGTCGACGGCTGCGGGCGAACCCCGGGCGGAACCCTGCCGCGCGTAACGCGACTGCGGGCGAACCCTGTGGCGCGTAACGCGGCTCAGGACGCGACACGCCGAGCGACACGCCGAGGCGCCGCACCCTCTGCCGCGTTACACGTCACATGGCACCGGGAGGCGCCGCCCACCCTCCACCGGCTGGCTGCTGGCCTTCACCGACCGCGCCGGGCGCCAGGTCGCTACCGAGATGCTGCCGAGATGCTGCCGAGATGCTGCCCACCCCCGACTCGCCCACGTGGTGACGCAGGCGTGGTCGGCACCGCCATCGTCAGGATGGTGCCGCCGACGCAGCGGGACGATGCTCGGCGAGACCGTCCTCGGCGGCAGAGTAGTCCGACAGCTCCTGCGCGTATATGTCGTTCAGCTGCTTGAGGCCGTCCAGCGTCTCGCGTGCCTCCTCCTCGTCGATGCGCGCCATCGCGAAGCCGACGTGGACGAGCACCCAGTCCCCCACCCGAGCACCCTCCGGCCCGTCGAGGCCGAGCATGGCCACGGACACCTCGCTCCGCACGCCGTCGACATCCACCTTCGCACGCAGCTGGGCGGAGTTGCTGATTTCGACGATCCGGCCGGGGATGCCGAGGCACATGCGGGGGTCTCCTCACGACGGACGTCGTACCGATCACTGCGGGCGTCGTACTGACTCTAGGCGATCCGGTAGGTGCGTGGGACCAGTAGCGACGCCCCGTGATCCCCGGCCGTACTCTCCCTCCATGCGCGTGGCCTTCGTGGGCAAGGGTGGTGCCGGCAAATCGTCGCTGGCGGGGACGTTCGCGCGCGTTCTGGCCGGCACCGGACAGCGGGTGCTGGCGCTGGACTCCGACCCGATGCCCGGCATGGCGTTCGCCCTCGGTGTCGACCAGACCGACGCAGGACTTCCGGACGAGGCGGTCGAGGCGTACGACGACGGCGGCCGCCGTCGATATCGCCTGCGAGCGGGGCTCACCGGGACCGGCGCCGTCGAGCAGTACGCCGTGCACGGACCGGACGGAGTGCGCTTCCTCCAGCTGGGCAAGGCGCGCGGACCGCGGTGGGACAACACCAGGCAGCACTTCGGCTTCCAGGGCGTCCTGGACGACCTGCCCGGCGACGGCTGGAGCATCGTGGGCGACCTGCCCGGCGGGACCCGTCAGCCGTTCCTGACCTGGGGGCGCTACGCACAGACGTTCCTGGTCGTCGTCGAGCCCTACCCCGCTTCACTGCTGACTGGTCGGCGCCTGGCCCGGCTGGCCGCCGCCTCTCATGCGCCGCGGGTCCTGGCGCTCGCCAACAAGGTTCGCGAACCCGGCGACGCCGAGCACGTCTCGAAGCGGACCGGGCTGGACGTTGTCGGCACCGTCCCCTTCGACCCGGTGCTGGCCGACGCCGACCGGCTCGGACGAGCGGTGCTGGACGCCGACCCCGACGGACCGACCGCTACAGCGGTACGGTCACTCGTGGAAGCCGTGCAGGACCGGGAAGCCGTGCAGGACCGGGAAGCCGTGCAGGACCGGGAGGAGCCGTCGTGAAGGTCGCAGTGGTTGGCAAGGGCGGCTCGGGCAAGACGACCACGTCCGCGGTCCTCGCCCGCACGCTGGCCCGCCGCGGTCACGACACGCTGGCGCTGGACTGCGACAGCAACCCCAACCTCGGCATCTCGCTGGGGCTCGGCGAGGAGGCGACCGAGCGGCTCGTGTCGGTGCGCGACGCCGTCGACGCCGGGCAGGAGCAGCATGCCGTCAGCGCGGACGACCTGGTGCAGCGCTTCGGCGTGGACGCCCCCGACGGGGTCCGGCTCGCCGTCGTCACCGCGATCCAGAACCCCAAGCCGGGCTGTCCCTGTTGCGGCATCTCCCCTGAGCAGCTGCTCGGGGAACTCGCCCGCCCCGGGCGCACCGTCGTCGCTGACTTCGAGGCTGGCCTCAGCACCGTCCTGCGCCTCGACGGGCGACCGGTCGACGTGGTCGTGGTCGTGGTCGAACCGACAGCGAAGTCCCTGGAGGTCGGTCGACGAGCGGCAGAGGTGGTCCAGGGTGGCGGCTTGGGGCGGGTCGTGATCACAGCCAACCGGGTCCGCGACGATCAGGACGTCGCGCGGGTGCGCGCTGCTTTCCCGGGCCTGGATCCGGTGCTGGTACCGGACGAGCCGGCCATCGTCGCCGCCGAGCGGGCCGGCGAGGCTCCGCTCGACGCCGCTGCGGACTCCCCCGGCGTGCGGGCGCTGGTGGGAATGGCCGAGAGCCTGACCGGCTAGGTCCGCTCGACGGCTGCGCCGGCGACCGCATCGACGGCATCCAGCACGGCCTCCAGTGCGGCCTGCACGCCCGGTGACACGGGGACCAGACCGACCGTACCGGCCCGGTCGGCGCGCGCGACGGACTCCTCGTAGGGCAGCACGCCGGCGACAGCGATGCCCTCCTGCGCCAGTGCGATACGCAGGAAGTCCTCGTCCTCGGGGGCCCGCACCTTGTTGCCGACCGCGAGCACCTCGGGGATGCCCAGCTCGGTCGCAAGGGCAGCGGTGCGCGCGGCGGTGAGCACGGACTTGCGGGTCGGCTCGCACACCACGAGCAGCAGGTCGGCGTGGGCGAGGGTGCCGCCGGACCGGCTGAGGTGCTCGAGACC
>JBBSNO010000287.1:0-2844 GCA_038232615.1 Actinomycetales bacterium
CCCACGGCCGTCCGCAGCAGATCGAGCACCGGATGCTGTACGGCAACGTGCCCGACGGCTCACTCGGGAGCGCGAGCGAGCACCTCGCGCTGGACGTCCACCAGCACGGCATCACGCACATCGACTGCGTCAGCCACGTCGCGAGCTACGACGGTCGGGTCTACACCGGTCGGAGCTTCGACGAGGTGGCCACCGACACCGGTCTCAGCTTCGGATCCGTCTACGCGCAACACGAGGGCGTCGTGTCACGCGGCGTCCTGCTCGACGTCGCGGCGGCCGCCGGGGTCGAGTGGCTCGATCCATCGCATGAGATCACCGCCGCCGACCTCGACGCGGCGGAGCGCCACGCAGGTGTCGAGGTCTCCAGCGGCGACGTGGTCGTCGTCCGGGCCGGTGTCGGGGCACGCGAGGCGTCCGTGGGACCGAGTCCGCTCGGGCCGGGGCCCGGCGGTGACGCCGCGGTCTGGTTCCACGAGCGCGAGATCGCCGTGTACACCGGTGACGCCCCCGAGCACCTGACGTCCGCCGGTGCACGGATGCTCGGACTGCTGGACGAGGCGCCCACAGGTGCGGGCGAGGCTGTCCCCACGCGCTTTCCCCTCGCGTTCCATCAGACGTGCATACCGGCAATGGGCCTGGTCCTGCTCGACTACTGCGACGTCGAGGAGCTGGCAAGGACCTGCCGAGAGCTCGGGCGCTACGAGTTCCTCTTCGTCGCCGCACCACTGGCGATCCCGGGAGGAACCGGCTCACCCGTGAACCCGCTGGCGATCTTCTAGATGGACCAGCCGCCTGAGCGCGACGCCATTTGGAGCCAGCCGTGGCGCGGTCGCTGGATCTGGGATCGCGAGCCGGAAGAGGCGTACTGGTGGCGGCCGACCCCGGCTGCCAGCCACGACGTCTACCTCCGCCGGACGTTCGAGGCGGACGGGCCGCAGGACTCCGTGTGGGCGCGCGTGACGTGCGACGCCCGCTACGTGCTGTTCCTCAACGGACAGATGCTGGGGCGAGGTCCGGTCCGCGGCGAGCCCGAGTTCCTCGGGTGGGACGAGTACGACCTCGGCCCCCACCTCATGGCGGGGCGCAACGTCGTCACCGCGCTGTGCCGCTACTACGGCACCGCGGGCCCGTGGTGGATCCCCGCGGCACCGCTGGGCACGCTCGGGCGGGGGTCGTTCTGCTTCGAGACCGCCCCCGGGGCGCCGGTCGAGCTCGTCAGCGACACGACCTGGCGGGCGGCTGCCGCTCCATGGGTCCACCGCGGCGAGCCGGGGATGCACTCGTTCCCGCCGGAGGTGGTGGACGGGCGACTGGTGCCCTCGGGCCTGCATGACCCGCACGCCAGCGAAGCGGACTGGCCTCGAGCGGTCACCCTCAGCGGCCGGGGCCACGGGACGGTCCTGGACCGCCCGCCGGCGGCGCCGTACATGACCCCGCTGCGACGGTCGATACCCCAGCTCACGTCGGTCCCGATCGAGCCCGCCCTGCTGGAGGAGGGCCGGCGGGTGCGGGTCGACCTCGCCGACGACCCCGTCGCCACCTGGGCGACCCTGGAGTGCGATGACCAGGGCGACCGTGTGGTCTCCGTGTGGGACCTGGGCGTGATCAGTCTGGGTCACGTGGCCTTGCGGGTGACCGAGGCCGGCGCGGGCGCGGAAGCCGGTGTGGTGGACGTCGTGGGCGGCGAGGACCTGCGTGAGGACGGCCTCCCCGAGGTCAGCCCGCGCAGGTGGGCGGCCCGCTACATCGTCGGGGGACGCGGCGAGGAGCAGGTCGCCTTCTTCGATCCCATCGGGTTGCGCTACCTGGCGGTGCATCACCCCCCGGACGTGGCGGTGGGGGTGCGGTTCGAGGAGACCACGTACCCGCGCGGCGAGGGCGCCGAGTTCCACTGCGACGACCCGCGCTACGACGAGCTGTGGCGCGTCGGGGCGCGGACCGTCGACGTCTGCTCGACCGACGCGTTCCTGGACTGTCCGGGCCGCGAGCAGCGGGCGTGGGTGTCCGACGCCTACCCCCAGATCCTCGTGTCGCTCGTGACCAACCCCGACCGGCGGCTCGTCCGCCACCACCTCGCCCTGACCGCACAGAGCCGCCTGCCCGGCGGCCTGCTGGCCGGCGCCGCCGGCTGTGACTTCACCCGCATCGGCTTCACCATGCCGGAGTATTCGTTGCACTGGATCCGGTCGCTGGCCGCCTACTGGTCGTACTCCGGCGACGAGGAGCTGGTGCGCAGCCTCCTGCCCGTCGCCGACGCGATCATCGAGCGCTACGAGCGTCAGCGGGGTTCCAGCGGTCTCCTCGAGAACTTCCCCGGCTGGGTCTTTCTCGACTGGGCACAGCTCGACCGCGACGTCGTCACCGGCACGCACGACGCCCTGTACGCAGCGGCCCTCGGGGCGTACGCCGGTCTGCCCGGCGCGCATGACGTCAGCGACCTCCTCGCGCGCACCACACAGGCGTTCGAAGCACTGTGGGACGAGGAACGCCACGTCTACGTGGACGCGATCGGCGCGGCCGGACGCAGCAGGCGGATCAGCCAGCACACCAACGGGACGGCCCTGCTGGCGAACATCGTCCCGTCGGAGCGCGTCGCCGGCGTCATCGCACGCATCGTCGACCCGGCCGGCGCCGGCCTCGGGGGGCGTCTCGTGGTCACGCCGACGTCGGCGGACGTGCGGGCACACGACCGCATCCCGGTCTTCCAGTTCCAGGCCCCCGACGACTTCGACCCGCAACGCGACGTCGTCGCCGCCCAGCCGTGGTTCTGCCGCTTCCTCCACGAGGCGTTCTTCCGGCATGACCGTCGCGACCTGATCCTGGCGAGCCTGCTGCGCTGGAAGG
>JBBSNO010000288.1:0-2840 GCA_038232615.1 Actinomycetales bacterium
CCGGTCGCGCTGCCGCGGGCGTCCGGGACTGCCGCGATCTGGGCGGTGAGCCGTGTCCACGTCGGGCCGGGCCCGCCCGTGGCCGGGCCGGGAGGCAGCGGCCTGATCTCGCCGCGGCCGAGCGCGTCGAGCAGCACCGGCGCGCCCGTCGTGTCGCATGCCGCTTCGACGACCGACGCGGCCTCTGCCGGCCGGCTCAGGAACACGCCGTCGGTGAGGAGCGTCCATGACGCGATCCGTGCCTGGCGGGAGCCGCCGTCGGCGAGCTCCTGGCGGATCCCCGCCGCGAGGACGTACACGTCCGCCCCGCGGGCGTTCCCGCTGTAGAACCGGGCAGTGTTGAGCCAGTAGGAGCGTCGAAGGAGCTCCCGGAACACGTCCGTCCTGTCGAACTGCGGGTCGCCCTCTCCGGCGTACCGGTACAGGTACTGCCCGGCGAAGTACTCCCGAAGGGAGACGACCTCGAACTCGAACGCGCCTTGTTCCTTGCTCGTCAGGGCCCAGAGCCGGTCCGTCGCCGCCTCGAACAGCTCGTCGACGACCGACTCCGGCTTTCCGTAGGTCCGCTGGAAGTGCCGCATCGCCGCGGCAAGCGCGTCAGTCCTCATCCGTCCACCGAGGCCCCGGTCCTCGCTTCGGGACTGGAGGTACCACCCGAGGAACGGGATGATCTCCACGAGGTCGTTACGGTGCTTCCGGACCGAGTCGGGATGCTTGTTCGACTCCCGGGCGAGAACGAGCTGCATGTACATGTCGTAGAGCTCGGTCCGTTGCGTCGGCGTCGCGGCGCCCTGCTGGTGGAGCAGCTCGAGCAGGATCGTGAGCTGCATCGGGTTGCCGGCGAGCTCTTCGATGTACGGCTCGGCGCTCCTGGCCTTGAACCCGGCCCGCAGGGCCCGTCCTGCGGCGGCGCGGACGCCCCTGACCGCGCACCACCGCCTGAGGTACTCGTCGCGTTGCCGCGCGTCGAGCGGGTCGAGGGAGAGGACCTCGAACAGGTCCGGCGGAGGCTCGGCGAGCTCTCCGGCGCTCGGCCGGGTCGTCACGACGACCTTCGGCGGGACGGTGTACGTCCTCGCGCGGACGCAGAACTGCCTGATCGCGTCGACGGCGGTCCGTCGGGCGGCCTGGCTTCCGACCTCGTCCAGACCGTCGAGGACGACGAGCGACGGGACCCGTTCGAAGATGTCGTGGACGTCGCCCGGCGAGACGGTGGCTCCTCCAGACGCGTCCGCGAGCAGGTCGGCGATGAACCAGTCCAGCGACGACCGTCCCGTCGGGCGCCTGCGGGGCTTGGCGACGGGCCCGGGATCCTCCGCGGCAGCGAAGACGTCCGCGCCTCGAAGCCACGCGGCGTACGCGCCGAGGTCAAGCCGGATCGGGAACCGGGGCTCTGCGACGGCAGGCAACCGGGGGTTCGGCGGCTCGTGCGGGACGAACGCGGCGCGGTGCGCCTGGCAGACGAACTGGGTCAGGGTCGACTTGCCTTGCCCGGGCGCTCCTCGTACCAGCGTGAACGGCAGGCGTGTCCGGAGCAGGTACGCGGCGGCCCCGCCGACGGATCCTCCCCGGGCCGGGGCGGCCCGGGAGGCGGCCGGCGGCGCGGACAGCCGCGCAGCGTTCACGTCGACGAACAGGTCCGCAACGCGTTCCCGGTCCAGGTCGACCTGGGCGAACTTGACCCTGTCGTCCTCGTCCCACTGCGTTGCCGCGACCTTCCGGAGCAGGTCCCGCAGTCCCCGGTCCCGCCCCGACCGGGCGTGCTCGTCGACGAGGTACCGGACGAGGTCCCAGCCGGCGAGCATGTCGGCGTACGACCATTTCGTCGCGTCGGGGGCCCCATCAACCATCGCGTCGACGGCCTCCCTCCAGACGCCGTCCATCTTGATTCCGTACGTCTTCTCGTGGACGGCCAGGGCCCTGTCGAGACCGTCGAACGTTCCCTTCCCCGGGCCTCCGGTGCTCGGGACGTTCGTCACGAGCAAGTACTTCGTCGCGCCGGACGCGACCTGCCGGCGGATGTTCGCGTCCTCCTTGCGGACCGCCGCGTCGAGCCACGAAACCGGGGACTTCTCCCGCCCGGTGCCGCTCCACTTCACCTGGTAGATGAGCAGGGCCTTGCCGTCCCGCCGGACGCCGTCCCGACCCCCGTCGCTCTGCCCGAGCGGCAGCGGCACGTAGTCGGAGAACCGCTCCGTCAGCAGAGCGTTGACGAGGAGCTGGAAGTCATTCCCGCCCAGCCGTTCGTACAAGTACTTCTGGCGGCTGTCCGGCACAGCGTCCCCTCCCCTCCGGGGCATTCTCTCCCGCGGCCCGGTCAGACAGTCCCCGGACACGCCACGCCGTTGCTCGCGGCGTAGCCCTGCGCCCATCTCGAGCGCCTCACCGGCCCCGGACCGCTGCGGCCGCTCATCCACCGTGTGGCGTCGGCGTCACATCCTCAGCGACGCCGTACCGGCAGCACCATCGCAACCTGGACCGCAGCCTGGGCCTGATTTCCACTGGCGCTTGACCCGTCCAGGAGGTGACCCCACCCGCCCCGGTTCTCCAGGTCGTCGAAGCGCCTGGGTTGAAGCACAAGGCCGTCGACCGTGCTTGTTGCGGCTCAGGCTGGCGAGGACAGTGTTCCGCCCCTACAACGACGAGGCGGCAGACATGACTGGACAGACCGACGACGCACTGGTGCTGATGGAGCGGGCGGTGGCCTCACGCGATCCGCTGGAACTTGCTCTCGCAGGGTTCCTGTCGGCCTACAAGGGCCGGACGTTCGACAAGCAGCGACGGGTCATCAAGCACTACGTCGACTGGTGCCTGCAGAACGACCTGCCGCCCCTGCAGGC
>JBBSNO010000289.1:0-2823 GCA_038232615.1 Actinomycetales bacterium
TCGAGCGCGAGCACGAGATGACGCTGGCCAACAACGCCCGCGACCTGGTGCAGCAGAACGAGCGAGCGCTGCGCCGGATCGCCGACGGCACGTACGGCGTCTGCGAGTCGTGCGGCAACGCGGTCGGCAAGCGCCGGCTGCAGGCGTTCCCCCGAGCCACGCTGTGCATGGCGTGCAAGCAGCGGCAGGAGCGTCGCTGACGGCTGCGCTCTTGTTCGGCCGTGCGGCCGGGAGCACGACGCGAGCCGTGCGGCCGGGAGCACCGAGCGTGGTGCCGGACGGGCGTCCGGACGTGGGAGGCTGACCCTGATGGACGCCACCCCAACGCCCCGGTCCGCGGGGCCAGACCGCCGTGCGGGCTGGAAACGCGGTCGGCTCGTCACCATGCTCGCCGTCGTCTGCGTGGTGGTCTACGCGCTCGACCAGGCGACCAAGGCACTCGCACTGGCCCGGCTCACCGAGGGCCAGCCCGTCGAGGTCGTCGACGGCATCCTCCAGCTCCGGCTGGTCTTCAACCCCGGCGCGGCGTTCTCCCTGGGCACCGGCGTCACCTGGCTGCTGACACTCGTCGCGGTGGTCGTCGTGGTCGTCGTCGTCCGCATCGCCGCGAGGCTGGGCAGCCGTGGTTGGGCGGTCGCTCTCGGCCTGCTGCTCGCCGGCGCGTTGGGCAACCTGACCGATCGGCTCGTGCGGCCCCCGGGCTTCGCGCGCGGGCACGTGATCGACTTCCTCGAGCTGCCGAACTGGCCGGTCTTCAACGTGGCCGACTCGTCCATCTGCGTCTCGGCGGTCGTCATCGTCGTCCTGGGCTGGCGGGGCATCGGGGTGGACGGGCGGCGCGAGCGGGACGAGAAGACCGCGGCGGCCGAGAGCGACGACGCTCGTGCCTGACGTCCGGACGCTGCCGGTGCCCGACGGCCTGGACGGCGAGCGCGTGGACGCCGGTCTCGCGCGGCTGCTCGGCCTGTCGCGTTCCCGGGTCGCCGAGATCGTGTCTCACGGCGGCGTCGAGGTGGACGGGCGGGCGGTAGGCAAGTCGGACCGCCTCACGGCGGGCTCGTGGCTCCAGGTGGCCGTGCCCGACCCCGTCGCGCCGCTGACGGTCGTCGCCCAGGACGTCCCGGGAATGGTGGTCGTGCACGACGACCACGACATCGTCGTGGTCGACAAGCCCGTCGGCGTCGCCGCGCACGGCAGCCCGAACTGGACCGGTCCCACGGTCACCGGCGGGCTGGCCGGGGCCGGGTACACCATCGCGACCTCGGGAGCGCAGGAGCGACAGGGCGTCGTGCACCGCCTCGACGTCGGGACCTCGGGGCTGATGGTCGTCGCCAAGAGCGAGCACGCGTACTCGGTGCTCAAGCGTGCCTTCAAGGAGCGGACGGTCGACAAGGTCTACCACGCCGTCGTCCAGGGCCATCCAGACCCGTTCAGGGGCACGATCGACGCGCCGATCGGGCGCCACCCGACAGCAGACCACCGCTGGGCCGTCGTCGCCGAGGGCAAGCCGAGTATCACGCACTACGAGGTCCTGGAGGCCTTTCGGGCGGCCAGCCTGGCCGAGGTGCACCTGGAGACGGGGCGCACCCACCAGATCCGGGTGCACTTCTCCGCGCTGCGCCATCCCTGCGTCGGCGACCTGACCTACGGCGCCGACCCGACGCTGTCCGCCCGGCTCGGGCTGGCCCGGCAGTGGTTGCACGCGAAGGAGCTGGCGTTCGACCACCCCGGCACCGGTGAGCCGGTGCGGTTCGTCAGCGAGTACCCGCCCGACCTCGCCGAGGCGGTCGACAGGCTCGCTGCCACCGGCTGAACGTCCGGACCGAGCGCGACGCGTGTTGGCCCGGGTCGCTAGGCCTTCCCTCGGGCGGAACCGGACGTCGCGTCCCGAGAGGCGAAGGCCTTCGCCTCGATGCGTTCGCCGGCCACGTAGTACAGCGTTGCTCCGGCGTCGACATCCGCGTCCCACGGCGGGCTGACCCGTAGGTCCCCGCCCGACCGGACCGCCAGCAGGGTCGCCGCGAAGCCTTCCCCGAAGCGCGTCTGGATCTCGCCGACGGTCCCCGAGTCGCCGTCCGGCAGCGTCATCGAGTAGGTGTTGCCGTGCCCGCCGCCGCTCATCAGGTCGGTGTACACCTGCGTGATCCCGGGGTCGAGTGCTTCCTCGGTGATCATGAAGGGCTGGTGCCACTGCACGCACTGGACGCCTGGGTTCACGTACCGGAGGTGGTCGGATCGGCTCATGTCGCGAAGCGCCGCCACCAGGTGCACGCCGGGGTTGGCGTGGTTGACGGTGACAGCGATCGCGAGCGTCTCGTTGTCGTCCCGACCGTCGATGACACGGTCGTCGCTTCCGGGACGCAGGCGCGGTTCATCACGTCCGCGTGGGTGAGGTCGCCGCGCACGAACTGGACGCCCGAGCGCTCCGGCATCGGGTGCTCCGGCACGTCGTCCCAGGCGCACAGGACGAGGTTCGGCCTTTCCTCCACGGCCAGCTCGGCGACGATCCTCTCGGTCCGTCCGGCCGTGTAGCCGAGAAGGACGGTGTGGCCGCTGACGGCGAGGCCGACGCTGCCCTTCATTCGCCTTCCCTTCGCTGTCTGGAGGACGGTAGCCAGCTGCGTGAACAGGATGGTCAGCGTGACGATACCGCCGATGATGACGTAGCCACCCACCACGTGACCGGCCGCCGACTCGGGGAAGAAGTCCCCGTAGCCGACGGTGGACGCGGTGACGAGGAACCACCACCAGTAGTTCTCCGGGCGGGTGATCTCGTTGTCGGCAGGCTCCACGAGCCACATGGCGAGCCAGCTGCTCAGAAAA
>JBBSNO010000290.1:0-2807 GCA_038232615.1 Actinomycetales bacterium
CACGACCTGGGTCTCCGGGTCGCCGAAGCGGGCGTTGAACTCCACCACCCGCAGGCCGCGGGAGGTCAGGGCGAGGCCCGCGTAGAGCACCCCCTGGAACGGCGTGCCGCGCCGGCGCATCTCCGCGATGGTCGGCGCAAGAACGCACCGCACCGCGTCGTCGACGAGGCTCTCCGGCGCCCAGGGCAGCGGGGCGTAGGCGCCCATCCCGCCGGTGTTCGGCCCACGGTCCCCGTCCTCGGCGCGCTTGAAGTCCTGCGCGGGCAGCATCGGCAGGACGGTGCGACCGTCGGTGATCCCGAACAGCGACACCTCGGGGCCGTCGAGGAACTCCTCGACCACGACCTGCGCGGGCCGGTTGGCCCCGCCAAGATCACGGTCGAGGCACCCGCGTGCGTGCTCGATCGCCGCAGCCCGGTCGGCGGTGACCACGACGCCCTTGCCGGCGGCGAGACCGTCGGCCTTGACGACGTAGGGCGGGCCGAAGGCGTCCAGCGCGTCGGTCACCTCAGCGAGGCGGTCGCACACGTGCGCCATTGCCGTGGGTACGTCCGCGCAGGCCATCACCTCCTTGGCGAAGGCCTTGGAGCCCTCGAGGCGGGCCGCCTCGGCGGAGGGACCGAAGCAGGCAATGCCGCGAGCGCGGACGGCGTCGGCGGCGCCCGCGACGAGGGGGGTCTCCGGGCCGATCACCACGAGGTCGGCGGCGGTCGAGGGGGCCAGCTCCGCGCCCGCCGCCGGGTCGGCGACGTCCAGCGGGAGCGCCTGCGCGAGCTCGGCCGTGCCGGCGTTGCCCGGCGCGCAGGCCAGCGCCTCGACGTCGGGGTCCGCGGCGAGCGCCCGGACCAGGGCGTGCTCGCGCCCCCCGGACCCGACGACAAGGACCTTCACTGTCCCTCCCCTCAGACGAGCGGGCGCAGGGATACGGTCTGGTCGCGTCCCGGCCCCACCCCGATCGCGGAGACCGGCGCGCCGGCGAGATCGGCGAGCGCGGTGACGTACGCCCGGGCGTTGGCTGGGAGGTCCTCGAACGAGCGCGCCGCGGAGAGGTCCTCCCACCACCCGTCGAGGTACTCGTAGACCGGGGTGGCGTGGTGGAACTCGGTCTGGGTCATCGGCATGTCGTCGTGGCGGACGCCGTCGACGTCGTAGGCCACGCACACCGGCACCCGCTCCAGCCCGCTGAGCACGTCGAGCTTGGTGAGGAAGAGGTCGGTCAGCCCGTTGACCCGGGTCGCGTAGCGGGCGATGACCGCGTCGAACCAGCCGACGCGGCGGTCCCGTCCGGTGGTGACGCCCTTCTCCCCGCCGGTCTTGCGCAGGTACGCCCCCATCTCGTCGTGCAGCTCGGTCGGGAACGGCCCGGCGCCGACCCGCGTCGTGTAGGCCTTGAGGATCCCGACCACCCGGTCGATCCGCGTCGGGCCGATGCCCGACCCGGCGCAGGCCCCGCCCGCGGTGGGGTTGGAGGAGGTGACGAAGGGATAGGTGCCGTGGTCGACGTCGAGCAGCGTGCCCTGGGACCCCTCAAGCAGTACGACCTTGTCGGCGTCGAGCGCGTCGTTGAGCAGCAGCGCGGTGTCGACGACGTGCGGGCGCAGGCTCTCGGCGTACCCGAGGTAGTCCTCGACGACCTCGGCCACCGTGATCGCACGGCGGTTGAACACCTTGACCAGCATGGCGTTCTTGTCCCGCAGCGCCCCCTCGACCTTCTGCTCGAGGATGGAGGGGTCGAAGAGGTCCTGGACGCGCACGCCGAGGCGGGCCACCTTGTCGCCGTAGGCCGGTCCGATCCCCCGCCCGGTGGTCCCGATGGCGCGCTTGCCGAGGAATCGCTCGCTGACCTTGTCGATCGTCGAGTGGTAGGGCGTGATGAGGTGGGCGTTGGCCGAGATCACCAGCCGCGAGGTGTCCACGTCGCGCTCCCGCAGCGCGCGCAGCTCTTCCAGCAGCACGGCCGGGTCGACGACGACGCCGTTGCCGATGACGGGCACGCAGGCCGGCGTGAGGATGCCCGAGGGAAGCAGGTGCAGGGCGTACGTCTGGTCGCCGATCACGACCGTGTGCCCGGCGTTGTTCCCACCCTGGTAGCGCACCACGAAGTCGACGGCCGGCGCGCTCTGCTGGCCCTGCTGGCCCTGCTGGCCCTGCTGGCCCTGCTGGCCCTGTTGGCCGACGAACAGGTCCGTCGCCTTGCCCTTGCCCTCGTCACCCCACTGGGCGCCGACGAGCACGATGGCCGGCATGCGGTACACCTTCCCTCGGGGGCTGGGCTGGAGAGGCTACCGAAGGGTGGAGGGGTGATGCCCGGACGCGGGCTGCTGCTGGTGACCAACCGCGGTGCCGGGGCGGCGGAGGACCGCGCGGTCGAGGCGGCGGTGCAGGCGCTGCGCCAGTGCGGCGCCGACGTACGGGTGGCCTCGAGCGCCGACCTGGACGAGCTCGCGACGCTGCTGGTCGAGCGGGACGGCCGGCAGGTCGTCGTGGCAGGGGGCGACGGGTCGGTGCACGCGGCCGTCGCCGCACTCGACCGGGCGGGCGGGCTTCCCGACGCTGGCGCACTCGGGATCCTGCCGCTGGGCACGGGCAACGACCTCGCCCGCACGCTGGGCATCCCGCTCGACGACCCCGCGGCGGCGGCCCGGGTGGTCCTCTCGGGTCGCTCCCGGCGGCTGGACCTCTTCGACGACGACGCGGGCGGGCTGGTCGTCAACGCTGTGCACGTCGGGATCGGCGCGCAGGCCGGGGAGGCGGCGGCGGACTGGAAGCACGTGCTGGGGCCCGCGGCCTACGCGGTGGGAAGCCTC
>JBBSNO010000291.1:0-2805 GCA_038232615.1 Actinomycetales bacterium
ATCTCGGGCCGGCTCGAGATCTCCTGCGCGGACGTGTCGGTCCCTACCCCGGTCTTCGCCGTGCGGGTCGCGCTGGCGAACTCCTGCCAGTGGACCCCGGGAGGGAACCGCGACGAGGCGCTGCGGCACTCCTTCATCGGCGCGCACCTGCTGCTTGCGGTCCGGGACGGCGCCTTCGTCTCGCTGACCGACCCACCCGAGTGGGCCCGGTCGGCCGCGAAGGCCTGCACCAACGTCCGCTGCTGGCCCGTCCTCGTCGGTGCGGAAGGCGAGCGGGACGTGATGCTGGCTGCACCGATCATCCTGTCCGACTGGCCGGAGATCGCCGCGGAGAGCCCCGGAGAGCTGTTCGACTCCACCGAGATCGACGAGATCCTCACCCTGCGGGTGATGACGATGACCGAGGAGGAGAAGCGGGAAGCCCGGGCGACCGACCCGCGGGCCGGGGCCATCCTGGACCGCTGCGACGGCATGACCCCGGAGATCTTCGAGCGGCTGCACGGCGCGATCCACGGCCTGCCCAGCATCCCAGACCCGCCGAATAGCACCACGCCGACCGACACCACGCCGGACTGGCGCCCCGCCCCGGTGCCGGACCCCGACGTACCCTGGTGGGATCCCGGCGCGGACGCCAGCGTGGCACCGGAAACCGACGCGGTGGACGTCAAGGGCGTCGCGGTGGCCAAGGGCAGCCGGGTCCGGCTGTGCCCGTCGCGTCGGGCCGACGCCCAGGACCTGTTCTTCTCCGCGCAGACCGCGACCGTCGCGGGGGTGCACCACGATGTCGACGGCAACGTGCACGTCGCGGTGGTGCTCGACGACGACCCGGCGAAGGACATGCACGAGTGGTACGGCCGCTACCTCTACTTCGGGCCCGAGGAGCTCGAACCGCTGGAGGTGGCGCGGTGAGCCCCAACAGCGTGATGCCCAACAGCGCGACCACCACCAGCCCGCGCGTCCTGGTGGCGGGGATCGGCAACATCTTCCTCGCCGACGACGGCTTCGGCTGCGAGGTCGCGCGCCGGCTGACCGCGCTGGAGCTGCCGCAGGACACCCGGGTGGTCGACTACGGCATCCGCGGCATGCACCTGGCGTATGACCTGCTCGAGGGCTATGACGCCCTGGTGATCGTCGACGCGGTGCCCCGCCGCGGTGAGCCGGGGAGCATCCGAGTGCTGGAGGTCGGCCCGGAGGACCTCGCGACTGGCACCGGGAACGGGCTCGACGCGCACGCGATGGAACCCACCGCGGTGCTCGCCAGTCTCGGCGCGCTCGGCGGGGCGCTGCCGAAGACGTACGTCATTGGTTGCGAGCCGGCGGTCATCGAGGAGCGCATCGGGCTGTCACCGGCCGTCTGCGCCTCGGTCGAGGAGGTGGTGGCGACCGTCCGCTCGCTGCTGCAGCATGAGCTGGCGCCGTCCGGCGCTGGAACAGAGTCAACAAGGTCAACCGGGTCGCCTACCCCGGCGGGAAAGGAGAGCTAGATGCGAGCCATCGGCATCGGCACCTCGGCGGTCGCCGCCCTGGTCGTCGTCGGAGTGATCGTCGTGGGGGTGCGTTCGGTCCCGGACATGCAGCGCTACCTGCGCATGCGGCGGATGTGAGGATCGGAGTGGACGGTGCATGAGTTCGGCTACTGCGAGGGCGTTCTCGCGGTAGTGGAGCAGCGGGCGGCCGGGCGGCGGGTCGCCCGGGTGGGCGTCCGCGTCGGCGCCATGCACCGAGTCGTACCGGACGCCTTCGAGCAGTGCTTCCAGCTGGTCGCCGCCGGCGGCGTCGCCGACGGCGCCGGCAGCGACGTGGTCACCGTGCCGATGCAGGCCAGCTGCCCGCCGTGCGAGACCCGGTTCGAGTCGTTCGAGTCGGTGCCGGCCTGCCCGCGGTGCGGCAGCCCGGTCCTCGACGTCGAGGGCGGCGACGAGCTGGTGCTGGAGTGGGTGCAGTACCACGAGGACGTCGAGCACGACGAGGCGGAAGGAGGGGATGACCATGTGTCTCGGGATTCCGGGTGAGGTCGTCGAGCTGGTCGAGCACAACGACCAGCTGGTCCTGGTGGACGTCCTGGGAGTCCAGCGGCACGTCAACCTCGGCATGCTGGAGGAACCGGAACTCCAGACCGGTGACTGGATCTTGATTCACATGGGCTTCGCGATGGACAAGATCAGCAAGGACGCGGCAGCCGAGGCGCTGTCCGGGCTGGAGCGGATGGGCCAGGCCTTGCCGGATGAGCCCGTGCCCGTTCGACGCCCCGACGACGTCGAGCAGTTGCCTCGCGACACAGCCAAGTCTGCCTGAGGAGAAAGAGGTTTCGGAGATGACTGAGACAGGCGCAGAGTCCGCCCACGGGCCGGACGCCTCGGGACGGACCGGTCCACCGGTCGGCTCCGCAGGCCACCAGGCGGAGAACGACGCCCCGATCCCGCCGTACGACGGCAGGACCACCAAGGGCGCCGACGCGGACGACGCCGACGAGCCGGACGAGCGCAAGCAGCGCTTCGCCGGGGTGCCGGAGGGCACCAAGGGCTCCCGGACCGAGTCGGTCTCGGACCCCGACGCGACCCCCGGCGGCCGCACGGCCTCACCGGCTGACGAGCAGCCGGCCGGTGAGGTGGCCGAGACGAAGGCGCCCAGCGACCCCGGCGTCGGACCGGCGCACCACGCCGGCACCACGCGGGGCGAGGACCTGGCGTCGGCGAAGGGCGAGGCGGGCCGCAAGGACGAGGAGACGACGGGCGAGGCCGGCCGTCCAGTCGGGACGTCCACGGGCCGGGACTCCAGCAGCGTCAACGAGCAGTCGTCCGACGA
>JBBSNO010000292.1:0-2784 GCA_038232615.1 Actinomycetales bacterium
CTATCGAGGCGCCGAGTACGACGTGACGCTTGTGCCCAAGATCCGGGTCGACGTCGTCATTGACGATGGCGACGTGGCCGACGTCGTCAACGTCATCACCAAGGCCGCACAGACCGGCAAGATCGGTGACGGCAAGGTCTGGGTGATGCCCGTCGAGTCGGTGGTCCGGGTCCGGACCGGCGAAGAGGGTACGTCCGCGCTGTGAGCAGCCTCGCCCGGGCGCACGGTGTGCCCAGCCCCAGGTCGGCTGGGTCCACCGTGCAACCGGGCGACTTCGCGCGCGCACGCTGGGAACGCTCCGACCGCTTCGACACCAGGCTGGGCGACCTGTACGACAGTGCCATCGCCACCGTGCCCGGGGCGGCCGGTCGTGCGTCGCTGGTGGCGGTCGGCGGCTACGGCCGGGGTGAGATGTCACCGCGCAGTGACCTCGACGTCGTGCTGCTGCATGCCCCTGACGTCGAGACCACCGAGGTCTCCCGGTTGGCCGAGCTGTTGTGGTACCCGCTGTGGGACGACGGGACACCACTTGACCACGCTGTTCGCGACACCCGGACCATGCGGCGCGTCGCTGCCGACGACTGGCGCGCCGCCCTCGGGATGCTCGACGCCCGCCACGTGGCGGGGGAGGCCTCGCTGACAGGCGATCTGCGGTCCGCGGTGCTCGGCGACTGGCGCCGGGCAGCACGCACTCGGTTGCCCGAGCTGCGGTTGGCGAGCCAGCAGCGGGCCGAACGAGCCGGCGAGCTCGCCTACGCCGCCGTCCCCGATCTGAAGGACTCCCGTGGTGGCCTTCGCGACGGGGTCGTCCTGCGCGCGCTGGTGGCGACCTGGCTCGTCGACGTGCCCCACCAGCAGGTCGAGGAGCACCGAGCCGCCGTGCTCGACGTGCGCGATGCGCTGCACCAGGTTGCCGAGCGCCGCACCGACCGGCTGCACCCCGAGCTGGTGGCCGAGGTCGCGGGGCTGTTGGGCACGGACCCGTGCGCACTGGGCAGACACGTGCGGGGACTCGGTCGCCGTACCGCGCACCTGTGCGACCTCACCTGGCACCGCGTCGACCAGGCGCTTGCTCGACCGAGTCGGCTGCCGGTGCGACGGGCAAGCCGTCGGCCGCCACTTGAACGGATCGGCGAGGGAATCGCGGCCCTTGCTGGGGAGGTCGTGTTGGACAACAGGGCGCGGCCCGAGGACGATCCAGTGCTCGCGCTGCGCGCAGCCGCGGAGGCAGCCGAGCGCGGTCTGCTGCTGGGTCCGACGACCGCTGCCCGGCTGGAGGCGGCGTCCGCCGACCTGCCGAACCCCTGGCCCGAGCTCGCCCGGCGCACTTTCGTGCGACTGCTAGCCGCCGGGCCCGGACTCGTCCCGGTCTGGGAGGAGCTCGAACATGCCGGGCTGGTGGGGCGGTGGCTGCCCGAGTGGGAAGGGTTGCGGCTGCGCGCATCGGACTCACCGGTGCACCGTTTCACCGTGGACCGACACTGCCTGCAGACGTGTGTCGAGGCGGCGACGCGGCTCCGTGAGGTTTCCAGGGCCGACGTGCTCGTTGTGGCGGCGCTGCTGCACGACGTGGGGAAGCAGCTCGCCGGCGATCACAGCCAGGTTGGTGCCGACGTCGCCGAGAAGGTCGCGCTGCGGATGGGGTTCGGCGCCGACGATGCACGGCTTATCGCGTTCCTCGTGCGCAGGCACCTGCTGCTGCCCGCGACGGCGGTCCGGCGCGACCTCGACGACCCCGAGACCGTGACCCTGGTCGCCGACGCGGTCGGCGACGGCGATCGGCTCGCCCTGCTCGCCGCGCTCACCGAGTCGGACGCGCGCAGCGCCAGCCCGGCGGCCTGGACGACCTGGCGCGCGGGCCTGGTGCGGCGGCTGGTGGCAGCCGTATCGGTAACGCTCGCCGCTCGGGCGCGGGACCAGCCGGGGCGCACCTCGCCGGACTCCCGTCAGCTGGCGCCGCCGGCGTGGGCCAGGGGTGTCGACGACGGTTCGTACCGGATGCGGGTGCATCCACAACCCGACGGCACGCGCATCTCCGTCGCCGCCGTCAACAGGTTGGGCCTGCTGGCCGACGTCGCGGGGGCGTTCGCCGTCTCCGGCTTGACGATCCGCGCCGCGCGGGCTGCGCTGTACGAGGAGGCCGGCAGCGAGGGCCGGCGCACGGTTGGCGTCTCGTGGTGGGATGTCGACCGCGCCGAGGTCGATGTCGCGGGGCTGCGGCTGCGCCTGGACCGCGTGCTGGACGGCAGCATCGACCTGGCGGACCGGCTGCTCGAGCCCGGGTCGCGACGGGTCGCGCTCACCCGGCCCGCGCCGGCCCCTCCCCGCGTACGGGCGTTGCCGGGGGTGTCGTCGACAGCCACGGTGCTGGAGGTGCGTGCCGGTGACCGGCCGGCGCTGGTCTGGCGGCTTTGCAGGGCGCTCGCGGATGCGGACGTGGACGTGCGTTCTGCACATGTGGACACCCTCGGGCCGCAGGCCGAAGACGTCGTCTACGTCACCGACCGGGACGGCCGGCCACTGGGCGACGAGGCAGCCGACCAGGTCGCCTCGACGCTGCAGCGGACCCTCGACGACGCGACGGGCGACCGGGTCGACCCCGTGCGCGGTTAGGCTGGCCGCGCCCGTACTCCGCCCGACAGCTGCGAGGAAGCCCCGGTGTTCGACACGCTCCAGGACCGTCTGTCCGCGACGTTCAAGTCGTTGCGTGGCAAGGGCCGGCTCACCGAGGCCGACATCGACGCCACCGCCCGCGAGATACGCATCGCGCTGCTGGAGGCCGAC
>JBBSNO010000293.1:0-2741 GCA_038232615.1 Actinomycetales bacterium
CGTATCTCAGGCACCGGCGCCCGCGACCGACGGTTGGCCCCGTGACCACGCAACCCCTTGCCGCGACGGCGACGCGCCCGTCCGGCTCCCCCGTGCGGCGACTGGCCCGCGGTTGGGTGGCCGGCTGGGGTGCGGCCTGCCAGATCATCGGCGACCTCGTCCTGGCGGCCCCGTACCTGCTGGTCATCTTCGCCGCCGTGATGGGCGTGTTCCTGACGGTGGCCGCAGGTGTCGGGCTCGTGCTGCTCGTACTGGCCGCGCTCACCGCGTACGCGATCGGGTTCCTGGAGCGGGCTCGGCTGGCTGCCTTCACCGGCCACGACCTCGCCGTCCCGCCGCCCCCGCCGGGGACGACGTCCTTCTGGCGCCGGTGGGTCTTCAACGCCCGGCCGTGGAAGGCCCTGCTCCACCTGCTCCTGATCTCCCTGTGGGGCCTCGTCGCCGGGACCGCGGTGCTGTTCGGCACGTCCGCGGCGGTGACGGCGGCGGCGCTCCCGCTCTACTCCGGCCAGCTGCCGCAGGGCCGGCTCCAGCTGGCCGGGTCTTGGACCCTGGCCGTCGCCGACGCGTGGTGGGTTCCGCTCGCGGGTCTCGCCGTCCTGCTGGTCGTCATCCCGTTCGTCGCGGGTCAGCTGGTGCGGGTGGACATCGGCCTCGGGCGGCTGCTGCTCGGCGCCGACCGCGGCGAGGAGGTCGTCGCCCTCTCGGCCCGCGTGGCGACCCTGACCGAGACCCGCGAGGCGGCCGTCGACTCCGTCGAGCTGGAGCGCCGCCGCATCGAGCGAGACCTGCACGACGGCCCGCAGCAGCGGCTCGTGGCCATCGCCATGGACCTCGGCATGGCCCGGGCCCGGCTCGACACCGACGTCGAGGGCGCACGGGCCTTGCTCGACAAGGCACACGCGGCGAGCAAGGAGGCGATCACCGAGATGCGGCAGGTCGCACGCGGCATCCACCCGCCGGTCCTGACCGACCGCGGGCTGGACGCGGCCCTGTCCGCGCTCGCTGCCCGCTCACCGGTCCCGGTCGACGTCGCCGTCCGCCTGCCCTCGCGCCCCTCGCCCACCGTCGAGGCGATCGCGTACTTCTGCGTCTCCGAGGCGCTGACGAACGTCGCCAAGCACGCCCGGGCCTCGCGGTCGCGCGTGGACGTCAGCCAGTACGAGGGCTCGCTGCTGGTCGTGGTACAGGACAACGGCCAGGGCGGGGCGGACGTCGGCGCGGGCACCGGCCTGGTCGGCCTCGCGGGGCGCGTGGCCGCCGTCGACGGCCGGCTCGACGTGCACTCCCCGCCGGGCGGCCCCACCTCCGTGACCGTGCGCCTGCCCTGGGTCCCCGCCCCACGCCGTCCCTACGCCCCTCCCGGTCCTGAGCGGGCTGTGCCCCGTGCCCCAGACAGCCCGAGGCCAGACAACTCGCAGCCGGACAGCTCGCAGCCCGACAGCTCGCACCAACCCAGCGCACCCAGGAGCAGCACATGACCGCCCCCGCCGTCCCCGCCCGGCCGCGCGTCGTCCTCGCCGAGGACTCGGTGCTGCTGCGCGAGGGACTGATCCGGCTGCTGGGCGACGCGGGTTTCGAGGTCGTGGACGCCGTCGGCGATGCCGAGACCTTCCTGCGCTCGGTGGCCGAGCACTCCCCCGACCTCGTCGTGGTCGACGTCCGGATGCCCCCGACCTTCACCGACGAGGGCGTGCGCGCGGCCCTGGTCGTCCGCGAGCAGCACCCCGACGTGGCCGTGCTGGTCCTGAGCCAGTACGTCGAGGAGAACTACGCCACCGAGCTGGTCGCGGGGCGGACCCGCGGGGTCGGGTACCTGCTCAAGGACCGGGTCGCGGACGTCGGTGAGTTCATCGAGAGCCTCCAGCGCGTCGCCGCGGGAGGTACCGCTCTCGACCCCGAGGTCGTCTCGCAGCTGCTCTCGCGGGCCCGCCGGCACGACCCGCTGGAACGGCTCACGCCCCGCGAGGGCGAGGTCCTCGGGCTGATGGCCGAAGGCCGCACCAACACGGCGATCGCCGCCGCGATGGTGGTCACCGAGGGCGCCGTCGAGAAGCACGTGTCGAGCATCTTCGCCAAGCTCGACCTTCCCCCGACCGAGCACGACCACCGAAGGGTCCTTGCCGTCCTGCGCTACCTCGAGCACGCGGGGGCGGACCGGTGACCACGCCGAGGGGGGCCGTCCTGACGCTGCGCTGGGTCGGTGTGATGGGCGTGGTCATCGCCGTCGCCGTCACCTCCACAGGCCTGGCCACCTCACTCGCACGCACCTACGCGACGACGACCGCCGCGGTCGGACCGGGACTGCGCGTCCTGGAGGTCGACATCGACTCCGGCACCGTCGAGGTGGTGCGAGGCGGCGGCCCGGCGGAGGTCGTGCGCACGACGGCCGGGTCCTGGCGGCCTCCGCGCAGCGGCATCGAGCGGCGCGGAGACCGGCTCCAGCTCACCGGCTCCTGCCAGCCGGACTTCCTGCAGACCGAGTGCTACACCAACTACCGGGTGACGGTCCCGGACGAGGTGGAGCTGGTGCTCAGCAGCAGCACCGGGCGGATCCTCGTCGAGGGCGGGAGCGGTGCCGTCAGCGCGACGACGTCGGCCGGCCGGATCCAGCTGACCGCACTGAACACGGAGCAGGTTCGCGCCGCCACCAGCGTCGGCGAGGTCCGGCTCGAGTTCAGCGCCCCCCCGCAGTCGGTGGTTGCGCAGGCCTCGACCGGGGCGGTCGAGGTCGTCGTGCC
>JBBSNO010000294.1:0-2737 GCA_038232615.1 Actinomycetales bacterium
CCCCCCCGGCCCCCCGGGGCCCCCCCGGGCCGGGGCCCCGCGTCGTCGCATTCAACTGTGGAGGGATCGACTCGTGGGTATCGACTACAACAAGCGCCCCAAGGCGACCGAGCAGCCGGCGGCGGGAGGTGTCTCGCTCTCCAAGATCACGCTGACGAAGTCCACGCCGACGCTCTCGTTGACCAAGCAGGGCTCGTCGGGTGGGCAGATGCGGGTGAACCTCAACTGGACGGCTCGGCCTGCCGGTGAAGCGCCGGCCGGTGGCGGTGGGTTCCTGTCGAAGCTCAAGAGCGCTGCAGGCGGGGCCGGCGGCGGTATCGACCTCGACCTCGGCGCGCTGTACGAGTTCACCGACGGGTCCAAGGGCGTGGTGCAGGCGCTGGGGAACGCGTTCACCGCCTCGACCAAGGACGGCACCCAGGTGCTGCGGCTGGACGGCGACGACCGCTCCGGTGCGAACACCGGCGGGGAGAACCTCTTCGTGGACCTGTCGAAGTCGGCGCACATCAAGCGGGTGCTGGTCTTCGCGTTCATCTACCAGGGCACGCCCAACTGGGCCGGGGCCAACGGCGTGGTCACCCTGTACCCGCAGTCGGGTCCGGAGGTGGAGGTGCTGCTCGACGAGCCTGCGTCGGGACAGCCGACCTGCGCGATCGCACTGCTGGAGAACGTCGGCGGCGAGATCGTCGTCCGCCGCGAGGTCAAGTACATCAAGGGTGCTCAGGACAAGCTGGACGAGGCGTACGGCTGGGGCATGGACTGGCGGGCCGGAAGGAAGTAGCCGCCCACGGTCGCGAGTTCCTTGATCACCGCGGATCGTCGACGACCCGCGGTGATCAAGGACTCCGTCGCTCGTGATCAAGGACTCCGTCGCTCGTGATCAAGGACTCCGTCGCTCGTGATCAAGGAACTGGGCGCCACGGGAGCCTCTCGCGGGCACCGGCTGTTCACCGGGACGCCACCGGGCGGCTGTGGACAGACGGGCCTGCCGACGCCGCGGCTGGGGCACAATTCCCGTGTCCGCCGCCGCGGGGACTGTCCCGACCGGGGCACGGGAGGACAGGGGACGACACGTGCGCCACTTCGACTTCCTGGACGCGCCGGTGCGCGAACGGCTCTTCGAGGTCTCGCCCGAGAGCTTCGAACGCTCGAGCGACCCGGAGGTCCTGGCGACCGCGTTGGGCGCCACGCTGTACGCACCCGGTACGCGGGCCGACCTGGCGGGCACGATCCAGCGGCAGGCCCGCGCGGGTGTGACGTCGATGGTGCTGTGCCTCGAGGACGCCATCGCCGACGAGGACGTCGCGGGCGCCGAGACCAACGTCGTCCAGCAGCTGCAGAAGCACCACGCCGGCGGGCGCCGCGGTCCCCTGCTGTTCGTGCGCGTGCGCCACGCCGACCAGATCACCGACCTCTGCCGCCGGCTGGGGTCCGCGGTCGAGGTGCTGTCGGGGTTCGTGCTGCCGAAGTTCGACGTGGTGTGCGGGGCTGCCTTCTTGGCAGCCTTGGACGCGGCCCAGACCCGGCACGGCACACCCCTGTACGCGATGCCGGTGCTGGAGCACAGCGACGTCATCCACCGCGAGACGCGTGACCGGGCCCTGTCGCAGGCCCACGCTCTGCTGCTCGCCCACCGCGACCGGGTGCTCGCCGTCCGCATCGGGGCCACCGACCTGTCGTCGGCGTACGGCCTACGCCGCTCGCCCGACCTGACGGTCTATGACGTCCGGGTGGTGGCCGAGGTGATCGCCGCCGTCGTCAACGTCTTCGGGCGGGCCGACGGCAGCGGCTTCGTCGTCACCGGGCCGGTCTGGGAGTACTTCGCCAGCGGGGAGCGCATCTTCAAGCCACGCTTGCGCGAGACCATCTTCACCGACCACGACGAGACGGCCCTGCGGCGCCGGCTGATCGACCGTGACCTCGACGGGCTCATCCGCGAGGTCGAGCTGGACAAGGCCAACGGGCTCACCGGCAAGACCGTCATCCACCCGAGCCACGTCCCCGCCGTCCAGGCCCTGCAGGTCGTCACGCACGAGGAGTACCAGGACGCCGCGGACATCGTCGTCGCGAGCCGTGCCGGCGGCGGTGTGATGGCGTCGGGGTACCGCAACAAGATGAACGAGGTGAAGCCGCACACGGCGTGGGCGCGCCGCACACTGGCCCGGGCGCAGGCGTTCGGGGTGGCCCGGCCGGACGTGACCTTCGTCGACCTGCTGGCTGCCAGCGTGCTGCGGTGAGCGTGCTGGTACGGGCGCAGTCCGCCTGGAACGGTGGTTGGGTGGCCTCACGCCTGGGAGTGCGGCTGCGCACCGACAGCTCGCCGGCGACGGTGCGGCTGGACGACTTGCTCGGCCTCGCGGTGCGCCGAAACCCCCGCCGCGCCCACCTGTTGGTCTCCACGGTGCTGGGCAAGCACGTCCCCACCGACCCACGGCTCGTGCACGCCGCCGGCCGGCTGCTCGGGGGCCTGGTCGCCGAGGCGCTCGACGGGCGAACGAGCCACGGCGTGCGGGTACTCGGGGCGTCACTGCTGGCGGCGCTGAACGGCAACGCCGGTGCGGCGTCCGCCCTACGCGACGCGGTCGTCGAGCAGCAGGCGGGTCGAGCGCGGCAGCGGCTCGCTCGACCGGTCGCGCCGCTGGTGATCGGCTACGCGGAGACGGCGACCGCGCTGGGGCACTGTGTGGCCGACGCGCTCGGCGACGCGACGTACCTGCACTCGACCCGCAGGCCCGTC
>JBBSNO010000295.1:0-2727 GCA_038232615.1 Actinomycetales bacterium
ACCGGGGCGGTCGAGGTCGTCGTGCCGGACGACGGCGCCGTGTACGACGTCGAGGCGTCGTCCTCGGTCGGCGACCGGCGCGTGTCGGTGCCCGTCGACTCGACGTCCGACCGACGGATCACCGCCCGGACGTCGGTCGGCGCCGTCGAGGTGCGGACGGTGGACGCCACGGACCCCTGACCGCCCCCATGCTGCCTGACCGCCCCTTTGCTGCCCCGGTCACGCGTCTGAAGCTGCAGACCCGTGGCTGAGGCAGCAAAGCAGGCGTGAGGCAGCAAGGTTCTCAGTAGGAGGGCAGGCTCGGGTCGACGTCGCGCACCCAGGCCAGCACACCGCCGTCCAGGTGCGCCACATCGGTGAAACCCTGCTCCTGCAACGCTCTCAGCGCCTGGGCCGACCGTGCGCCGCTCTTGCAGTGCAGCACGATCCTGCGGTCCCGGGGCAGCTGGTGCTGCTCCGTCCCGGCCAGCACGAGCGGCAGCGGCACGAGCCGGGCACCCGGTACCGACACCACCGCGGCCTCGTCGGCGCCCCGCACGTCCACGAGCTCGAAGTCGGTCTCGCCGCGGCCTCTGGCCGCCAGCAGCTCCGCGAGCTCGGCCGCGCCGACGACCTGCTCGGCCGGGACCGCCGGTTCGGTTGGCCCACAAGCCGCCGCCTCGTCGACGAGCCCGGTGACGACCGTCGGCGTCGAGGGCGTCCGCACCCGGACGCTGCGCCAGGTCATGTCGAGGGCGTCGAGCACCAGCAGGCGTCCCAGCAGCGAACGCCCGGCGCCGGTCACCAGCTTGACCGCCTCGGTGGCCATCACCGCCCCGACGGCGGCGCACATCGCGCCCATCACACCGCCCTCGGCGCACGAGGGCACCGCGCCGGGCGGTGGAGCCTCACCGAACAGGTCTCGGTACGTCGGCCCGTAGCCGGACCAGAACACGCTCACCTGGCCGTCGAAGCGGAAGACCGAGCCCCACACCTCGGGCAGGCCCGCCAGGGTGCAGGCGTCGCTGACCAGGTACCGGGTCGCGAAGTTGTCGGCACCGTCGAGCACGAGGTCGTAGCCCGTGAGCAGGTCGAGCGCATTGTCGGCCGTCAGCCGCTCGCGATGCGGAACCACGCGTACCAACGGGTTCAGCCGCGCGAGGGCGTCGACCGCGCTGTCCACCTTCAGCCGTCCGAGGTCGGCCGTGGAGTGCACCACCTGGCGCTGCAGGTTCGACTCCTCGACCACGTCGTCGTCCACGACGCCGATGGTGCCGACGCCGGCGGCAGCGAGGTAGGTGAGGACCGGTGAGCCGAGACCACCCGCGCCGACGACGAGCACCCGCGCGTTCTTCAGCCGTCGCTGCCCCTGCACGCCGATGTCGGGCAGCAGCAGGTGGCGCGAGTACCGGCGCACCTCGTCGGTGGTCAGCTCGGGACCGGGTTCGACGAGCGGCCCGGGTGCCACAGCCGGCTCGTTCACGGGAACGGCCACGCGTTCGGGACGCAGCCGTCCAGGCCCAGCGTCTGCTGCATCATCAGCGGCGCCGGCTCGCCCGGCGCCGGGCACTGCACGTGCCCGAACCCGAGGGCGTGGCCCACCTCGTGCTGGACGACATACTGCCGGTACGCGGTCAGGTCGGCCGCGTAGTCCTCGGTGCCGTTGACCCACCGGAACAGGGTGATCACGGCCTGGTCGCCGTTGCGGCACGACAGCTTGCCGAAGGTGCGCAGCGGCTCGCAGAGGCGGGTCGAGGTGTCGGGACTGGCCAGCACGACCTCGACGTCGTAGTCATCGGTGTCGGTGCGCGCGAACGTGAAGCCCTCGTTCGACCAGCCGCGGGGGTCGTTCAACGTCGCCATCACCAGGTTCGCGAAGGCTTGGCCCTCGACGTCCAGACCACCCTCCACGCTGAACCGGACCTGCCAGAGATCTCCCTCGGCAGGCGCGGATGAGACTCCGGGAACGACCAGGAGCTCTCCGTCCCCGGAGGCGGGTACCTCCCGGCTGAGCAGCCCGGCGAGCTGGTCGGGCGACGGTGGCGGTGGGGGCTCGGCGGGAGGCGGCGGGTCCTCGGTGGCCGGGTCCTCAGCGTCCGGGTCCTCGGACGCGGGGTCCTGCGTCGCCGGGTCCGGGGCGACGGACTCGGCCGGCGCCTCGGCGTCCGGGATGGGCGCTGGACCCTCGCCCGCGCACGCCGCCAGCGGGACGGCGACCAGGGCGGCAGCGACCAGCCACCGCACCGAGCGACGACGCGTGGAGTGCATGCCCCGATCGTCGCACGGGCTCCGCCGAGGAACCCGCACACGCCACCCCGATCTGCCGGGCGCCGACCTCAGCGCACGGCGAGCTGCAGCGACAACCGGCGGTTGGACGCTGCCAGCACCGCCTTCACCATCGCCCGCTGGGCGTCGTCCCCCACCGGACAGGCGCCGGTCAGAGTCTCGGTGCCGCGCTCGGAGAGGATGGACAGCACGACCACCGCCACCTCCTGCCCCGCGACCGAGGTGACGTCCGTGGCCTCCACCTCGAACCGGCACTGCCCGCCCGTCGCGGACTCCATCGCCGCTGCCGTCGCGGTGGCGAGGCTCCTCGGGTGGCCGCCTGGGGTGGCGGCGGCCTCGCACACTCCGGTGTGCTGCCGACCACCGGCGCTCAGGACCACCGTCGCCGTCACGTCCATGCCGCGGGTCATCACCTGGACCCGGTCCAGCCGCAGCCGCACCACCGGCTCCCGCGTGTCCGGC
>JBBSNO010000296.1:0-2702 GCA_038232615.1 Actinomycetales bacterium
CATCAGATGCTTCACCTGGTGGTTGAGGCTCTCCTGCACCATCCGGCCGCCCCGCGGGAACGGCGAGTGCAGGAGCGCTGCCACCAGCCGGTTGCGCTGGTGGAAGTAGGCCTGCCAGTCGAGGGCGTCGTCCTTTTCGGTCCACGGCACGTGCCAGATCGCCATGCCCGGGAATGAGACGGTCGGGAAGCCGGCCTTGCCGGCGCGCAACCCGTACTCGGCGTCGTCCCACTTGATGAACAGCGGCAGAGACAGCCCGATCGTCTTGAGCACCTCGACCGGGATCAGGCACATCCACCAGCCGTTGTAGTCCACGTCGACCCTGCGGTGCAGCCATCGGGTGTCGCGCAGGCTGTGCTGGCTGAAGTCGTGGTCGGTGTCGACGGCTCGCGCCGCCTCCCACCAGAAGCGCCACGGCTGCACGGCCTCGCCGAAGCTGTGCAGCGTCGACCGTGCGTACAGGCTGAACATGTGGCCGCCGACGACCGTCGGCGAGCGACACAGGTCGGCGAACGTCAACCCGCGCAGGATGCTCTCCGGCTCGGACGACACGTCGTCGTCGAGCAGCAGGACGTAGCGGCTGCGCCCAGCCTGCAGCGTCTCGGTCATGCCGCGGGCGAACCCGCCGGAGCCGCCGATATTTGCCTGCTCGATCACGCGGAGCCGCCTGCCCAGCGCCTGCTCGACCTCGGCGAACGCGGCCTGCTGGCGCACCTTCTGCGAGCCCTGGTCGACCACCAGCACCTCGTCCACGACGGCGAGGGTGTCGGGCGCTGCCCCAAGCTGGCGGAGCAGCTCGACGAGGTACTCAGGCCGGTTGAACGTCGTGATGGCAATGGTCAGTGTCGCGGGTTGCTCGGTCAGCACGTGCTCGAACCCGTCGGCAACGGACACCGCGACCCACTCCGCCTGCTCGACCCGCGCAGCGCCCCGGTCGGCGACGACGTCGAACCAGTACCAGCCGCCGTCGGTGAACGGCCTGAGCGGGAGCCGGAACGACGCGGTCGTGGGCGCGTCGCCGTCCGGTGACGTGTCGGCCGTGGCGACGCGCTCGACCGTGCCGGTGGCGGTGGACCGATAGACGGCGACCGTCGCGGGTCCGCTGATGCTGACACGGAGCTCGACCTCCTCGACGACCGTCCAGCGCCGCCAGTAGCTGGCCGGAAAGGCGTTGAAGTAAGTCGCGAAGGACACACGCCCGCCGGCGGCGATCTCAAGCCGGTGCCGGTCGACGACATCCGCCCGCTGCGGCTCGCGGACGGCAGCCTCGGTCCCGGTCGCCGCCGTACCGCCCAGATCGACGTACAGCGGCAGGACGTCCGGGTCGCGGCGCAGCGGCAGCACGACGCGCTGCAGCACGCGGGTCATGGGGACTCCAGGCTCGCTAGGTGCAGGTTCTCGATCGGGGCGGGGCGCTCCGGTCACAGCATGCCCGCTGGTCCCTCCGCTGGCCGCCCGGCGTCCAGCCGCTCGCCCCGCGTCGCGACGATCAGCCGGTAGGCGCGGCGCCGGAGCCCTGCCGGCACCAGCCGGTACAGGCCCCGGACCACGACGTTGCGCATGAACTCGCGCCGCGTCGTGAAGCCGCACTGCAGGAAGCGGAGCTGCAGCGCGATCTCAGCCCGGAGCAGCGCGCGACCACCCCGACGCTCGTACGCGCCGGCGCCGACCCGGTAGAGCACGAGCGGCTCCGGCCGGTTCGTGGTCCGCGCACCGCTGGCGATCATCCGCGCGAACAGCCAGTAGTCCTCCATCAGCGGCAGGTGCTCGTAGCCGCCTGCCGCCTCCACGGCCGATCGCCGGTAGACGACGGTCGGGTGGTTGAACGGGTCGTGCAGGCGGGCGGTCCGCTCGATGACAGCCGCTGATGTGGGTGGCGTGCGGCGGCCGACCACCTCGTGCTCGTCGGCGCCGATCTCCAGCAGGGCGCTGCCCACGAGGTCAGCGCCGCGCTCGATCTCGGGCAACTGGCGGGCGAAGCGGTCCGGCAGGCTGATGTCGTCGGCGTCCATGCGGGCGACGACCTCGTGGCGGCACGCCGCAAGCCCTGCCTCGAGAGCCTTGGCGAGCCCCTCGTTCCGGTCCAGTCGCACGCGCGTGACCGGCACCGGGGACTCGGCGCCCAGCGTCTCCATACAGGCGAGCAGCTCGGCCGACACCGGACCGTCCTGAACGAGTACGACCTCGTCCGGTCGGCGCACCTGCTGCTGGACGCTGCTGGTGAAGGCACGGTGGAGGAACTGCGCGCAGTCGCCCGCGTAGACGGACATCAGCAACGAGAACGGGAGCGGGAGGGGCTCGGGGACCACGGACAGGATCGGCTGCTGTGGTTCCTCGGCACGCAGGGCGGTCACGTGTCGTCCTCGGATCGCGCGTCGGCGAGCACGACCTCGTTCGGGCGCGGCCCCGCCCGCAGCCCGTCCGCCAGTCCCCGACGCGCCGCCCGCGCCAGCGTCCCGCGGGCCTGCGACCCCGACAACGTCCGGCCCCAGCGCGCGAGACTCGATCCTGCGTAGACCGCCCGCTCCACCGGACGCAGCCCGGGGCTGCGCGTGAACAGCCACGCCTTGTTGCGGACCTCGTAGTAGAAGCGCTCGCCCGGGTCAACCTCGGTCCCGCCGAAGATCCGGGTGTGGTGCTCGACGACGCTGCTCGGGCACAGCAGCCCCGGGCGGTCGCGCAGCAGCCGGGCCGTGAACTCG
>JBBSNO010000297.1:0-2689 GCA_038232615.1 Actinomycetales bacterium
CGTACCGGCTCGTCGGGGCTCCGGCCTCGAGCAGCGCCAGCCGGACGCCGTGCTTGACACTGGCGACGTCGGTCACCAGCGCGTCGGGGTACGCGACGAGCTCGCGGGCGACGACGTCCGCGGTGACGTCGGGGGGCGCCGCGACCACGACGAGCGTGGGCGCGTCGTCGTCGCGTCGACGACGTCCCGCACCCAGGTCGACCGCCAGGGCGAGGGCGGCCGGCGAGGGGTCGTCCAGGACGACGTCCACGCCCAGGGCCCGCAGGCCGAGTCCGGTGCTAGCCCCGAGCAGCCCGGCGCCGACCACACGCACGGTGCCCCTGGTGCGCGCGAGTCGCGTCACCGGGCCAGGTCGCGTCACTGGGCCAGGTCGCGACGCAGCCCGACGGCACCGCGCAGGTACACGTGCTGCACCTGCGCCCGGGGGCGGTCCATCTCCGCGTGGGCCAGCAGCCGGACGACCCGGGGCATCGCGCCGGGCACGTCGATCTCGACCGTGCACAGCAGCGGGACGTCGCCCAGGCCGAGCTCGCGGGCGGCCAGGGCGGGGAACTCGCTGCGCAGGTCGGCCGTGCACGTGAACAGGATCGAGATGAGGTCCTCGCCGTCCAGCGAGTTGGCGGCGATCACCTCGGCGACAAGCTCGCGGGTCGACGCGAGCAGGTGGTCCCGCTCGTCGACGTCGAGCTGGATCGCCCCGCGGATGGCGCGCACCGACACCGTTACAGGCCCGCCTCGGTCATCAGCTTCCCAAGCTCCTCGGGCGACAGCGGTCGGTTCTTGCCGGGCATCAGGTCGCCCAGGGAGACGGGCCCGATCCGGGTGCGGACGAGCTGGAGCACGGGGTGGCCGACCTCGGCCAGCAACCGGCGCACGATGTGGTTGCGCCCCTCGTGCAGGACGACCTCCACCAGCGCCTTGCCCGGCCGGGAGTCGACCATCCGGAAGGAGTCGACAGCCACCGGCCCGTCCTCGAGCTCGACGCCCTCGCGCAACCGCTTGCCGAGGTCGCGCGGCACGGGGCCGGGGATCTCGGCCAGGTACGTCTTGCGCACCTCGAAGGAGGGATGCTGGAGCCGGTGCGCGAGGTCGCCGTCGTTGGTGACGAGCAGCAGCCCCTCGGTGTCGACGTCGAGACGCCCGACGTGGAACAGCCGCTCGTTGCGCTGACCGACGAGGTCGCCCAGGCACGGGCGCCCCTCCGGGTCGTGCATGGTCGAGACCACGCCGCGTGGCTTGTTCAGCGCCAGGTACACGCGGGTCGTGTCGAGCTGCAGCCGCATCCCGTCGACGTGGATGACGGCGCTGGCGGGGTCGACGCGGACGCCCAGCTCGGTGACCACGGACCCGTCGACGCTGACGCGACCCTCGGAGATCATCACCTCGCACGCCCGGCGCGAGCCGACGCCGGCCGAGGCCAGCACCTTCTGCAGCCGGACGCCGTCCGCCACGTGCACGTCGACCGCCGGGGCGGACGGTTGCTGGGCACCGCCCCGGCGGGCGGTCGCGGGCCGCCCGCCCACCCGGCCGCTGCTGGTGGGCCGGCCGGGGTTCGTGGGCCGCCCGGATCCCGAGCCGCCGCTCCTGCCGGGTCCTGCCGGGCGCTTCGGCCCGCCGGATCGGGCGGGGCCGCCCTTGCCCTGTGTCACGCGTGTCCTTCTTCCTGCATGTCGTCGAGCGCGTCCACCTCGGGGAGGTAGGGCGCCAGTGCGGGCAGCTCGTCGAGGGAGCCCAGGCCCATCCTCTCCAGGAAGGTGCCTGTCGTGCAGTACAGGGTCGCACCCGTCTCGGGGTCGTGGCCCCCCTCGGCCACCAGACCCCGGGTCGCCAGGGTCCGCACCACGCCGTCGACGTTGACGCCGCGGATGCCGGAGACACGCGCGCGGCTGACCGGCTGGCGGTAGGCGATCACTGCCAGCGTCTCCAGCGCGGCCTGGGTCAGCCGGGCGCTCTGACCGCCGGCGACGAACCGCTGGACGACGGCCGAGAACTCGCCCCGGCTGAAGACGCGCCACCCGCCGGCGACCTCGCGCAGCTCGAAACCCCGCGCCTGCGCGTCGTACTCGGCGGCGATCTCGGTCAGGAGCGCCTCCACCCGGTCGCGCGGCAGCACGAGCGCCGCCGCCAGGGTCAGCACCGGCAACGGTTCGTCGACGACCATCAGCACCGCCTCGACCGCCGCCCGCGCACCGCCGGGCAGCACGTCGAGGTCCAGGCCCTCCTCGAGTGACTCGGGCACGACGGGGGTTTGGTCGTTCACGTGGGGTCCTGTCCCTTGGTGTGCTGCTCGAACTCGTCGTCCACCTCGACGTCGCCGGCGTCACTGCCCGTCCACCGGATCGTCAGCTCCCCCAGCGGCGTCGCCTGCTCGAAGCCGACGGCGCCCTCGCGGAACAGCTCCAGCAGCGCCAGGAAGCGCGCGACGACCACCACGGTCCCGTCGGCGTCGGCCACCAGGGCGCGGAACGTCGTGCTCCGCTGGCGCCGCAGGCGCCCGACGAGGACGGCGGCCTGCTCCCGCACGCTCACCACAGGTGCGTGCAGGTGGTCGAGCCCCACACCGGGGGGTGCCGGGCGCGGCGCCATGGCCCGGGTGGCGAGCAGGGCCAGCTGCTCCGGGCCGATGGTCAGCACCAGCTCGGGCAGGAGGGCGACCAGGTGCGGGTCCAGGGGCACCGACCGGGGCACC
>JBBSNO010000298.1:0-2688 GCA_038232615.1 Actinomycetales bacterium
CTCCCCCGGGGGGGCCACCGGGGCCCCCGAGGGCCCGCGCGGTGGCCGACCGCTCGGGCCGGGCGCGGCCGCCGCGAAGAGGGTGACCGGCTCACCGGCCCGGCGTCAAGGGGAACGCGCCGGGAAGTCGGCCAGAGCCTGCGTGGTCTCCGGTCAGAGCGCGCCGACCCCCACCACCAGCCGGCCGGGGACGCGGCACAGTCGGGCGTACGACGCCGAAGGGCGGGGTGGGCCACAGTGGCCGACCCCGCCCTCACGGCGCTGTCGTGACCGCGTCAGCGGCCACGCGGTGTCACTTGACGGTGACGGTGGCGCCGGCGCCCTCGAGCGCAGCCTTGGCCTTCTCCGCCGCGGCCTTGTCGACCTTCTCCAGAACGGGCTTGGGCGCGCCGTCGACCAGGTCCTTGGCCTCCTTCAGGCCGAGGCTGGTGAGGGCACGCACCTCCTTGATGACCTGGATCTTCTTGTCGCCGGCGGCCTCCAGGACGACGTCGAACTCGTCCTGCTCCTCCTCGGCGGCGCCACCGGCGGCACCACCGGCCGCGGGGGCGGCTGCGGCGGCGACGGGAGCGGCGGCGGTGACCTCGAAGGTCTCCTCGAACTTCTTCACGAACTCGGAGAGCTCGATCAGGGTCATGTCCTTGAACGCGTCGAGCAGCTCGTCGGTGCTGAGCTTCGCCATGGTGGCGTGTCCTTCCTCTTCCAACGTCCCGGTCGGGGGCGTTGCTGGTGTGGTCCCGCCGACGTCGTCCGCCTGCGGGGGCGGGCGATCAGTCCTGCGGGGTGTCCTGCTCGGTCGGTCCGTCGGTCCCGGCGTCCGGCGAAGGCGCGTCGGCCATGACCGGTGCGCCGCTCTCGACCTTGGCGCGCAGGGCGTCCACGGTCCGAGCCGCCTTCGACAGCGGGGCGTTGAACAGGTAGGCGGCGTTCGTCAGCGACGCCTTCATCGCGCCGGCCAGCCTGCCCAGCAGCACCTCACGGGACTCGAGGTCGGCGAGCTGGGTGATCTCGGCGACGGAGAGCGTCTTCCCCTCGAGGTAGCCGCCCTTGATCACGAGCAGGGGATTCGCCTTGGAGAAGTCGCGCAGACCCTTCGCAGCCGCCACCGGGTCACCGGTGACGAAGGCGATCGCACTGGGCCCGGAGAGCTGGTCGTCGAACGCGTCGACGCCGGCCTCCTTCGCCGCGATCGAGGTCAGCGTGTTCTTCACCACGGCGTAGTGCACGTGCTCACCGAGCGTGGTGCGCAGCTCCATGAGCTGAGCAACGGTGAGCCCGCGGTACTCGGTCAGCACACCGGCGCTGGAGCTACGGAACCGGTCCGTCAGCTCAGCGACGGCAGCAGCCTTGTCAGGGCGGGCCATGGCCCTCCTTCCGTGGGTGGGTTGCCGGTCGTCCCGAGGACCCCACGGACAGCAGAGAGCCCCGCGCAGGGGCACGGGGCTGTCGCCGCACGGTAGCGGCTGAGCTCGTTCTCCTGCGCTGGACGCCCGCGGTGCGGGGCCTTCGGTCGTCCCAGAGGACGACGACCGGCGGTCTTCGGCTCGCCCAGGCTACGGGTACCACCACTCCTCGCCAAATCCAGGCGTCCTGACGAAGCAGCTCACAGTCCGAGGTCCGAGCTGATCGAGCCTCCGGTGGCACGTTCGGACACGCGACACCCCGACGAGCTGGCCGCTTCGTGCCACTCGACCCCACGAGCAGAGCAGAACGTGCCGCTCCCGACCTGGCTAGTGCCCTCAGCCGCCCTGGACCTGGTCGGCCGGCGGCGCAACGATCTCGACGGGCTCGCCCCAGGCGGAGAAGCTCTGCGTCGAGGTCGTCTCGGCGCCCTGGATCGTCGCCGTCTGCACGAAGCGGACGGGGTGGTCGTCGCCGTCCAGCCAGACGTCGACGGGGAACAGCTCCGTCCCGAGCAGCGGCTCGAGACCGGCGCGCATCTCCTCGGGAAAGGTCGACAGCAGCGCCTGCGGCGGGATCGCGCCGCTGTAGTGCGTCGCCTCCACCCCGTCGATGTCCTCGGTCCCGACGAGGGTGAAGTCCCCCGCCTGCCGGTACACCTCGACGCTGGAGCGCGGGTCGGACGACGCCTTGAACGAGTCGAGGAACTGACCGATCGCCGCCGCGACGGGGTCGGCGCTGTCCGGGGTGATCAGGAGCCACGGCCTCGCCGGGTCGCTCGCGGCGTCGCCGAGGTTCGCGAACGCGCCCTCGGGCAGCATGACGATCTCGATCGACTGGCCCTGCGCCTGCGTGACGGCGCGGGTCGAGGTGCTGTCGCCCTCGATCCGGATGACGCCCTCGGTCGTGGTGGCGGCGCTGCCCGAGGTCTCGCCGGTGAAGGACGCGGTCTGCGCCGCCGTCATGGCATCGAGCATGCGCTGGCCGAGCTCGGCGCCGGGCACGGTCTCGCCCCCGCCGGGGGCTTCCGCCGCGGGCTCGCTGGACTCGCTCGGCTCGCCCGACTGACCGGACTCGCTCGGCTGGCTCGGCTCCGCCCCCGACGACGGGGCGGGCTCGTCGCCGCCACTGCACGCACCCAGCAGCAGGACGGCGCAGAGTCCGGTGGCGACGGCACGCATGCCGGTGCGGGTACTGGTCTTCACTGGTGAACCCCCGGGTCCGGGCGCCTCGGTCGGTCCGGGACGCCGTCGTCCCAGGCTACCCGCGGACGACGAAGGCGCGCCC
>JBBSNO010000299.1:0-2670 GCA_038232615.1 Actinomycetales bacterium
CCAGACGCGCCGCCGAGCTGTTCCCCGACGCGCGCGTGGAGTGGTTCGACGGCTCCGGGCACTTCCCGCACTGGGACAGACCAGAGGCGGCCCATGTGCTTGATCCTCGCCGCAACCGGTTAGAAGCAAGGTCGAACAGGAGCCGATCGACGAGGAGCTGACGATGGGTCAACCCGACAATGACGACGCGCGCACCAACGGCGACGAGAGCCCGGACGAGCGGAGCATCGACGATAACTCCCAGCGCAGCGGGATGACCGGCGCGGACACGTCCGGCGACAGCGCAGGCTCGCCCGGCGGGGCGGTATCGGGCGAGATCGGCATCGGCGAGGCGGTCGACCCGTCGGGCGGCGGAGACCTCGGCGGCGACGCCGACCTCGGCGGGGCGGCCGGGACCGACGAAGACCCGCTGCGGACGCAGACCGCCGGCGGAGACAACAGCGGCGGCACCCGCGAGTAGCGTCCGTCTGCCGGCGGCGCAAGGCGACGCGTGCCGGCCGGCTACTCCAGCGAGAAGAGGTACGCGGCGATGTCGGCCGCGTCGAGCGCGGTGACGCCCAGGCTGGGCATGACGTTGCCGGGGTCGATCGTCGGCGGCGAGCGGATCCAGGCGAGCAGGTTCTCGGGTGTGTTGGGCAGGCGCCCGGCGACGGTCTGGCGCTCGCCGTAGTTGGCCAGCGGCGGGCCGACGCTGCCGTGCGCGACGGGGACGCCCGGCACGGCGTGGCACGCCCGCGTAGCCGTACTCGCGGATCAGCTCGCGCCCGCGCGCAACGTCGCCGGTGTCGTCGGCGGTGGGCTGCTGCACCCGCGGCAAGCAGGCGACGCCGAGCACCACCAGCAGTTCGCGGTGGCGCTGCCGTCGATCCGCGGCTTCGCCGTCTCGGGCGGCGCCGTCACGCGGGCCGGCAGCCCGGCCATCCGGGTGCTCGTGAAGGTGACCGCGTCCGACGGCGCCTGCGGCTGGGGCGAGGCCACCCCGATCCCGCATGGACCTACGAGACGGTGGAGTCGATCACCACCACGATCGACCGCCACCTCGCCCCGGTCGCCCGCGGACGGCCCGCATGGGACACCGACGGCCTGACCCTGGCGTTCGACCGGGCGATCAACCGCGGGTTCAGCATCGGCGCGCCGCTGGCCAAGGCGGCGGTCGACGTCGGGGTGCACGACCTGCTCGGCCGCGTGCTCGGCGTCCCCGTGGGGGTGCTGTGGGGCAGCCGCCGTCTGGAGACGGTCCGCCTGGCCTGGATCGTGTCCGGCGAAACCCCCGACGAGGTCCCGGGCACGGTCGCGGAGGGACGCCAACGCGGCTACGACGCATTCAAGGTCAAGGTCGGCCTCCACGGCGAGTCCGGCGACCTCGACCAACGTGCGGGGGGTGCGCGACAGCGCCCCGGACGCCTACCTGTGGGTCGACGCCAACCAGGGGTACGCCGTCGACGTGGCGATCCGGCTGTCCCGGCGCATGGCCGACCTCGGGGTGGCCGCGTTCGAGCAGCCGCTGCCGGCCAAACGACATCGCAGGGCTGCGCCGGCTGCGTGTGGCCTCGCCGGTCCCGGTCGCCCTCGACGAAAACCTCCGCCACCCCAGCGACCTCGCCACGTTCGTCAAGCTCGACGCGGTGGACGTCGCGATCGCGAAGGTCCAGCGCAGCGGCGGGCTCACGCTGTCGCGCCGGCTGTGCGCCCTCGCCGAGGACGCCGGCGTCCGACTGATGGGTTCGGGGCTGACCGAGTCCGATCTCGGCCTGGCGGCATCCCTGCAGCTGTTCTCCGCCTTCGGCATCGACACGCCGGTGGACCTCAACGGCCGGCAGTTCAACGGAAGCCCCCACGCCCGCGCGCCGACGGTGACGATCACCGACGGGGTCGCGCAGGTCCCAAGCGGCCCCGGCCTGGGCGTGGACGCTGACGAGGACACCGTCCGCGACCTCGCCATCGTCGTGTGAAGCAGGCCGCCACCGGTGCCGTCCGCAGGCGCGGCCGGGCTGCGGCATCAGCGCGGTGCTCCTCGCCGACGACGGCGACGAGATCCTCACCCCTGACCCGACGACTCGCAGTCCTGGCAGCCGTCGCTGGCGCGCACCTCAAACCCATAGCCCTGTAGGCCGGCTGATGTGATGTCCCCAAGCAGGCTCGTGGCCCTCGGCGCCGGGTGCAGCACGCCGACGCCGCGGCCCTCACTGGGTGCTACCCGAGTAGAGACCTATCATCGACGTCATCGAAAAGAAGGAGGCGCAGACGTGGCTCCGCCGGTGGTGTTCCGGGACGGTCGCTACAACGGTCGCACTGCCCGTGAGTGGCTGCCCGACGTGGTGGCGGCGCTCGTCAAGGCGGCCGATCCACTGAAGATCGTGCTCTTCGGGTCCGTCGCCGCCGGCACGGAGGGACGCGACAGCGACCTCGACCTCCTGGTCGTCCTGCCCCACGTCAAGGACAAGTTCGAGACGATGCTCGAGTTGCGCAGGGCCGCGGTGGACGTTCCCGTACCGCTCGACATCATCCCCACCGACCCCGACGAGATCGCCCTCCGTGGGGACGAGGTGGGCAACGTGCTCCGCCCCGCACTTCGACACGGGCGAGTGCTCTATGAGCGATCAGCCTGACCCGGAAGCCACGGCGAGCCGCTGGTCGCGCTACGCCACCGAGGACCTCGACACCGCGCAG
>JBBSNO010000300.1:0-2669 GCA_038232615.1 Actinomycetales bacterium
CCCGGCACGCCCGGTCCAGCGACGTCGTCGTGGGCGTTCTCGACGAGCCCGGGGGCGCCCAGTACGCCCTGCCCGCTCCTGGTGCCCCGCTCGACCGCCGCTCGGTGTGGGCCGCCATCGAGCCGGCCACCGCGACGGCCGTGTCGGCCGTCCGCCGGGCGGGCGGCTGGCGAGAAGACCTCGGCACGGGGTCGAGCGCTCCCTGGCAGTCCAGCGCCTTCGCCGACCTGCTGCTCCGAGTGGTCGCCGCGGACGGCGGGGGCACGGTGGTCACCTGGACGCCGGAGTTCCGCTGCACCGGACAGGGGTTCGTCCGCGGGACGTCGCCGTCGGCGCTGCGCAGGAAGGCGCGCACCTACGGCCGCGGGTACGGGCGCGTCCTGCGCACCTGGCGCTACCCGCTGTCGAAGCTCGTCGGCACGGTCGTGAAGCCGCTTGCGCAGCCCGGCTTCTCGGTGGGGCCGGACGTGCTGCCCTACTCGGTGCGCTGGCAGCTGGCCCTCGGGCGGCTCGAGGGGGCACTGGGCCGGGTGCTCCCGACCAGCCGCCCGGACCTGCGTGGCGGCGATGACCTGCGGCGCTGAGCGCGCCGCGGCGAAGGCGACGTCGCCGCGAGAGTGCGGGCGGGGGTGAGCCGGGGGCCTCTCGTCCTTCGGGTGCTGATCGCAGTCGCCGCAGTTGCGACGGTCGGCGTCGTGACGGAATCACGCAGCGCCGGGCCGCCGCGCCCGACCTGCGGTGGGGAATCGGTCGCCGGCACCCCAGAGCGGCCGCGCCCGCGAGCCGAGATCGTGACCGGCACGAGAGTGCACGCGCAGGACGTCGGCGCCATCGGTGACGGCGCGACCGACGACGGCCCTGCGCTGCAGCGCGCCCTCGACGCGCTGTCGCCCGGAGACGTGCTCGAGCTTGAGGCCGGACGGGTCTACCGGCACGACGACGTGCTGCGCGTCCGGCGGCAGGGCACCGGGCTGACCGGCGCCGCGACGCTGCTGGCCACCGACGAGGAGCGCTCGGCCCTGCTGGTCGAGGCCGACCGCGTGACCGTTGACGGTGGACTCGTGTTGGAGACGGCCAGCACGAGCAAGCGCTGGAGCGGCGTCGCGCAGCACGGGTTGAGCGTCGTCGGGGCCTCCGGTGTCGTCCTCCGCGACGTGCGGGTGGCCGGGTCGGCGGCGTCCGGGGTCTTCCTGACGGGTGCCGAGGACTTCGTGGTGGAGTGGGTCACGGTCGAGGACACCAGGGCTGACGGCGTGCACATGACGGGTGGCAGCGCCCGCGGGCTCGTGCAGGACGTGGTCTCGCGCCGCACCGGTGACGACGGCGTGGCGGTCGTGTCCTACGACGGCGACCAGGCGGTCACCGAGGACGTGACGGTCGTGCGGCCCGTGGTGAGCGGGATGCGGGGCGGCCGGGGGGTCAGCGTGGTCGGCGGTGAGCGCGTGCTGCTGTGCGACGTCAAGGTCACCGACTCCTGGGCGGCTGCCATCTACGTAGCATCCGAGGGCGCTCCCTACTTCACCCGGGGCGTCCGTCACGTGACGGTGGCCGGCGCCGACCTGCTGCGCTCCAACCAGAGCCCGTCCATCGACCACGGGGCGGTGCTGGTCTACAACGGGCGCGACAGCGTGGTGGTGGAGGACGTCCGGATACGCGACGTCGACGTCGTCGAGACCCGCAGGACCGCCAGCCGGCAGGTCGGTCTGCTCGACACCACCGGACCGCTGAGGGACGTGGTCCTCGAGGACGTCCGCGTCTCCGGAGGGGGCGACCACCCGTTTCAGTCGACGACGTCGCCGGAGGCTTACCGGCTGTCGGGCTGGACCGTCGACGGTCAGCGGAGGCCGGACATCGGCGGCTGAGCCTCGTCAGGGCCGGCGCGTGGTCGTCCTCTTGAGCAGCGCGTGCAGGCCCGGTACGCAGTGCACCAGCCGACGGGCGGCGCGCTCGGTGCGGTAGGCCGCCGACCACCGCAGGTCCTGCAGCGCCGTGACGCCGGACGCGTCCCCCGGGTACACCATGCGACTCTCGTCCGTGCAGAAGACCGGCTTGCCGGCGGCGGATGCGATCGTGACGGCCTGGACGAGAGAGCTCTCGACGAACAGCAGGGCCTTCGAGTGCGCGTAGACGTCTGCCTTGAACAACCCGTGGTCCCTGCGGCTGCGCCGCTCCTCGGCCGTGCCCTGGTACATGACCAGCTCGCAGTACCGGACGCCCGCAAGGGCCAGCCAGGCCTCGGTCGACGGCCGGTAGCGCTCGAGCCGGGCGGTGACCAGGCGACCGACCTCGACGTTGGGCACGAGGCGCATCGGGACGTCTTCGAGGAAGCGGCCGTAGGCGTCGCCGTCGTCGTTCTCGTCGGGCCGGGGGTCGCGGCACAGGACGCCGTCGACGTCCATGCACGCGTGCGCGAGGACCGGATGGTGCAGCACACGTTCCACTCGAAGACCCGCGGCATGGGCACGATCTCGTGCCAGCTGTCGACGTGCCGAACTCCTGCCTTCGACGCGTACACGGCGCCGAAGAGCACCGGGGCCGGGCCTGCGGGCGGCGGTCGGCCACCTTGCGGCGCGCTTCGGCGGTGGCCGCGCCAGAGTCGACGCTGTCGTCGACGACGAGCATCCCCCCCCGAGCGCGGGCCAGGTCGGACACCGCGGTGGCCGACCCCG
>JBBSNO010000301.1:0-2666 GCA_038232615.1 Actinomycetales bacterium
ACCGCCGGCATCGTCCGGCTGACGGCCCGCCGCCCGGCGACGCGGTCGGCCCAGTCCCGCGCTCCACCGCCCTGTTCGGGCAGCGCCGTCGTCGCGGCCGCGACGACCGCCCCCGACTTCTGGTAGGTCAGTCCCTGCAGCACGAGGGAGCTGCGCCGGACCTGCTCGGCGTACAGGCCCTGGTAGCCGGTGTGCTGCCCGGCCCAGGAGCGCCACCCCTGACAGGTGTCGGCCAGCGCCTGCGACGGCGACATCCACAGCGGCTCCACGTAGCCGTAGGGCGGGTCGTAGGCCAGCGCGAACTCCAACCGGTCGCCACGCCTGCAGTGGACGACGGCGGTCAGGTTGCCGCCGTCCGCCGTCAACTCGATGTCGGCGCTCAGACGAAGGCCGACAGGGTCCGCGCGCACGTACCACCGTCCGTCGTCGATCCGCCATCGCGGGGTGGTCAGGCCGTACTCCAGCCACGGGCTGATCTGCACCTCGACGTCGAGCTCGCCATCGGTCACCTCGGGCGACCCGCAGCAGCGTGTGCGGGGAGCGCAGGCCGATGTCGTGCTCACGGGCGCCCGAAGCCAGCGCCAGCCCGTCGGTCAGTTCCACACGACCGCTGGGCGTCGACATGGTCGTGACGAGGACGAGTGCGTCCTGCTCCCAGCGCTGCTGCACGTCGAAGTCGCCGGCCGGGGAGATGCGCCAGTGGCCGGCTTCGGGATCGAGCAGGGCCCCGAAGACCGACGGTGAGTCGAAGCGCGGCAGGCACCACCAGTCGACCGACCCGTCCGCGGACACGAGAGCGGCGCTGTGGCAGTCGGACAGGAATGCGTAGTCCTCCAACGGCCGGTCACCGGTGGGCCGTGGCATCTCGTCTCCGTTGCTCGGTCGTGGCGTGCTCACGGCTCGGCGCCCTTCGGACCCTTGGCGATCATGACCAGTCGGCGGAGCTTCTCCAGCGCCGCGACGGCGAGCGCGCAGAGGAGCAGTGATCGGGCCTGCACGGGCATCGCTGCCTCCTAGCCGACCCGGAACTGCTCCGCGTCGGACGTCTTGAGCTCCACGAGCCCGGGCCGAGAGGCGTCGATGTGCAGGCTTCCGGACTGCGCTGTCGCGGCCCCGTCGAACAGCAGCTGCTCGAGTCGGACGTGGTCGTGGAAGTACTCCAGGTGGCGCAGGTGCCACACCCCGGCGCAGGCATGCGCACTGACCGTGAGCGCGGTGTGGGCGGACAGGTCGATCGTGTGCGCGTCGCACACGGCGCCAACGGCGAGGAAGCCGGTGAGGCCGCCGCAGCGGGTGACGTCGGCCTGCAGGCAGTCCACGGCTCCCGCGTCGAGCATGCGGCGGAAGTACGGAAGGTCGTAGCCGTACTCGCCCGCCGCGATGTCCATCCCGGCGCGGGCGTGGTCGCGGAGCAGGCGGAGACCGTCGAGGTCGTCGGAGGTGACGGGCTCCTCGAGCCAGCTCACCCCTGCTCGGCGAACAGGTCAGCGAAGTGCAGCGCCTGCTTGCGGGTCCATGCCCCGTTCGCGTCGACGAACAGGCCGGCGTCGCCGATGACGGAACGTGCGGCGGCCACCCGCTCGCCGTCCCGGTCAGACTCGCGCCCGACCTTCATCTTGACGCTCCCGATGCCCTCGCCGACCCACCCGGCGAGCTGCTCCTGGAGCTCGCTGTCGGAGTAGGAGGTGAACCCGCCGCTGCCATACACCGGGATGGTGTCGTGGACCGAGGGGGTCAGGGCCGCGACCGGGACGTGCAGCAGGCGGGCCTTGAGGTCCCACAGCGCGATGTCGACGGCGGACAGCGCTGCCGAGCCGAGGCCGGGACGGCCGACGTTGCGGGCTCTCGGTACTTGAGCGGGGTCCTCGACCGCTGGTGGTTCACGCGGCCCGGAGGGCTGCGCTGTGCAACATGCGCCTTTCGTAGTTGGCCTGGTTGCGGAAGCCGCAGGCGACGCGCTTGATCTGCTTGATGACGCGGTTGCAGCCTTCGGTCCTGGCGTTGGTGACGCCGACATCTGGGCGCAGCCGCTTCTTCGACACGGCCTCCCACGGTCGGCTGTTCCCTGCCTCCAGGAGCACCAGGGTGACTCGCTCCTCGGGAACAGACGCGGCCAGTTCGGCAGCCAGATCGACGGCAAGCTGGTGCCGCCGTGTCGCTGTCCGGGCCCGCTTGACCCGGGCGACGTCCAGATCGAGCCTCGCGGCCTCCTCCAGGGCCACGAGGCGACCGGCGCGCTCAGTTACGAGCGGAGCCATAGCGTCGTACTTCGCCTCCCCCTTGTTGTGCGAGGCCAGCTCGACTGCCATCGCGGCAACGACCGACGAGATCGCCGGGATCGTGCAGGTACGCCGACGCCGCGCGCCTGGCCGTCGAGCAGGGCGTCTTCGACGGCGTGGAGATCCACGGCGCGAACGGCTACCTGCCGCACCAGTTCCTGGCCGAGGGCACGAACTCCCGCACCGACCAGTACGGCGGCAGCCCCGAGAACCGCGCCCGATTCCTGATCGAGGTCACGACCGCGGTGGCGGCCGCCGTCGGAGGGGAGCGCGTCGGTGTTCGGCTGTCGACCACGCAGGAGAACCTCACGGGGCTGCTCGAGGACGGGCCTGCCGACCTCGTCGCCGTCGGCCGCGCTTTCATCGCCAGCCCCGACCTCGCCCAGC
>JBBSNO010000302.1:0-2634 GCA_038232615.1 Actinomycetales bacterium
GCCTCGGGCTCACCGGCTCCCGGCCCGAGCGAGACGAGCCCCACCTGCGTCCCGCGGTACTCGTGCCAGGACGACGCCATCCCCCGGCGGCGCAGGTCGGCCGACAGCGGGCCGCGCGGCTCGGGCTCGGCCCCAGCGGCGCCACGGCCACGAGGTAGGTGCCGTGCGCGGGCACCGACAGCGCCTCCGCCGCCCCGGCTGGGGCCTGGCCCTCGAACAGGGCGTGCAGGACGGCGGCCCGGTGGTTCTCTTCGCGGCGCATGAGCAGCCACTCGACCCGGCGGTACTCCTCCGTCACCGCCATGGCGCCGCGGTCGACGACGTCCCAGACCCGGGTCGCGATCTCGACGAGCTCGTCCAGCGACACCGGGTTCGGGGCCCTGCGCGACTCGCGCACCAGACCCCTCCAGACCAGCTCGCCGCCGAGGCGGTTGGAGTGCAGCAGCACACCGAGCGGGAGCAGCTGGTCGGCCCGCCGACGTCCGGTGGCCTTGGCCGCGTCCAGGGCGTCCTCGCCCGGCGGCACCGTACCGGCGAGCATCTGCAGCACGCGGTCGAGGTTGGCGCGGCAGGAGGCGTACAGGTCGTCGCGGCTCACGCTGCCCGCACCGCCGGCGTACCCGTCCTCGGTGGCCAGGATGCTGCCGACCGGCTCCTCCGCCAGGTCGCTGACGCCCCTGCGCAGCGACTCGGCGACGACGACCAGGACGGCGTCGCCGGCGGGAACGGGAAGGGCGGCGGCCTGCGACGTGGGCGCACTCTGCCCGAAGAGAGGGCATCTGCACACCGCCGAACCGGTCACGAGTTGGTGTCATCCATCGACCGCAGGCCGCGACGTTTGTAGCCTCCGTCACACAGCCGGGACCCCGGCTGCCGCCGGCCTGGTCGGTGTCACCCGCCGAGAGGTCCGCCGTTGCTGTCGGTCCGCAACCTCGAGGTCGTCTACGACGACGTCATCCTCGTGCTGCGCGGGGTGAGCCTGGACGTGGCCGAGGGCCAGATCGTGGCGCTGCTCGGCGCCAACGGCGCAGGCAAGACGACGCTGCTGCGCGCCGTCAGCGGCCTGCTCGACATCCACCACGGCAAGGTGACCAAGGGCTCCGTCACGCTGTCGGGCGACCCGATCACCGGGCAGCGCCCGGCCGCGATCGTCTCGCGGGGGGTCAAGCAGGTGCTCGAGGGGAGGCGGATCTTCGCCGAGTTCACGGTCGAGGAGAACCTGCGCGTCGGCGGGCACACCACGAGCCGCTCGTGGAAGGCCAACAGCGAGCGGGTCTACGACCTCTTCCCCGTGCTGGCGGACCGGCGGCGGCAGGTGGCCGGCTACCTCTCCGGCGGCGAGCAGCAGATGCTCGCGATGGGTCGCGCTCTGATGAGCGACCCGAAGGTGCTGCTGCTCGACGAGCCCAGCCTGGGCCTCGCACCCCGGCTGGTCGCCCAGGTGCGCGAACTCGTCCAGGCCATCAACGAGCAGGGGACGACGGTCCTGCTCGTCGAGCAGAACGCCCGGATGGCCCTGTCGGTCGCGCACCACGGCTACGTGATGGAGACCGGCCGGATCGTGATGGACGCCCCGGCCGCGAAGCTGCTGGACGACGACGACGTCAAGGAGTTCTACCTGGGCCTGCGCACCGAGGAGACGGCCGGCGCCGGGGGCAACCGATCGTTCCGCGACGTCAAGCACTACAAGCGCCGCAAGCGGTGGCTGTCGTGAGCGAGGTCGTGGGCAGGGCCGTGGGCGAGGTCACCGGCGAGGGGCACGGGACAGGTGCGCCTGAGCAGGTGCTGACGGTCCGCGACGTCCACCTGTCCTTCTCCGGCGTCGTAGCGATCGAGGACGTGTCGTTCGAGGTGATGCCGGCCGAGCTGTTCGCCGTCATCGGTCCCAACGGCGCCGGCAAGACCTCGATCTTCAACGTGCTCTCCGGGGTCTACCGGCCCCAGCGCGGGTTCGTGGACTTCGCCGGCCGCGACGTGCTGTCGATGACGCCGCACCGCATCGCGGCGCTCGGCATGAGCCGCACGTTCCAGAACATCGAGCTGTTCGAAAACCTCACCGTCGTCGACAACCTGATGCTGGGCCGGCACACCCATGTGCGCTACGGCACCGTCGCCGCCCTCGCGTGGCTCGGGCGGGCCCGACGCGAGGAGCTGGCGAACCGGGCCGTCGTGGAGGAGATCGTCGACTTCCTCGAGCTCTAGCAGTGGCGCCGGTACCCGATGGGCCTGCTGCCGTACGGCGTCCAGAAGCGGGTCGAGCTGGGCCGGGCCCTGGCCATCGAGCCGAAGCTGCTGCTGCTCGACGAGCCCGTGGCCGGAATGAACGTGGAGGAGACCGAGGACATGGCGCGGTTCATCGTCGACGTCCGTGACGAGCTCGACATCCCGATGATCATGGTGGAGCACGACATGGGTCTGGTGATGGACCTCGCCGACCGGGTCATGGTCCTGGACTTCGGCTCGGTCATCACCACCGGCACGCCGCGCGAGGTGCAGGACGACCCCGAGGTCATCCGCGCCTACCTGGGCGAGCCCGACGCCGTGCAGTCAGGCGACCCGGAGCGGCCCAGCAAACCGGAACAGGTGCCCTCGTGACCGCCATCGACGACCGGCCGGCAACCACGACCACGACGA
>JBBSNO010000303.1:0-2631 GCA_038232615.1 Actinomycetales bacterium
CGACGTCCACCCGTGTGGAGCTGGTGCGCCAACCCGTCCCCACGATCCGACCCGACCTGCTCGAGCTGTTCGACCCCAGCGAGCTCGCCAAGTACCTGACGGACGACGAGCTTCCGCAGGCGTCCGACGGGCATCGGCCGACGAAGGAGCAGGCATGACCTACGACGCGAGCTTCCGGGTGTGGCGGGGTGACGACGAGGCCGGTGAGCTCGTCGAGTACACCATCGCCGTCAACGAGGGCGAGGTCGTCCTCGACATCATCCACCGGCTCCAGGCGACCGAGGCGCCCGACCTCGCCGTCCGCTGGAACTGCAAGGCGGGCAAGTGCGGGTCGTGCAGCGCTGAGATCAACGGCCGCCCCCGGCTGCTGTGCATGACGAGGATGAGCACCTTCGCGGAGACCGACACGATCACGGTGACGCCGATGCGGGCGTTCCCCGTCGTCCGCGACCTGGTCACCGACGTGTCGTTCAACTATGCCAAGGCTCGCCAGATCCCGGCGTTCTCTCCGCCGGACCTCGCGCCGGGGGAGTACCGGATGGCGCAGGTGGACGTCGAGCGCTCCCAGGAGTTCCGCAAGTGCATCGAGTGCTTCCTGTGCCAGGACGTCTGCCACGTGACCCGCGACCACGAGGACAACAAGGAGGCGTTCGCGGGCCCGCGCTTCTTCATCCGCGCCGCCGAGCTCGACATGCACCCGCTCGATGCCCGCACGGACCGCAGCGAGTTCGTGCGGACGGACCAGGGCATCGGCCTGTGCAACATCACGAAGTGCTGCACCGAGGTGTGCCCGGAGCACATCAAGATCACCGACAACGCCATCATCCCGATGAAGGAGCGTGCGGTGGACCGCACGTACGATCCGTTGGTGTGGCTCGGATCGAAGATCTCCCGGCGCAAGGGCTGACACGGTCCGAGCGTCCCCTCCCGCGGCAGTTCTTCGCGCGGCACGCGCTCGAGGTGGCCCCGGACCTGCTGGGCCGGGTCGTCGAGCACGACTCCCCGCAGGGAGTGGTCGCCGTGCGGCTCACCGAGGTCGAGGCGTACGCCGGGACGGCGGACCCGGGCTCGCACGCCCGGATGGGACCCACCCTTCGCAACGCTTCGATGTTCGGGCCCCCAGGGCACCTGTACGTGTATTTCACGTACGGCATGCACTGGTGCGCCAACCTGGTCTGCTCCCCGGACGGCGACGCCTCCGCCGTCCTGCTGCGTGCGGGTGAGGTCGTCGCCGGGGTCGAGCTCGCGCGCTCTCGTCGTCCGGCCGCCCGGGTCGACCGCGACCGGGCGCGGGGTCCCGCCCGGCTGGCGTCGGCGCTGGGGCTCGGGCAGAGCGACGACGGTGCCGACGCGTGCGCCGACGACCCGGTGGTGGTTCGCCACGGCCGGCCACCGGTTCCCGCATCCGTGCGGACCGGCCCACGGGTCGGCGTGGCCGGCCTCGGCGGCGACGCCGTGACGCACCCGTGGCGGTTCTGGGTCGAGGGTGATCCGAGCGTCTCGACGTACCGGTCGGCGAAACCGCGTCGTCGCCCACCAGCGTGATCCGGCAGGCTGGGGCAACGAGGTGCGAGCCCGCGCCCGGCGAGAGGAGCGACGTGACCGACATCCTGGAGGAGCTGCGATGGCGTGGCCTGGTGGCGCAGACCACCGACGAGGCCGCGCTGCGAGAGGCTCTCGCGGCGGGGCCGGTCACCTTCTACTGCGGGTTCGACCCCACGGCACCGAGCTTGCACATGGGCAACCTCGTCCAGCTGATCACCATGCGCCACCTGCAGCGCGCGGGGCACCGGCCGCTGTGCCTCGTCGGTGGCTCGACGGGCCTGATCGGGGATCCGAAGGCGTCCGCCGAGCGGCAGCTGAACACCAAGGAGGTCGTCGCCGAGTGGGTGGGCCGCTACCAGGCCCAGGTCCGCCCGTTCCTGGACTTCGACGGCCCGAACCGGGCCACCATCGTGAACAACCTCGACTGGACCGGGCCGATGTCGGCGATCGACTTCCTCCGCGACGTGGGCAAGCACTTCCGGGTGAACGCGATGGTCCGCAAGGACGCCGTCGCCGCCCGCCTGAACAGCCAGGAGGGGATCTCGTACACGGAGTTCAGCTACCAGCTGCTCCAGGGCCTGGACTACCTCGAGCTGTACCGGGCGTACGGCTGCACGCTGCAGACGGGAGGGATCGACCAGTGGGGGAACCTCACCGCGGGGGTCGACCTGATCCACCGGGCCGAGCGCGCCGCGGTCCACCTACTGACGACACCGCTGGTGACCAAGGCGGACGGCACGAAGTTCGGCAAGACCGAGAGCGGCACGGTGTGGCTGGACCCCGAGCTGATGTCGCCCTACGCGTTCTACCAGTTCTGGATCAACGCCGAGGACAGCTCCGTCGTGAGCTACCTCAAGGTCTTCACCGACCGGGGGCGTGAGGAGATCGCGGCGCTCGAGGCGGCCGTGACCGAGCGCCCGTTCGTCCGCGAGGCGCAGCGGGTACTTGCGCGCGACGTGACCACGCTGGTCCACGGCGAGCAGGCCACCCGGCAGGTCGAGGCGGCGAGCGCCGCGCTGTTCGGCCGCGGCGAGCTCTCCGCGCTCGACGAACGGACGTTCGCCGACGCCGCCGCCGAGCTGCCGC
>JBBSNO010000304.1:0-2609 GCA_038232615.1 Actinomycetales bacterium
AGAAGTGCTCGCGGACGAAGGCGCCGTCCTCGGACTTGTAGGTCTGGTAGTCGCCGTCCGGCGTGCTGTTCATCAGGTGCACCAGGGCGCCGTCGCGGTCCGCCGCGAGCAGCGGGTCCCACTCGCGGCCCCAGGCGACCTTGATGACGTTCCAACCGGCACCGCGGAAGAACGACTCCAGCTCCTGGATGATCTTGCCGTTGCCGCGCACGGGTCCGTCGAGGCGCTGCAGGTTGCAGTTGATGACGAACGTCAGGTTGTCGAGCTCCTCGAACGCCGCGAGCTGGAGCAGCCCGCGGCTCTCTGGCTCGTCCATCTCGCCGTCGCCGAGGAACGCCCACGTGTGCTGCTGAGTGGTGTCCTTGATGCCGCGCGCGTTCAGGTAGCGGTCGAACTGCGCCTGGTAGATGGCGTTTAGGGGGCCGAGGCCCATCGACACCGTGGGGAACTCCCAGAACTCCTTGGCCAGCCGCGGGTGCGGGTAGGAGGGGAGCCCGCCGCCGGGGTGGGATAGCTCCTGGCGGAAGCCGTCGAGCTGCCCTTCCGACAGTCGACCCTCGAGGAACGCACGGGCGTACACACCAGGTGAGGCGTGCCCCTGGTAGTACACGTGGTCACCGCCGCCCTCGTGGTCGCGGCCGCGGAAGAAGTGGTTGAAGCCGACCTCGTACAGCGTCGCCGACGAGGCGTAGGAGGAGATGTGGCCGCCGACGGCGATGTCGGGGCGCTGGGCCCGGTGCACCATCACGGCCGCGTTCCAGCGGATGTAGTTGCGGTAGCGGCGCTCGGTCTCCTCGTCGCCGGGGAACCACGGCTCGGCCTCCGGCGGGATGGTGTTGACGTAGTCCGTCGCCGTGAGGCTGGGGACGCCGACCTGCTGCTCTCGGGCCCGCTGCAGCATCCGGAGCATCAGGTAGCGCGCGCGGGACCTGCCCCCGGCGTCGACGACCCCGTCGAGCGACTCCAGCCACTCGGCGGTCTCGTCGTGGTCGATGTCGGGCAGCTGGCTGGGCATCCCGTTCAGGATGGGCCCTGCTTCGTTGCGTCCTGCCACGGTGGTGACCTTCTCTCGTGCTGCTGCGGTGTCTCGCAGTGACGGCGTTCACGCGGTGTGTGTACCCATCCTGTCCCGCGACGGCGTGGACGTCACATCCAGCCCGGCATATCCCGTTGTGCGGAAGGCGACGAGGGGGCACGAGCGGCTACCGTCGTTGGCATGGACAGCGTGCTGATCGAGGTCCGCACCGGCGACAGCGAGCGGGTGGTCGACCTGGGTAGGCACCTCGCCGAGTTCCTCGACGGCGTCGGCGCGGACGACGGGCTGCTGAGCGTGTTCGTGCCGCACGCCACGTGCGGGATCGCGGTGCTGGAGGTCGGAGCCGGCAGCGACGACGACCTGCTCGCCGCGCTGCGCAGGCTGCTGCCGCCTGAGGGACCGGGCCGCCCGTGGCGTCACGCCCACGGGTCCGCCGGCCACGGCCGCGACCACGTGCTGCCGGTGATCGTGTCGCCCTCGATGGTGCTGCCGGTGATCGGCGGGCGGCCCGCCCTGGGCACCTGGCAGAGCGTGTGCCTGGTGGACACGAACCGCGACAACCCGGTACGCGGGGTACGGCTGTCCTTCCTGCCGGGCTGAGTTCCTGCCGGCTGAGCGGCGCGGACGGCGGCCAGGCGTTGCTCGCCCAGTCGCCGATTACCCGCGACAGAACCGGCGACTGCGCGAGCAAGGCGCAGACAGGGCGGCGACGGCGCCGATCGGGGTGATGTGCGCCCATCCGGTACGCGGCCGGCACCCGGTGGTCTACCGTCGTGCCCGGCGGCGCACCGGGCCGTCGCAGGAGAGGCTTCGCATCGGGCGGGGCCTCGACGCAGAGGGGACCAGCCACGTGGGCGCGACCGCGGACGCCGCGGCAGAACAGGGTTTGGCGAGCCGTCTCGGCTTCAAGCCCGGGCTCATCGCTCAGGAGTTCGGGTACGACGACGACGTCGACCACGACCTGCGCGACGCCGTCGAGCAGCTGACCGGCTCCGAGCTGGTGGACGAGGACTCCGACGAGGTCGTCGACGCCGTGCTGCTGTGGTGGCGCGACGAGGACGGCGACCTGGTCGACGCCCTCGTGGACGCCCTGGTCTCCCTCGCCGAGGGTGGGGTGATCTGGTTGCTGACGCCCAAGAGCGGTCGCCCGGGCCACGTCGAGCCCTCCGACATCGAGGAGGCGGCGCCCACGGCCGGCCTGCACGCCACGAGCAGCATGAGCGCGTGCCCAGAGTGGTCGGGCACGCGGCTCGCGACGCCCAAGAACCGCCGCTGAGCGCAAGGCTGCGAGCCACGCAGAGTGGTCGGGCACGCGGCTCGCGACGCCCAAGAATCGTCGCTGACGTCACCGGCGGCGCATCAGGAGCCCGGCGATACCGCCTCCCAGGCGCCCGGCCGCGCGACCGCTCTGCGACAGTGCCCGCAGGCTGGTCTGGAGTGCCGAGCCGCTCGGGAACCCCGGCACCGGACCCAGTGCCGGCAGCAGTCGGAGCAGGCCCGGCACGTCGTGGACGCGCAGTCGCCGCGTGGCCAGCAGCCGGACGGCGGTCGCCCGGCCTGCCGAGGCGTCCAG
>JBBSNO010000305.1:0-2571 GCA_038232615.1 Actinomycetales bacterium
GCCCTGATGGAGGCGCTCGCCGGATTCGGGACGCCGGTGGCCATCAGCTCGGTGATGCTGATCGCGCTCGGCTTCTCGCCCATCAAGGCCGCCACCGTCTCGCTCGTCGCCAACACCGCACCGGTGGCCTTCGGTGCCATCGCCGTGCCCATCACGACGCTGGCCGAGCTGACCGGCCTGTCGGTGCAGGACCTGGGCGCGACCGTCGGTCGCCAGACGCCTGTGCTGGCCCTCGTCGTGCCGCTGGTGCTCGTGTTCATGGTCGACGGGCGACGCGGGTTGCGTCAGACCTGGCTGCCGGCAGTGGTCACCGGCTTCGTCTTCGCCGTCGGTCAGTTCGTCTCGTCGAACTACGTGTCGGTGCAGCTCACAGACATCGTCGCCTCGCTGGCCTCCGCGGCGGCGCTGGTCGTGCTGCTGCGGGTGTGGCAGCCGGAGGAGGAGCTCACGGCGGACCGCATGGGCGAGAACGAGCTGCAGGACCGGATCAAGAGCGCCACCACCACCGCCCACGAGGTGGAGACCGGGGCGGCGCGTCGCCGCGGCTCCACCGAGACGGCGTCCGGTGGCGAACCACGCGACGCAGACGGCGCCGACAACGACGCCTCGGACTCCGGCGGCGACGTCTTCAAGGCCTACCTGCCGTACATCGTCATCATCGCGGTCTTCTCGCTGGCACAGATCGGCCCGGTCAAGACGCTGCTCGGAAAGGCGTTGATCGAGTTCGCCTGGCCGGGGCTGGACATCGTCACCCCGTCCGGGGAGGCACCGTCGTCGGCCACCTACAGCTTCCCCTACCTGGCCTCGGCGGGGACGCTGCTGCTGATCTCCGGACTCATCACGATGGCCGCGCTTGCGCTGTCGCCGGCCGGAGCGGTGAAGGCGTACGGCGAGACGCTGGACCAGCTCAAGTGGGCGATCCTCACCGTTGCGGCGGTGCTGGGGCTGGCGTACGTGATGAACTTCTCCGGCCAGACGATCACCATCGGACAGTGGATCGCCGGCGCCGGCGGACTCTTCGCCTTCCTGTCGCCGGTGCTCGGGTGGCTCGGCGTCGCGGTGACGGGCTCCGACACCTCGTCGAACGCACTGTTCGGCTCGCTGCAGGTCGCCGCCGCCAAGGAGGCCGGGCTCAGCGACGTCCTGCTCGCCTCGGCGAACTCCAGTGGCGGGGTGCTCGGCAAGATGATCTCGCCGCAGAACCTCGCCATCGCCGCGGCCGCGACCGGGATGGCCGGACGGGAGGGTGACCTGTTCCGCAAGGTGCTGGGCTGGTCGCTTGCCTTCTTGCTGCTGATGTGCGTCCTGGTCTACCTGCAGTCCACCCCGGTGCTGTCCTGGATGCTTCCTTGAGCGACCCGCACTCACCTCGCCCCCGGCGGGTGGTGGTGGCTCCCGACAAGTTCAAGGGCAGCCTCACCGCCGTCGCCGCCGCCGAGGCGATCGCCCGGGGCGTACGCGACCGCGACCCACGGGCAACCCTGCGTTGCGTCCCCGTCGCCGACGGAGGCGAGGGCACCGTCGAGGCGGTGGTGGGGGCCGGTTTCGACCGCCGGCGGGCCGTCGTCCGTGGCCCCACCGGCAACGAGGTCGACGCGGCGTTTGCGATCCGTGACCAGACCGCCGTGATCGAGATGGCGGAGGCGTCGGGTCTCGGACTGCTCCACGGTGCGGCACCGGCGCCGCTGACGGCGACGACGTACGGCACCGGCCAGCTGATCCGGGCCGCGCTCGATGCGGGAGCGCGCGACGTCGTGCTCGGCATCGGTGGCAGCGCAACCACCGACGGTGGCGCGGGCATGGCGCAGGCACTCGGCGCTCGGCTGCTCGACAGCCGAGACGAACAGCTGGGCGCCGGTGGCGCGATCTTGCAGGACTTGACCCGCATCGACACCAGCGCGCTCGACCCCCGGGTCGCCGACACCCGCTTCACCGTCGCGTGCGACGTCAGCAACCCGCTCGTCGGACCGCACGGCGCCGCGACGGTCTACGGCCCGCAGAAGGGTGCGACCCCCCACGACGTCGAGGTGCTCGACGCGGCGTTGACCCGCTACGCCCGCATCGTTCGGCGTGACCTCGGGGTCGACGTCGCGCAGGCGCCGGGTGCGGGCGCGGCCGGGGGGCTGGGCGCGGGGGCGATCGCCTTCCTGCGCGCCGACCTGGCGTCCGGCGTCGAGCTGCTGCGGGAGACGGTCGGCTTCGCCGACGCGTTGGTCGGGGCAGACCTGGTCATCACCGGTGAGGGCTCACTGGACGAGCAGAGCCTGTCCGGCACGGCCCCGGTCGGCGTGGCCGGGGCCGCCGCCGCCGCCGGCCTCCCGGCCATCGCGGTGTGTGGCCGGGTGTCGGTGACTCCTGCCCAGCTCGCCGAGGTCGGTCTCGTGCGAGCCTGGAGCCTGCTGGACCTGGAGCCCGACCAGGATCAGGCACGGGCGCAGGCCGGGGCGCTGCTCACCCGGCTGGCCGGCCAGGCGATCTCCATGCAGTGGGCAGACACGACCGAGGAACCTGAGAGGACGGCAAGCAAGACATGACGACATCGACACCATCGGTCGACAACACGACGATCGA
>JBBSNO010000306.1:0-2553 GCA_038232615.1 Actinomycetales bacterium
CCGACCGGCACCCGCAGGTCGAGCCCGTCGACCACGGCTCGCCCACCGCGCACGACTTGAAGGCCCTCGACCCTGACGGCGAGGCCCTCGCCGTCGACGTCGCCGCAGCTCACCGGTGCAGTCGGTAGAACCGCCAGAAGTCGTGGTCGACGTCCAGCACCTCCAGGCCCGAGAAGCCTGCCAGACTTGCGGCATAGAGGAACCGCTCCACCGGGTCGGCGGGTGCGGTGAACTCCTCGCGGCGCGCTCGTCCATCACCATGACGGCGCCTGAGTCGCCGGCCATCTGCCGCATCACCGCCAGGACACCGACGGGGTCGGGCATGTCGTGCACGCACTCGAACGCGGTCACCAGCGTGTACTCGCCCACCTCCGCCGACGGCAGCGCCGCCACGTCGGCGTGGGTGACACGGACCCGGTCGCCAGGCCCTCGCGCGCGGCCACCGCGCTCCGGGGGTCCGCAGGCACGCGACGACATCGGGCATCGACGCGAGCCAGCCGGGCATGAGCTGGAGGAACGGGACCCGGTTGGCCTCGGCCTGCGACTCCCGCATCGCGTCACCGTGCGCCTCCCACGACACGCCTCCGCCGGTCCGGGCGGCCGTGTCGACGAGCTCGTAGTCCCGGGCTACGGTCGCGATCTGGAGCGCTAGCGGTGCGAGGTACGCCACCGAGTCGACGTCGGTCATCACCTCCGCCACCGCGGGCGGCAAGCTGAAGCAGCGCGTGGCCGCGTGGTCCTGCGCCTCGGCGTCGCCGGGATCGACGTCGAGCATGCCGCTGACGGCCTGGTGCTCGAGCCACTCCCGGCACTACCGGGGGTGCGTGCCCGTCGCCGCGGCGAGCTGGGACGCCGTCATCGGGTCGGCCGCCGCTGCGAGCCCGGCGTACCAGCCGAGCCGGTGCCCGAGCGCGATCGCCAGCACCTCGCCGGCTGCCACGAGCGTGTCGAACAGGCGGTCGGCGACGGCCTCGACGGTGCGTGGCCGCACGTCGGTCGCGAGCCAGGCAGGAGCACACCCGGTTCGGACGCCGGATCGGCGGGCCCGGGGTCCGTAGGAAGGGTCGGATCGGTCATGGTCATGTCGGTGCACCTCCGCCGTCCATGCTCGCCACCGCGGAGGGCCACCGCCAGACCCGTCCGGACTAGTCAGCCGGTGCCGCGAGATGCAGGCGGGCGAACGCCAGGGTCTGCGCCAGGTCGACCTCACGTTCGTCGACCGAGCGCAGCCGGCGGGTGTTGATCTCCGCGACGACGACGCCGGACCACCCGATCTCCGCGAGCAGGCCCAGCACCTCCCCGCACGGCTGCGTGCCCCGGCCCGGCACGAGGTGCTCGTCCTTGGCCGAACCGCTGCCGTCGGCGAGGTGCACGTGCCGCAGCCGGGGTCCGAGGCCGTGGGCCATCGCCAGGGCGTCGGAGCCGGCTGTCGCGGTGTGCGAGAGGTCCAGCGTCACGTGGTCGTAGTCGTGCCCGGTCGGGTCCCAGCCGGGGGCGTACGCCATCACCTCGGCCTGGCGGGCACGCCACGGGTACATGTTCTCGACCGCGATCGCGACCCCGAGGTCGTGGCTGCGACGCCGGACGCCGTCCACGAACTCCGCCGCGTACTCCCGCTGCCACCGGAACGGCGGGTGGACGACGACGACGCCGGCACCGAGCTCCGCCGCCATCCGCGCCGAGCGCTCGACCTTCTCCCACGGCAGCCCCCAGACCCGTTGGGTCACGAGCAGGGTCGGGGCGTGGATCGCGAGGACGGGCAGCCCGTAGTGGTCGGACAGCCGCGCGATCGCGCCCGGGTCCTGGCTGACGGCGTCCGTCCAGACCATCACCTCGACCCCGTCGTACCCGAGCCGTGCCGCCGTCTCGAACGCGTCGGCCGCGGTCCCTGGGAACACGGACGACGTCGAGAGCGCCACTCTTGCCTTCGGGACACGCACGGGCGAGCCGCGAGGTCGCGGTCGGCGCCGCGCGCCGGGTGGGGCCACGCCGACAGCCTGCCAGCACACCCTCAGCAGCCGGCCAGCACACCTCAGACGGCGCTGATCCAGTCCAGGCGACGCAGGATGATGCCCTCGCGCAGGGCCCAGGGGCAGATCTGGAGCTCGTCGACGCCGAGCAGGTCCATCGCGGCGTCCGCGACCAGGGCCCCGGCCAGCAGTTGGTGGGACCGGCCGGAGGAGACGCCGGGTAGGTTGCCACGCTGGGCCACCGTCATGGTGGCGAGCCGTGGCACCCACTCCGCCAGGTCCTTGCGGGAGAGGAACCGTTGCGCGTACGCGCCCTCGCTGCTCGGCGCCGCACCGGTGATACGAGAGAGGGAGCGCAGGGTCTTGCTCGTGCCGACGACGTGGTCGGGGTCGCCGATGCGGGTGAGCTCGCGCACGGCCGTGGCCACCTTCGCGCGCACCTTCTTGCGCAGGGCCTTCACGTCGGTGGCTGCCGGCGGGTCGCCCGGCAGGTGGTCCCGGGTGAGCCGGCCGGCGCCGAGCGGCACGCTCAGAGCGGCCTCGGGCTCCTCGTCGGCGCCCGTCGCCCTCTCCAGCGACCCGC
>JBBSNO010000307.1:0-2538 GCA_038232615.1 Actinomycetales bacterium
CACGGATCGTGCCCCGGGGGATGTCGAGGTGGTCCTGCGCCAGGTTGAAGGCGTCGTTCCACAGCCGCGCCTCGAGATGGCTCTCCATCTTCGCCAGGTAGAAGTACGGGCCCTGGCCCCGGTCGATCTGCTTCTGCCCGCTCGTGGCCAGTGACGGCGTCCAGTCCCTGGAGCGCGCCTTCGCGCTGCTGGAGCTGATGGCCGACACGGACGGCGGTGACATGGCGCTGAGCCAGCTGGCCGCCGGCAGCGGGCTGCCGCTGTCGACGATCCACCGCCTGGTGCGCACGCTGGTGGCACGGGGGTACGTGCGCCAGCTGCCCACGCGACGCTACGCCCTGGGACCCCCGCCTGATCCACCTCGGCGAGAGCTTGTCGCAGGCCCTGGGCACGTGGGCGCGTCCGCACCTGTCCCGGCTGGTGGACTCGGTCGGCGAGACGGCCAACCTGGCAATGCTGGACGGTGACCGGGTGGTGTATGCGGCGCAGGTGCCGTCCCGCCGCTCGATGCGGATGTTCACCGAGGTTGGGCGGCGCGTGCACCTGCACTGCACCGGGGTCGGCAAGGTCCTGCTCGCCCAGCTGCTTCCCGAGAGCGCACGGACCCTGCTGGTGGCCACGGGGATGCCCGCCCAGACCCCGCGCACGCTCACCGACCCCGCCGAGCTGATGCGGGAGCTGCCTCGCGTCGCCGCGCAGGGCTTCGCCCTCGACGACGGCGAGCAGGAGGTCGGCGTACGGTGCGTGGCCGTCCCGGTGCCGGGGGGTCCGTCGTCCGCCGCGATCTCGGTGTCCGGGCCGCAGGCACGCGTGAGCCTGGAGGCCGTGCCCCGGATCGTGCCGCTGCTGCAGGCCGTCGCCCTGGCCCTCTCGGCCGAGCTGCGGAAGACGAGGCGGTAGACGCCCCGCTCGAGACCTCCGGGGGCCAGGTCGGTGACCCGCCCGTCGGCGTCGGTGCTCGCCTCGGTCACCGTGCTCGTGGCTTCCCCGTCGACGCGCGCGAGGACGACGCGGACGCCGGCAGCGGGACTGCCGACCACCGCGTCGAGCACGTAGGTGGAGACGGTGGCGTCCGTTCCGTCGGTGGAGCTCATGAGTGCAGGTCAGGTCTCAGTGCTGCATCCGGCGCGCGGTTGAACTCGTCAAGGTGCATCGATCCCTCAACCTGCGCCTCGTAGTTCCAGCAATTGGAAGTTGACTTCCATTCAGAGGAAGTTAGGGACGCGTCACCGAGGTGCCAACCCCCTCGGCCGGTCGAGTTTCGCCTCAGGCGGGGTCCGGGCCCTGTCGGGACATCGACGTTGGGGGGTCCCCGAGGCGCCGAGTTCGTGCTCGGGGAGCCCTCGGGTGCGTGGCCGCCAGGACGGCCGGCGGAGGCGCTCAGGCCGAGAATGACTCGGGAACTTTGGCCGCGATCTCGCGCGCAGCGGCGTGCAGCAACGGGATCGCGCGGCCCACGAGGTCGGCGGTCATCCGCGCCGCGGGACCGGACACGGACACCGCCGGGCCCATCGCGAGCTTCGCGACGGGGACGGCGACGCAGCGCACGCCGACCTCCTGCTCGCCCTCGTCGAGGGCGTAGCCCTCGCGCCGGATCCGGTGGAGGTCCACCAGGAGCGCGTCCGGGTCCGTGATCGTCCGCGGAGTCTGTGCTCGCATCCCGGTGCGCTCCAGCAGCGCCCGTACGCGTTCGTCGTCGAGCCGGGACAGCAGGGCCTTGCCCACGCCCGTGCTGTGGGGGTGCACCCGCCGGCCGAGCTCGGTGAACATGCGCATCGAGTGCGTAGAGGGCACCTGGCCGATGTACATCGCCATGTCGCCGTCGAGCACGGCGACGTTGGCGGTCTCGCCCAGCTCGTCCACCAGCTGCTGCAGCACCGGTCGGGCCCAGGTGCCGACCATCGCGGTGGCCGCCTCACCCAGCGGGATCAGGCGGACGCCGAGGGTGTAGCGACGGTTCGGCAGCTGGCGCATGTAGCCCCGGTCGACCAGGGTGCGCACCAGCCGGTGGATCGACGGCAACGGCAGGCGTGAGTGCTCGGCCAGCTCGCTGAGCCCGATCTCGCCGCCGGCGGCGCCCACGATTTCGAGCAGGTCGAACACGCGACCCACCGACTGGACCCCTGTGGACCGTCCGTCGATTTGTTCCGCCGCCCGCGGGGCGCTGTCTCGCTTCACGGAACGAGGATACGGGCCGTTTCCGGAAATCGCCGCAGAAGGCCGTCTAGAAGGCTTGACATTCCACCATGCAAAAGTTAGCTTCCATTCCACCGAGGAAGGGGTGAGCATGAGTGGGCTGAGTCCTGGGTACGCGATCACCGTCCGCGTCGATACGCCGGTCGAGACCGGCGCGACGGCCGACCTGTCCTCCGTCGTGGCGACCGAGGGCGGTTCGGGGACCGCGCTGGACGTGGTGGAGTCCCACCACGACCGGCTCGTGGTGGACGTGACCTGCGACGCGCGCGACGTCGCCCACGCCGAGGCGATCACCGCGGCGATCGGGGGCCGCGACGGCTTTTTCGTGCGCAAGGTCTCGGA
>JBBSNO010000308.1:0-2529 GCA_038232615.1 Actinomycetales bacterium
CCATGACGGCGCGGATGGCCTCCCTGGTGGCCTGGTCGACGCCGTTGAGGAGGCTGAACTGCCGGGGGTCCAGGATGACCAGCCGGGTCGCGCGGGCGTCGTCGATCCCTGCGGCGGTGAGGACGGCGAGGGGTTCGCGAACGAGGTCCGCCTGCACGCACAGCTTCGTCTTGAACGGTCCGGTGGCCGACAGCCGCTCCGCCGCCTTCGCGAGCTCGTCGTCGCGGTCATCGTCGGTGACGCTGGTCCTGGCGGCCTTCACCAGCATGTTCAGGGTGCGCCGGGTCGACATGAACACCCGCGGGGCCTGGCCTCCCTTGCCGGCGAGGTGCTCGACGCTGGACAGGCCGCCGCCCTCGACGTCCATCAGCTCGACCAGCACGGTGTCCGCCTCACCGATCGAGTAGTTCGCGTCCGGGACGAACAGCGCGGCCTTGAGCTCGGCCTCCGTCGCGCCCTGGCGCCCGCCCGCCCTGGCGCCGATGACCGAGCACAGGAACAGGCAGGTCGCTGCCCTCTCGGCGGCACGCGGGTTGAGCGGCCCGATGATCCCGTCGGTCCGGGCCCGGTCGAGCTCACGGGCCGCGCCCTTGAGGTCGTCCGCGGCGACGATGTCGGCGCTGGCGATCTGGCGGTAGTTCGCCTGGGTGCGGGTGTCCACGATGAGCCCGCTGTTGATGACGGCCTCGCGCACCGCCGGGTCCGACAGCGGCAGGTCGCCGGGCCCGACCAGCAGCGGAGCCCAGTCGCCGGCCTTGCCGCGCTGCCAGAGGGAGTGCGCGGTCGCGGCGAAGATCCGGATGGTCGAACGGACCCGCTGGAAGCCCGCGAGCTTGGCCCATTCCTGCTCGGCCATCGAGATGAGCTGCGGGTGGAACGGGTAGCAGCGCGCGACCTCGTCCGGGAACTCCGGGCTCGCCGTGGCGGGCACCTGGTCGAAGACCTTGGTCCGCCACGGGCCGGTCATCTTCGACGCGTACGCCGTCGCGGTGGCCTTGAGCACCTCGGCGGGCGGCGTGCCGTCGAACAGGCGGCGCCGCAGGATCGCGGCGAAGTCGGTGTTGTCGTTGATCGTCGCGGTCTCGCCGTTGCGGATCAGCAGGTCGTCGAGCTCCTGCCTGCGCTTCTGACCGGCGGCGTCGAGGTCGATGTTGTCGTTCTCAGAAGCGATCATCACGATGACGGCGGCGACGTTCGGGACGTCGTTCACGCTGTCGAGCAGCGCCCGCAGGAACGCCATGTCCTTGATCGCGAGGTCGGCGTTCTCGGTCAGGGAGAGCTGCCGGACGTAGTCCATGATCTCGTCGATCAGGATCAGGACCGGCCTGCCGACGGCGGTGAGGGCCTCCACGATGCGGTGCTTGTCGCCGTAGCCGTCCCGGTAGCGCAGGTAGAGGTTGTTGTCGCCGCCGAAAAGCCGCCACAGGAACCGTTCGTGGAGTGTGGTGGCCGGGCCGTCGAACTCCGCCGAGCCTTTCCCGGCGGTCATGTTGTCGGCGGCGAGCACCACGACGACCGGGCTGTTCAGGTCCGTCGGAGGGGCCTCGTCGAGGATCTGGGTTGCCCGAGCGAACGCGGCCTTCCCGATGTCGGTCTGGCCGAGGGAGGACGGGTTGGCCGCCAGGTGCCACAGCCCGATGAGGCCGTGCGACTTGCCGCCGCCCATCGCCTGGTCCAGCCGCCACAGCGACCTCGCGCGGGTGTGCTTCTCTCCGCCGCCGAGACGGACCGCGACCTTCGCCATGAGGTCGGTGAACAATGGGCTCGGGTGGGTGATGTCGCCGTAGTAGCCGGCCTCGGCGTACGGCGGCCGAGCCTTCGGCGTCCCGTGCACCGCCTGGAACAGCGACATCTGCACGTCGTCAATAGAGCCAGACGCGTGGACCACCTCGTCCCTGAGCTTGAGGACCTCCCACCAGGGGGTCACGGTGCTGCTCAAGACGTCTCTCCTGCCATGTCGGTGTCGAACAGACTGCGCTGGCGATCGTGTGCCTCATCGGCCTCGCGCTGCGCCGAGACGACGCCCCGGGCGACGTTGCCGATACCCCTGCGGGCCCGCACCAGCGACGTCCAGGCGACGGCGTCCGGGTCGCCTTCGGGCAGCAGCGAGGACAGGTACCCGAGCGTCGCCCAGAGGTAGGCGTCGTCCTCGTCGCGCTGCGCCGCCGCCAGCACCTGTGCCACCTCGTCGAGGCCGCCCGGCCAAGCCTTCGCCATCGCCATCGCAACGTCGATGACCGACGACGTCTCGGTGACTGTGCCCTTCCAGTCCGTCGCGGGTACCAGTCGTACGCCCTTGTCCGCCTCGGACAGGACGCCCTTGGGCTCGTCCATCGTGAGATCGGCGGCCAGGGCCTGCCAGCGCGCCTCACTCTTCGGGGCGACGGACCGGCGGTACAACCGGGCCCACCCAAGAGCGAAACGGGTCCGCGCGTCGAAGGTGTCCAGCGGCAGGTCATCGATCGGCACGGACGTTGCGTCGATGACGGCCTTGCGGGCGACTACGAGGTAGTGCGCAGGGTTGACGGG
>JBBSNO010000309.1:0-2508 GCA_038232615.1 Actinomycetales bacterium
CACCGACCACCGCTTCCTCGGCGGCGCCGGCCGGTACCGGGACTCCGGGATGATGGGGACCGCGGCCAACGAGCGCCCCGGGTGCTTCTGGCGTGCCGACCTCGACGAGGCCGCCGGCCACCTGGTCGAGGTGATCCGCGAGGTACGCCCCCAGGTCCTGGTGACCTACGACGACAACGGCGGCTACGGCCACCCCGACCACATCCAGGCCCACCGGGTGGCCATGCGGGCGGTGGAGCTGGCGGCGGTCGAGGGCGGCGACGGTGCCGACGGTGCCGGTGCGGGTGCGGGTGCCGGTGCCGCCGAGTCCTGGCCGGTGGCCAAGGTCTACTGCAACGTCGTACCCCGGTCGATGCTGCAGCGCGGGATCGACGCCATGCGCGAGCAGGGCCTCGACTTCTTCGAGGTGGAGTCCGCCGACGAGCTGCCCTTCGCCGTGCCGGACGAGATGGTGACCACGGCCGTCGACGGCACCGAGCACGTCCAGGCCAAACTGGCCGCGATGCGCGCCCACACCACCCAGATCTCCGTCGACGGACCGTTCTTCGCGCTGTCGAACAACATCGGGCTGCAGGCGTGGGCCATGGAGTACTACCGCTGCGTGCGCGGCGAGGCGATCCCCGACACCGACGATGGCGAGGGTCACGAGCGCGACCTGTTCGCCGGCGTCGCCTGAGGTCGGCCGAATCGCTGGCCTCGATCGTCTCCAGAGCCAGCATCGCCGAGCCCGCCCCGTCCCGCCCCACGACGCCTGCAGCGTCTCCTGGAGCGCTGTGGCTCAGGCGTCGCGCTATCCCGAGCCGTAACGCTCCAGTAGATGTGGCCAGCAGGCCACGCGCGGTGGGCTACGTCGTGGGCGCCGCACCATGTTGCGGAGCATCATCTCCATGATCATGAAGGATCGTCCGGTTCTACGACGGGTGATCCTTCATGATCATGGTGGCTCGGCAGAGTGGGCAGCCCTGCACGGGTCCTCGGCTTCGCGGCGTCAGCGGGCCACGGTGCGTGCCAGGATGCACGGTCATGACCTCGACGCCGGCGAACGCGCCCGAGCAGCTGTCCTTCCCGCGGCACAGCGCCCGCACCCAGCGGTTCACCCTCGGCGCGCCCCGCGCCTTCACGCTCTCCCCGGACGGGAGCCGGGTGGCCTTCCTCCGCTCCAGGTCGGGCACCGATCGGGTGAACTGCCTATGGGCGTACGACCTCGGTCCCGCGGGTCAGGGAAGCGAGCGCCTCGTCGCCGACCCGCGCGCCCTGCTCGCCCGCGGCGAGGCCGGCGAGGAGGAGCTGTCTCCCGCGGAGCGAGCCCGTCGGGAGCGCGCCCGCGAGGGCGCCGGCGGGATCGTCGGCTACGCCACGGACCGCGAGCACCGGGTCGCCGCGTTCGCGCTCTCCAGCCGCCTCTGGGTCGCCGACCTCACGCCTGGCGCCGCCGAGGGTGTGCGCGAGATCGCGGTTCCTGGTCCCGTCCTGGACCCGCGCCCGGACCCGACCGGGCGCCACGTCGCCTACGTCGCGGGCGGCGCCCTGCGGGTCGTCGCGACCGACGGCGGCGGTGACCGGAGCCTGGCCGGCCCCGACCCCGGCCTCGGCCCCGCGAACGTCACCTGGGGGCTCGCCGAGTTCATCGCCGCCGAGGAGATGCAGCGTACGCGCGGCTTCTGGTGGGCACCGGACGGCGAGTCGCTGCTCGCGGCGCGGGTCGACGACTCCCCGGTCCAGCGCTGGCACATCGCCGACCCCGCCAACCCGGCGACGCCCGCGACCGTGGTGGGCTATCCCGCCGCCGGCACGCCCAACGCAGACGTCACGCTGGCCCTGCTCGGCCTCGACGGGAGCCGCCGCGACGTGGGCTGGGACACCGCGGCGTTCCCCTACCTCGTGACGGTCTCCTGGTCGACGTACGGCGATCCCCTGGTCCTCGTCCAGTCACGCGACCAGCGCCGGATGCAGGTCCTCGTCCTTGACCCGACCACGGGTGCGACCCGGGTCCTGCATGAGGAGCAGGACCACCAGTGGCTGGAGATCGTCCCCGGCGTCCCGGCGTGGTTGCCCGACGGCCGGCTGCTGTGGTCGGCCGACACCGACACCGACGCCGACGCCGACGCCGACGCCGACACGGACACCGACTCCGGGGACGCCCGGCGGCTGGTGGTGGACGGCGACCCGGTCACGCCGACGTCGCTGCAGGTCCGCGGCGTCCTCGACGTCGACGAGGCCGGCGTGCTGTTCACTGCCAGCACGGAGCCCACCGAGACCCACCTGCACCGCTGGCGCCTTGACGGCACGCTCCAGCAGCTCACCGACGCACCGGGAGTGCACACCGGGCGGGCCGCCGGGGACGTGCTGCTCGTCGCCAGCACCACGATGGAACAGCACGGCCAGGTGGTGGTCGTGTCCGCACCGGCCCGACCGGTTACCCGGCTGACGTCGTACGTCGACACGCCCTCCGTGGAGCCGCGCGTCACCTTTGTCCGCGCCGGCGGGCGCGAGCTGCGTACGGCGCTG
>JBBSNO010000310.1:0-2447 GCA_038232615.1 Actinomycetales bacterium
CGGCAGCTGCCGATGCCGTCCGCCGCGGCGCCGCCGCGCGCTCCGGTGTCCACGCCATGACCGGCAAGGAGGTCGTCGAGCTGTCCGTCGTCCGGGCCGACAAGGGGACGGCTTTGACGGCCCTGCGCGCGCGCGTGGGAGCCGGAGCCGTTCTCTACGTGGGCGACGACACGACCGACGAGGACGCTTTCGCTGTCCTGCGCGACGATGACGTCGGGGTCAAGGTGGGTGAGGGGCGGACCGCTGCCGCTCACCGCGTCGACGATCCCGAGCAGGTGTCCGTGCTGCTGGCGCTCCTGGTGGAGGTGCTCGCGTGAGCTCCGGTCGATCCCCTCTCGTCGCCCTCGTGGTGACCGTGGCCCTGCTGGCCGCCGGGTGCGGCGGAGGGCAGGGAGGCGCCGACGCCGGGGTCCCCGAGGTCGAGGGGCTGCCCGAGGCCAGCGAGACCGACGTGGTCGTGCGGGCGGACGCCGACCTGGTCGTGTGGGCCGACGAGGTGCGCGCCGAGGCGCTCGAGCCGATCGTCGCCGAGTTCGCCGCGGAGCTCGACGTCACCGCGGCGGTGCAGGCCGTCCCGGCCGATGACCTGGAGTCCGCGTTCATCATCGCCAACACCGAGGGCACCGGCCCCGACGTCGTCGTGGGCGAGCACGCATGGATCGGCGTCTTGGTGCAGAACGGGGCCATCGACAGGCTCGAACTGTCGGACGTCGACCGCGGGCGCTACTCGCCGCAGGCGCTCGCCGGGGTCACCTACAACGGGGTGCTCTACGGCCTGCCCTACGCCGTCGAGTCGCTGGTGCTCTACCGCAACACCGATCTCGTGGGCACCGCCCCGGCGACGGTGGAGGAGCTCGTCGAGGCCGGGACGACCTCGGGGGCGGAGCGCCCGCTGTGCCTGCCCGTCGGACCGGGCGGCGACGCGTTCTCCCTCCACGCGCTGTACCGCTCGGCCGGCGGGTACGTCTTCGGCACCACCTCGGACGGCGAGCCCAACCCGACCGACCTCGGCGTCGGGGGCCCGGGTTCGGTGGCCGCAATGACCAAGTTCGGCGAGCTCGGGGCCGCCGGGGTCCTGAGCACGGACATCACGCAGGACAACGCGCTGGGCACGTTCGTCGAGGCCGGCTGCGCCTACCTGGTCGCCGGACCGGACGCCGCGGCCCAGCTGCGGGCCGCCGGCGTCCCCTACCAGGTCAGCCCCAGCCCGGGGTTCGCCGACGGGGCCACGGCGCAGCCCTACGTCGAGGTGCAGGCCTTCTTCCTGGCCAGCAAGGGCCGCAGCCGTGACCTCGCGAAGCAACTCGTCCTCGACGGCATCAACTCCCCCGAGACAATGCAGGCCCTCTACGACGCCGAGCGTCGCGTCCCGGCGATGACGGACGTGCTCGCGGCGGCCATCGCCCAGGACCCGGCCGTGGCCCTCTTCGCCGAGGCGGCTGCGGCCGGCGTGCTCCTGCCCTCCATCCCCCAGATGGGCGCGGTCTGGGGACCGCTGAGCCAGGCCGAGGCCGCCGTCGTCCGCGGCGCCGATCCCGAAGACACGATCAGGGACGCCGGGGCCGCGATCGCTCGCGCCCTGCAGTAGGAGCGGGACCGGACGCGTCCACGGGGCGGTCGGAACTTGACTGGGGTCCCCGCCTGCGGGACCGTGACCCATGCCACACGCCGTCCGGTGGGTGGCGCCACCCTGTCACTCGGATCGTCCGGCACGTTCCTGCCGGTGGAGGGATCTACAACCATGGCTACCGTCACGTACGACAAGGCGTCCCGTGTCTTCCCCGGGAGCGAGAAGCCCGCGGTCGACGAGCTCGACCTGCACGTCGAGGACGGCGAGTTCCTCGTCCTCGTCGGACCGTCCGGCTGCGGCAAGTCCACCTCCCTGCGGATGCTCGCCGGGCTCGAGGACGTCAACGGGGGTCGCATCCTCATCGGCGACCGCGACGTCACCGACGTCCAGCCGAAGGACCGCGACATCGCGATGGTGTTCCAAAACTACGCGCTGTACCCGCACATGACCGTCGCCGACAACATGGGGTTCGCCCTCAAGATCGCCGGCATGAAGAAGGACGAGATCCGCACCCGCGTGGAGGAGGCGGCCAAGATTCTCGACCTCGAGGACTACCTCGACCGCAAGCCCAAGGCGCTCTCGGGCGGCCAGCGTCAGCGTGTCGCCATGGGCCGGGCGATCGTCCGGCAGCCGCAGGTGTTCCTGATGGACGAGCCGCTGAGCAACCTCGACGCCAAGCTGCGGGTGCAGACCCGCACCCAGATCGCGTCGCTGCAAAGGCGTCTCGGCACGACAACCGTCTACGTCACCCACGACCAGGTCGAGGCCATGACGATGGGCGACCGCGTCTGCGTGCTCAAGGACGGGCTGCTCATGCAGGTCGGCAGCCCGCGGACGCTCTACGACCACCCGGACAACGTGTTCGTCGCCGGCTTCA
>JBBSNO010000311.1:0-2375 GCA_038232615.1 Actinomycetales bacterium
CCTGCCCTGCGCGCCGCAGAACGTGACGACCGCCGACGGCTGGGCGGCCCGGCCCGCGCGGCCCTGCCGTTGGGCGTAGTTCGCCTGAGACGGCGGGACGTTGCGCATGTAGACGGCAGACAGCGAACCGATGTCGACGCCGAGCTCCATCGTCGGCGTGCAGACCAGGACGTTCAGCGGGTCCTTCTGGCTCTTGAACCTGGTCTCGATGGTCTTGCGCTCGTCCCCGCCGACGGCGGCGGTGTGCTCCTCCGCCGCGACGCGGACGGTCCCTTCCAGGGAGGACGTGTACGTCGCGCGGAAGAAGTCGTCCCTTCCGGCGCGGTCTTCGGCGAGCCGGACCTTCACGCACCGCGGGCAGTCCCGGGCCTCGGTGAACAGCCACCGTGACGCGCACCGGGGGCAGCGGTAGCCGAGAGGCTCGGCGGGTCGCCAGAACTGGAGCTTCTCCTCGGCTACCTGAAGGCCGGGCGAGCAGTCGGTGCGGACGAGGAAGCCGAACTCCTTGAGGAAGTCGGCGGCCCGCCGGACGGTGTCGCGGGCCTCCTGCCGGGCCTGCTTGTCGTTGCCCCAGCGGATCTGGCGCAGCAGCCACCGGGTGAGCCGCGACGTGGACCCGGTGTCGGTCCCGGTGAGGTCCTGCTTGCCGCCGAGCCGCTTCACGTCGAACCGCTTGGCCTCGGCCTTGTCGTCGTAGACCACGACTCGGTTCGGCTGCTCGGCGCTGCCGTGGAACAACGACGACGGGTTGAGCAGGCTGACGACCTGTGTCGCGAAGCCGTCGGGCGAGGAGAACACCGACGCGGGGCCGTCTTCGGAGTCGCTGGAGACGGACTTGCCGCGGCGCATCGTGTCGAGCAGCGCCCGGAACAGGTCAAGGCATAGCTCCGGCTCGCCCTCCGCAAGGAGCTTGAGCTGGACAGCGCCGTGCAGGGCGATCTGCTTGAGGACGAGGTCGCTCTTGCCGAGGGACTCGTACTCCGCGACGAGCAGGCCGGTGTCCTCCAGGTTGGGCTGGGCCTTGCGCGGCGAGCCGGAGGTGTCCATGAGCACGCCCGCCTGGAGGTACCGCAGGTAGCGGCGCTCTGCCTTTCGCAGGTCGGCGTCCGGGTCGATCGCCTTGGCGTCCATCTGCCGGGTGAACGTCGGCAGGGTGCCGGTGGACTTCATCGCCTTGTAGGAGGCGCGGGCGAGCTCCTCGGTGGTGAGTGCCTCCGACGGGTCGTTCACGTCGTCCAGCGCGGCGCAGACGGCCCGGCGGAAGTGGAACCGGCGGGAAAGCGCATTCAGGTGCGCCGCCTGGAAGGACGAGTCCTGCTGATTGTCGGAGAAAGCCATGACGGCGGGCTTGCTCTTCGGGTCGTCCAGACCGTCGAGCATCCCGGTGACCAGGACGTCCGTCGCGGTCGCCCGCCCGACGGTGCCGACCTGGAAGAACTTGTTGTACTCGGAGTGGCCTCCGTCGTAGCGGACACCGCACCCCGGGCAGAGCTGGAACGGCTGCCGGACCCAGACGACCTCGCGGGCCTCAGGGTGGCCGCAGCCGCCGCCGACGTCGCCGCACAGGCCGCACAGGACGTGCTTCTCGGGGACCGCGCCCTCCCGGCCCTTGCGGGCCGTGCCGTCCTTCTTCACGTCTTCCGGGGCGAGCGGGACGGCGTCCTCGTCCCACTCGTCGGTCATCACATAGACCGGCAGGCCCAGCTGGCTGGTGTCGAGGAAGTCGCGAGGGTGCGCGACGCTGGCGCCGGCGTCGTACAACGCGACGAAGTACTCCTGACCGCAGGCGGTGCAAAACACCAGCGGATAGGCGAACACGTCCCGCTCGCCCTCCTCGGCGCAAGTCGCGCACGTCCCCTCGCCCTGCTCGCTCAGGTGCGGGTCATCGGCCCGCAGGCAGGCCGTCACCGGCAGGCCCTGCGAGAAGAACCCGTGGACCTTCGGGGTCAGCAGCCCCTCCGGCCCCTTCGGGCCCTCGACCTTGACGGCCGCGCCGAGCATCAACGCGGCCTGGATCTCGACCTGCGCCTGCTCGGGCGTCGCGCCGGGCCGCACCTGGTCGACGTAGTCGTCCGCGAGGTCGCGCATGGAGCGGACGCCGCCCCAGAGCGCCTGTTCGACCCACGCCAGCGGCTTGCTGCGGCGGGCGGCGTCCGGGCTGTCGGCGGAGGCCAGGTGCGCCGCCAGGGCCGCCCGGACCTCTTGGTCGCCTCCGGTCGCCTCCGCCGACTCCAGGGCCGCGGCGGGCACGGGCTGCGGCGCGAGGTGCATCTCAGGGCTGTCCAGGTCGAGCATCGCCGGGTCGCCGTACTGCTCGGTGACGACGCTGTCGGGCAGGAACGTCTCGCCGAACAGCTTGCTCGCGAACCCGGCGA
>JBBSNO010000312.1:0-2366 GCA_038232615.1 Actinomycetales bacterium
ACGACCGGTGTTGCGGGCGTGGGCCTGGCGGCCGAGCAGGCGCTCGATCACCCCGGCAAGGTCGCTGGACGCCGCGCGCGGGCCGGCGTCGACGAGCTGTAGCTCACGGACGAGCTCGTCCAGGTGCTGGTCCTGCCGCAGGCTGAGGGCCACGGGGCAGGCCCGGAGCTGCACGGCGTGCCACCCGTCCGGTAGGTCGGTCGGCCCAGGGGACGCCGGGGCTGGTGCGGAGCGCGGCGCGGGAACGCTCTGGTCGGTCCCCGAGGCGAGCCGGAGCCAGACGCTCTTGCCTGCGGCTGTCGCCTCGACCCCCCAGTCGTCGGCGAGTCGGGCCACGATGGCGAGCCCACGCCCTGTCGCGGGCTCGTCGGCCAGCGGGTCGGGTGTCGTGCTGCGGACGGCCCGTCGGGGGACCACCGCCTCCATCGGCACCGGGCCGTCGTCCGCCACGGCGATCCGCACAGCACCTGGCCGCGTGGACATCGTCACCTCGAAGAACCCGTCGCCGCCCCCGTGCAGGGTGGCGTTCGACGCCAGCTCGGACACGCACAGGGCGGCGTCGTCCGCCAGGTCCAGCTGTCCCCAGCCCTTCAGGGCGTCGACGACGAAGAGCCGAGCGGTCGGCACGCTGGACGGGTGCGCGGGCAGCCGCACGTGGAGTCGAGCCCCGTCGTCGTCCCCAGCGGCGTCCGGCACGCGGCTATCGTGGCACTTCGGGCCCCTTCACGTGGCTCCGCCCGTCCGCGGTCTGCTCAGACCCAGTCGACGTCGGCACTCGACTGGCCACCGGAGAGCCGCGCGTAGCCCGGGCCACGGTCGAAGAAGGGTCCCGCCGGGCGGCCCGCGCGGAGCCGTTCCCGCTCGGTGTCGGAGGCGACCTCGTCCAGGACCGGCACGTCGGCGTCGCCGGACAGGACCACCCCGTAGTCGCGCAGCGCGCCGGCCGGCGAAACCTTGCCCCACGCCACGTCCCGCACCACCTCGTCGTACGGACGCTCCAGCGGGTCGCCCCAGCCGCCACCGCCCGTCGTCCGGACCCAGATCACCTCGCCCGCCCGCACGGGCTCGGAGTCCGCGAGCGCGTCGACCTCGCGCTCTCGCGGGCCGCCGGGGTCGATCGTGACGGCGAACGACTGACCCGCCTTGCCCCCCCGCAGCCCCCAGCACGCGAGGATCGACCGGTCGGCGATCGACATGAAGTGCGCGTCGCGCAGCATCCGGATGTGCTTGGAGTAGCCGCAGCCACCGCGGTAGCGCCCGGCCCCCCCGGAGTCGACGGCGAGCCCCAGTGCCTCCACCCGGAACGGGAACCGGCTCTCGGTGAACTCCGTGGGCAGGTTCCGCGAGTCCGGGACGACGTGGACCGTGTCCTCGCCGTCGGCGTAGTACCGCCCGCCCGACCCGCCGCCCAGGACCTCTCGCATCAGGTACGGCACGCCGTCGGCGTTCTCGCCGTAGACACCCGTGTAGCGGATGGTCTCCTGGTCGGCAGGCATCGCCCCGCCGGTGGCCTTGGCCACCACACCCGCCAGGACGCCGAGCAGACGCAGGATCACGAACGTGCGCGCGTTCGTGGGCGCCGGGAACACGGGTGTCAGAAGGGTCCCGGGCGGAGGGAACCGCATCTCGATCAACGGCACGACACCCTCGTTGACGTCGAGCTGCGCCATCCGCTCGGGGGTCTCCGCGAGGTTGCGCAGCACCGGCGCCAGCCACTTCTTCAGGAAGTTGCCGTCGGCGTAGTCGCCGCAGTGGTTGATCGGGCCCTTCGCCTGCGGACCGGTCCCGTGGAAGTCGAGAACGATCCGGTCGCCGCCGGCGTCGTCCGGACCGGTGCGCGTCAACGTGATCCGCTGCGTGTGCAGCCGGGGCTCGTCCACGCCGTCGTGCTCGGCGTAGTCCTCCCACACGTACGTGCCGACTGCGATCTTCGACAGGATCTCGCGCCGGTACGTCTGCGTCGTGTTGTCGATCAGGGCGTCGAACGCCGCCTCCACGGTGTCCACGCCATAGCGGTCGAACAGCTCGCCGAGGCGCCGTGCCCCCATCAGGCAGGCAGAGCACTCTGCGTCGAGGTCCGCCGCCAGGGAGTCGGGCATCCGCGAGTTGCGGGTCATGATCTTCAGCGCGGCCTCGTTGGGCACGCCGGCGTCCCACAGGCGGATCGGCGGGACCATCAAACCTTCCTCGAACACGGACGTCGCGTGGCTGGGCATCGAGCCGGGCACTGCTCCCCCGATGTCGTCGTGGTGCCCGAACGCCTGGACGAACGCCACCACCGTCGGCGCCCCCTCACCGTCGGCGAACACGGGCACGGTGACGCACAGGTCGGGCAGGTGGCCGATACCACCTTCGGACAGGTACAC
>JBBSNO010000313.1:0-2357 GCA_038232615.1 Actinomycetales bacterium
GCACCGCCACGTCGACAACCACGACAACCACGACCACCACGACCACCACGACCACCACGACGACGACGACCACGACGACCACGACGACGACCACGACGACCACGACGACCACGACGACCGCTACCTTGCGCCCGAGCCGGCGCCCGGCGCCCTGCGGGCCGAGGGACGCTCATCGGCGCCGCAAGTCGTGGGTCCGCTCATCTCGTCCCTGCGGCACCCGGTCCTCGCGCTGTTGCCTATCGTCGCCCTGCTGGCCCTTGGCATCGGCGCAGCTCTGGGCACTCCCGCGGTGCACACCGCCCAGGCGCAGGTGCTGGTCGGCCGGGTCGACGTCGAGAGCACCGCCGTGCCCGGCTTCGTCGCCGCGAACGAGAACCTCGCCGGTCTGTACGCCCGCATCGCCGAAACGTCGGTGATCGCCGCCCCCGTCGGCGACGCGCTGGGCCTCAGCAGCGGCCAGGTGCTCTCGCAGGTGGCCGCCTCGCCGATCCCCGAGACCTCCATCGTCCGCGTCGAAGCGAGTAGCGACAACAGCCAGGACGCCGTCGTGCTGGCCGCCGAGGTCGCGGAGGAGCTCATCACCTACGTCGAGGGCAACAGCGTCCGGCCGGCGGGCGTCGAGACCTCGCTCGAGGACTTCGAGACGGCGTCGGCCGAGCTGCTCGAGGCCCAGGACGAGCTCGTCGCCGCACGAACCGCGCTCGACGGCGCCGCCACGCCGTCGGCGGCGCAGACCCAGACCGTCGTCCGGGCGCAGGCGGCGGTCGACACCCGGCAGCTGCGCGTCGACGCGCTGGCCGCCGCGTTCCGCGACACCGAGCGCGGCAGCGGTTTCCGCAACAGCCTGCAGCTCATCGGCGAGCCCGACTACGTCGGCACGGACACCCGCTCGCAGGTGATGCTCGCCGTTGCGTTCGGCGTCCTGGTCGGCCTGCTGCTCGGCACGGCGCTCGCCACGGCGCGCGAGAACTGGCCGGTCCTGGCCGACGTGCGCGCGCGCGCGCGGCGTACCAGGCAGTGACGCGCACGGCGCACCGGCAGGCGACACGCCCGGCCCACGGCGCACCGCCGGCGCGCTCGCGCTGGTGGCGGGCGGCTCCGGCGCTGGCCGTGCCGACCGTCCTGCTCGCAGCGGCGCTGACGCGGCTCGCGCCGCAGGTCGTCGGCCCGGTCGCCACCCTCGTGGTCCTCGCCGCCGGCGTCTGCGCCGCCGTGCTGCTGCTCCAGGCGAGTCCCACCGTCCTGTTGTCGGGTGCCGTCGTGCTGCAGGTCTTCTCCAGCAACTGGGTCCACCTCGGGATCCCGCTGGGTCTCGACCGGGTCCTGTTCGCGGCGACGGTCGTGGCCTTGGTCCGCGACCGGGTGCTCCACCGCATCGACCTGCGACAGCCGTGGACGTCGGTGCACTCTGTCCTCGCGGCGCTGGTCGTGTGGGCGCTGTTCTCGGCGCTGTTCGCCGGCACGCTGATGACCGTCAACGGCGCCTACGCGCTGCTCGACCGGCTCGGGCTTGTGCCGTTCGCCGCCTTCGCGCTGGCGCCGGTGCTGTTCCGGACCCGTGCCCAGGCCAACGCGCTGCTCGTCGCCTTCGTGTGCCTGGGGGTCTACCTGGGCCTGACCGCCCTGTTCGAGGGGGTCGGGCTGCGCCAGCTCGTCGTCCCGGGCTACATCGCCGACCCGACGGTCGGCATCCACGCGGAGCGGGCCCGCGGTCCCTTCGTGGAGGCCGTGGCGAACGGGCTCGGCCTCTATATGTGCGCCGTCGTGAGCTTCGTGGCGCTGCGGGTCTGGCGGACCAGGTCGGCCCGCACGGCCGCGGCGACCGTCATGCTGCTGTGCCTGGCCGGCACGGTGTTCACCCTGACCCGCGCCGTGTGGCTGGCGGTCGTGGTCGCCACCGTCGTGGCGATGGCCGGTCAGCGCGAGACGCGCCGGCTGGTGCTCCCCTCGCTGGCCGTCGGCGCCGTGGTGGTCGTCTGCACCCTCGCCGTCGTGCCGGGGCTGTCCGAGCAGGTCAGCACCAGGGCGACGCAGCAGCAGCCGGTCTGGGACCGGTACAACACCAATTTGGCGGCGCTGCGGATCGTGGAGGACCGGGCCCTGACCGGCATCGGCTGGCAGCGTTTCACCGACGACGGGCCGGCCTACCTGCGCCAGGCCGACGACTACCCGATCACGGGCACTGGCATCGAGGTGCACAACGTGCCGCTGTCGCACGCCGCCGAGCTCGGGGTGCCGGGTGCCGCGATGTACCTGCTCGCCCTCGCCCTGGCCCTGGCCCGCGGCCTGCGCCGCGGTCTGCCGCCCGAACTGGTGCCCTACCGCACTGCGCTGGTCGCCATCGCCGTCGCGTGGGC
>JBBSNO010000314.1:0-2339 GCA_038232615.1 Actinomycetales bacterium
CGCGAAGCGGCCGATGCGGGTGCGGCCGTGGCAGCTCGACCTGGTGCGCACGTTGCTGGACGAGCCCCGTCCTTCGATCGTCTGCTGGGTGCTCGCCCGCGGCGCCGGCAAGAGCACGCTCACGGCGGCGCTGGCGCTGCATCACGTCTTCGACTCCGGGATCGAGGGTGCGCGGTGCGTGATCGTGGCGCAGGACGAGCGCAGCGCGAAGCGGATGCTGGCGACCGCGGCGCGGATGGTCGACCTGAACGACGAGCTGGGCAAGCGGGTACGGGTCTACGCCGATCGCATCGTCGTGGAGCGCACCGACTCGCAGATCATCGCCCTGCCGGGGGAGGCGCACCGGATCGAGGGCGAGGACGCTTCGCTGGCGGTCTGCGATGAGCTCGGCTTCGTCCGCCGGGACGCGTACGAGTCGTTGCTGCACTCCACCGGCAAGCGCGCCGGGTCGCAGCTCCTGGCGATCGGCACCCCGAGCCCACCGTCGTGGCGGGAGTTGTCCCCGCTGCTCGACCTCGTGCTCGACGGGCGGGCGAACCCGGCGGCCGTCGACTTCCGGCTCGTCGAGTTCGGCGGGGACATCACGCACCCGGTGGACTGCATGCACTGCTGGCAGGCCGCGAACCCGGGCCTGGGCGACCTCGTGCAGCTCGACGCGCTGACCGCCGCGCTCCCACCTCGCTCCCGTGAGAGCGAGTTCCGCCGTGCCCGCCTCGCCGAATGGGTGGAGCAGGACGACGCCGCCTTCCTGCCGCCGGGCTGCTGGGCCGGGCTGTCCACCGACGTCGGGGTGCCGGACGGCGTGGACGTCGTGCTGGCCCTGGATGGGTCCTTCAACAGCGACAGCACCGCGCTCGTGGTCGGCGCGGTCGACGTGCAACCGCACTTCGACCTGTACCGGCTGTGGGAGCCGCCGCACGGGGACAGCACCTACCGGGTGCCGATCCTGGACGTGGAGCAGGCCGTCCGCGACGCCGCCCGCCGGTGGAACGTCCTCGAGGTGGTCGCCGACCCGTTCCGGTGGACCCGGAGCCTGCAGGTCCTCGAGGGCGAGGGTCTGCCGGTCGTCGAGTTCCCGCACTCCCCGAGCCGGCTGACCGCTGCGACCACCGACCTGTACAAGAGCGCGGTGGCCGGGGAGTTCACGCACTCCGGTAACGCCGACCTGGCCCGGCACGTCTCGGCCGCCACCGTCGTGGAGGACGTGCGCGGGGTGCGGCTGGCGAAGGAGAAACGCTCCACCACCCGCCGTATAGACGCAGCCGCCGCGCTGCTGATGGCCCACAGCCGCGCCACCTGGCGCGCAACCCGCAAGACAACGAGAAGGCGAGTAGTCGCATGGTGACACTGGACGTTCTGGCCGACCTCGGCCGCAAGATCGACGAAACGGCGCCGCGCCTGGCAGACCTGGACGCCTACTACGCCGGACGGCAGCCGATGGCGTTCCTGTCCGCGAAGTCCCGGCTGGCGCTGGGCAACGGGCTGCGCTCCCTGTCCGTCAACTTCCCCCGGCTCGTGGTGACGTCGCTGGCCGAGCGGCTCCGGGTCGACGGCTTCCGCACCGACGGCCCGGACTCCGCACCGGATACCGAGCTGTGGCGCATCTGGCGGCGCAACGGGATGCCGGAGCAGAGCGCGGCTGCGCACGTCGAGGCCCTCGCCCTCGGCCGCGCCTTCGTCGTCGTCTGGGCCGGCACCGACCCGGCCGTGCCGCGCATCACGGTGGAGTCGGCTCGGCAGGTCGCCGTGCAGCGCGACCCCGCCACCCGCGAGGTGACGGCCGCCGTGAAGCGCTGGACGGCAGACGGCCGAGCGTTCGCCACCGTCTTCGAGCGCGACCGGATCACCCGCTACGTCTCGCAGGCATCGGTCGTCGAGGGCGCCGGTATCCCGCTCACCGGCTGGACGGTGCGTGAGGTGCTCGACAACCGCATGGGAGTCGTCCCGGTCGTCGCGCTGGTCAACCGCGGCCGGCTGCTCGACCACGACGGCGTCTCGGAGATGACCGACGTCCTGGACCTCACCGACGCCCTGGCGAAGCTGCACGCCGACGCGCTCGTGACGAGCGAGTTCTACGCCCGGCCCCGCCGCTGGGCCACCGGGCTGGAGATCGTCGAGGACGAGGCCGGCGTGCCCATCAACCCGTTCGGGACCGAGGACGGCCGGGTGTGGCAGAGCGAAGCGCCCGAGACGCGGTTCGGCCAGTTCGAGCAGGCCCGGCTCGACGGCTACGGCGACCTCGTGGCGACTCTCACGCAGGAGATCGGGGCGCTGTCCGGCCTGCCACCGCACTATTTGGGCTTGAACGGTGACCAGCCGGCGAGCGCCGACGCGATCCG
>JBBSNO010000315.1:0-2285 GCA_038232615.1 Actinomycetales bacterium
GACGCCCTGGCCCGCAAGGCGCAGTCGCTCTCGCCCGCACGCGACTCGCTGATCAAGAAGGGCCTGGTCTACTCGGCCGAGCGGGGCCAGATCGCGTTCACCGTCCCGCATTTCGGCCGCTACCTGCGCGCCCACGGCGCCGACTGACCTTCCCTGCGACAGCTCGTCGGTGGCGACACGCTGCCGGCAGGTTGATGCCCGGGACGCGTGCCGGTGCGAGGCTGGTCCGCGTGAGACCGCAGGTCGTGGCGCACCGAGGGGCCAGCCACGACGTCCCCGAGCACACGCTCGGCGCGTACCTGCGCGCCATCGACGCCGGCGCCGACGCGCTGGAGTGCGACGTCCGGCTCACCGCCGACGGTCACCTCGTCTGCGTGCACGACCGGCGGGTCGAGCGGACGTCGAACGGTCGCGGCAAGGTCTCGACCCTCGAGCTCGCACACCTGGAGGGCCTGGACTGGACGTCGTGGAAGGCGGCCAACCCGGGCAGCGGAGGTGAGGTCCCCGACCGGGACCGGGGCAAGATCCTCACCCTGCGCCGGCTGCTGACCGCGGTCGCCGACGCCGGCCGCCCGGTCGAGGTCGCCGTCGAGACCAAGCACCCCACCCGGTACGCCGGCCAGGTCGAGCGCGAGCTCGTCGATGTCCTGGACCACTTCGGTTGGGCCGCGCCGCGCCGCGGCGAGGCCTCGCCCGTGCGGGTGATGAGCTTCTCGACCCGGGCCCTGCAGCGGGTCCGGGCGATGGCACCCGGCCTGCCGCTCGTGGTCCTGATGCACCGAGCGCCCCTGCGCTACCGAGACGGGGTCCTGCCGCGGGGCGTGCACGCCGCGGGAGTGTCGGTACGCACGCTGCGGGCCGAGCGCTGGTACCTCGAACGCCTCCAGCAGTACGGGCGCGCGGTGCACGTCTGGACGGTCGACCAGCCGGAGGACGTGCAGCGGTGCCTCGACGCCGGGGTCGACGCGATCATCACCAACCGCCCGGACGCCGTCCTGGCCCAGCTCGGACGCGCCGTCGACCCGACGCCGCGTGGACCGGGTGTTTTGTAGTGGCTGCCGATGGGTAGTGCTCACGCTGATGCCGGGGCCGGACGACGAGGAGGAGAACGTGATGGCCGGGGTGCAGTGTCTGGCTCCCTTGCTCGACGCACCACAACGGGGGGACGCTCGGGCGGTGCAGGTGCCGCACCGGGCCGCTGGCGTACCGGTCGCGCGCCGAGCCTTCCTGCAGGACGTGGCCGGGCGCCTGGACAACGACACGGCCAGCGACGCGGCCGTCGTGGTCTCCGAGCTGCTCGGCAACGCCGTCCGGCACGCCGAACCCCTCCAGCCCGACGGGATGCTGCTGCGCTGGCAGGTGCGTGGCGACGTGGTCGACGTGGAGGTCACCGACGCAGGGGCACGCACCGCCGTGCGCGCGTTGCGGCCCGCGACGCTCTCCACGCACGGTCGCGGCCTGCGGATCGTGCGCAGCCTCGCGCACGAGTGGGGTGTGGTCGAGACCCACAACGGCGCCCGCACCGTGTGGGCCGCCCTCGGTGGGCCCTCGCGTCGCCGCCGCCGGGGATGACCCGCCAGCCCCGTTAGGCTCGCCCGCATGGGCAAGAAGTCGCGCCGCACGGCGCCTGCAGGTACCGCCGTCCTCGACGACGCCGACGTCCCCGTGGTCGGACAGCGCGAACCGTGCCCCTGCGGCTCGGGCAAGCGCTACAAGATGTGCCACGGCCGGGCCCGAGCCACCTCGACGGAGGTCGAGGTGGTCGCCCGTCCGTTCGAAGGGGTTGCCGGCGAGTGCGACTGGGTGGCCCTGCGCGAGGTCGTACCCGCAGCCACGGCGTCCGTGCGGACGACGGCCGAGCACGGCGCGAGGGACGTGATGGTCGCAACGGTGCTCCCGATGGCCTGGCCGGCGCTGCACCGCGCGGACGGTCAGGTCCTGGTCGGACTGCAGACGCACGGCGGCTCGGGCGACCCCAGCCGTGACGTCGCCGACGCGCTGCTGCGGGCGCTCGTGTCGGAGCCGGGCACACCGGTGACGTCGGTCGGCCGCGCCGAGCGTGGGCCCCGGCTGCAGGACGTGCTCGACCCGTCGCACCCCTTCACCGTCGCGGTCCACGAGGGCTTCGACTTCTGGCTCGGGGCGGACCAGGCGCAGAGCGACGACGTCAAGGCGTCGATGGAGCAGGCGAACGCGGCCGCCGTCCCGACCGAGCGCCTCTTCAGCGTCGACGCCGCCTACTGGTGCCACATCGGGGCGCGCTCGCACCTGCGCTGGGTGCTGCC
>JBBSNO010000316.1:0-2262 GCA_038232615.1 Actinomycetales bacterium
GTGGCGTAGTCGACCAGCGTGGCGTTCAGCTCCACCCCGTGCTTGGTCCGCGCATGCTTGGCGACCGCCTGGACCAGCTCGTCGGCGCTGTCGGCGCGGGCGACGTTGCTGCACGCGACACCGACGTCAGCACACCGGAACTCGACGCTCACGATGCGCGGGCAGACTGCTCGGGATCGAGGTCGTGCACGAGCTCCTCGAGCGCGTCGGCCACCGCGCTCAGGTCCCCGTTGATCTCACCGACCAGCGGACCCACCGGCTCGACCCGGTGCGCGATGGCCCCGACGCCGAACAGCACCTTGCCCAGCGTGTCCGTCAACCGCCGGAGGATCACGACGACCCAGATCAGGTAGAAGGCGAGAGCAGCGACCAACACGGCGGTGACGACGAGTGCGGCGACGGCGGCGGCGGACACGGGCCGGACCCCTATGCCGTTCCGGTCAGCTGGCGAAGTGCGCCGACGTAGCCGACGGCGTTCTGGGTGACGTCTGCGACGAGCGCCCGGGTGGTCAGCAGCTCGGGCACCGGCTCGAGAGCCACGGTGATGCCGACGCCGTGCTCCAGGATGTCCTCGGCGTAGCGGAGGTTCTCCAGCGCGGGTCGGATGACGTAGGACGCCAGCAGCACCACGATCGGGGCGACGACGAACAGCCCCAGCGCGCTCATGACCCACAGCACCACGGCAGGCCTCCCATCGCTCGACGCTTTGGTGACGTGGTGGCAGTATGCCTCGGGGTAGATGATCTGCGCCAGTATCTGTCGTCAACACTGTCCGGGAGTAGGCATGACCACGACCATGGCGCGATCGGTCGCCGTGAAGCTGGGTGTCGTTGGCAAGGGCGGTGTGGGCAAGACCACCGTTGCCGGCCTGCTGGCGGGCGCGTACGCCGAGCGCGGCCGCAGGGTCGTGGCCATCGACACCGACTCCAACCCCAACCTGGGCCTGTCCCTCGGGCTGTCGCTGGACGAGACCGAAGCAGTGCCGGTGCTGCCCCGCCAGGTGGTGGTCGGCTCGGGCGACGCGACCGCGGCTGCCAGCCTGATCGAGGAGTACGGGCGGCCGACCCCGGCCGGACCGACCTTGCTGTCGGCCATCAAGGTGGCCGAGGCGGGCGCCGGTTGCACGTGCAGTGGGCACGCCACCGTGCGCAGCCTGCTCGGCGACGCCCTCGCCGGCGTCGACCTCACGCTGGTCGACATGGAGGCTGGCCTCGAGCACCTCAGCCGGTCCGGGGGGACGCTCGCTTACGCCGACCTGCTGTTGGTGGTCTGCGAGCCGACCCGCAAGTCGGTGCTCACCGCCGCCCGGACCGCTGCCCTTGCGACCGAACTGGGGATCGACGCGGTGCTTGCGGTGGGCAACAAGGTGCGTACACCCGACGACGCCGACTTCCTGCGCGCTGCGTTGGCCGCTGAGGGCATCGCCGTGGCCGGGATGCTGCCGTACGAGGACGACGTCGCGCACGCGGACCGGGCCGGGACGGTCGGGCTCGTGCCGGTGTCGACGGGTCTGTCGGCCGCCCTCGCGGACGTGCTGGATGCGGTCGACGAGGTCACCGGCAGGAACCGCGCGACCGCCTGACGGTCGTCGGCGTCGGGGATGTTGAGCTCAGGCTTGCGCGTCGGTCAGCAGGCTCTCTGCCAGCTCCACCAGCGCTCGCACTCCTGGAGAGTCCGCGGCGGTGTCGAGCGGGGCCAGCCCCTGCCGTTCCGCTGCGACGATGGCCGGCTCGTCGGGCACCAGCACCGGGTCGAGGCCCGTGAACGCAGCGCGCACCCGGGCGACGTCCTCGTCGTCACGCACCCGGTTGGCGGCGATCACCAGCCGCGCCGACCCGTCCGCGCTGAGCGCGTCGACAGCGCGCCGGCCGACCTCCAGCGACTTCGCCGTCGGCTCGACCACGACCACGACCACGTCGAGGTCGACCGCGCGCCCGTGCAGGCGCAGGATGGTGCCGAGCCCGGCCTCGAAGTCGGCAACGACGCTGCGGCCAGGGTGTGCGAGCTGCCCGAGCAACTGCTCAGGTGAGACCCCACATCAAGGACAGCCCGGCTGCGGGTTCTGGATCGCCGTGACCACGGCCAGCCGGACCCCGTCCGGCGCCGCGACGCTGAAGCGCTGCACCAGGTCGTCGGCGTCGGAGGCGTGCACTTCGTCGCCGGCGTCCACGGCGTCGCGCATCGACACGAGGTGCTCGGTCGCCTCCTCGCCGAGACCCAGCGAGATGCCGAGGTTGGGGTTGCTGTCGCAGTCCAGCGCCA
>JBBSNO010000317.1:0-2249 GCA_038232615.1 Actinomycetales bacterium
CACGGGGCCACCGACCACGGGGCCACCGACCACGGGGCCACCGACGGGGACCATGGACGCTGGGTCCGCGCAGGTAGCCCAGCTCCGCAGATCCCGCCGGACCCGGGAGAGCTCGGTGGCCTCGGCCACCGACCACGACCAGCGTTCCGCCCCGGCGGAGGGCGGCGGCGGGAACTGGTCGGGGACGATGGCTCGTGGCTCTCTCATCGGGGACGTCGAGCGTTGATTTCGACGGTAGACCCGGGCGAGGGTCACGGCGCGGTGAACTGGTTCCGGTCGCGCCACTCGAGCAGGTCCTGGGCCCCGATCGTGTGCAGCAGCTCGCGAACCCGCGGAGCCGGGCCGAGCAGCGTGGTACTCAGGCCCCGATCGGCCAGTGCCGCGGCCATCCGCACGAGGAACGACGCGCCGATGGAGTCCATCGCCGTGACGCGGCGCACGTCGGCGACGATGGGCAGCCCCGCGTCGATCGCGTCGCGTCCGGCGTACTCGAGGTCGTCCACCACGGCCAGGTCGATATCCCCGGTCATCAGGATCAGCGTGTGGTCGTGGCTCAGGAAGACGCTGACGTCGCCGGTGAACGCATCCGCCGTCACGACGCACGGTCCTGCGTGCGGACTCGCAGCGCGAGCATCGCGACGTCGTCGTCGGGAGCCGAGGGCAGGCACTTCTCCAGAAGCGCATCGCACAGGTCGGCCAGCGGGCCGCCGGCCAGAGCCCCGAACAGCTGCTGCAGGTCGTCGAGGCGCGCCTGCATCGACCGGTCCCGCTGCTCGATGAGGCCGTCGGTCAGAAGCAGCAGGGTGGCACCGGGCTGCAGCAGCTCCTCGTGGTCGTGCCTCACCGTCCCCGGGCGCACACCGAGCAGCAGGTCGGGGGTCGTCGTCAGTACGCGCGCCTCGCCGTCCGGCGCCGACATCAGCGGTGGGAGGTGCCCGGCGCTGGACCACTGCACGCAGCGCGTCCCGTCCTCCGGGTCGACGGCCTGGACGTGGGCGATCACCACGGTCGCCATCGACCCCACGTGCAGGCCGTGCATCGCGTCGTCGACGGCGGAGAGGATCTCGGCCGGGGTCAGCGGACGCCGGTAGGCCAGGGCGCGCACGAGGTTACGGAGCTGGCCCATAGCCGCGGCCGCCCGGATGTCGTGGCCGACCACGTCGCCCACCACGACGACCGTGGATCCGTCGGGCTGCACGAACGCGTCGTACCAGTCGCCCCCGATCTGGGCGTGCGCCGCCGCCGGCAGGTAGCGCACCTCGATCTCCAGGTCCTCGTGCACGGGCGGAGGGCTCAGGAGGCTGCGTTGCAGCACCAGGGCCACGTGCTCGTACTCCGCGGCGTCCCCCTTCGCCAGGGCGATCTGGCGACGAGCGCCGTCCGTCTCGCGCCGGGCGGTGTCCAGTTGCATCCGCAGGCCGATCTCGCTGCTGGCCGCCTTCGACAGGGCCTCCAGCACGCGCTCGTCCATGTCCGTCCAGTCGCGGCGCTCGGTGTCGACGACGCAGAACGTCCCCAGGACGCGACCGTCGGGGGTGTGCACGGGGTACCCGGCCCACGCGACGACGCCCATGGAGCGGATCGAGGGGTTGTCCCGGGTCCGCTCGTCCTCGCGCACGTCCGGCAGCACGAGGGGCTCGCCGCTGGAGACGACGTACTGGCAGAAGGACTCCTCCACGGCGTTCTCGGTGAGTTGCCCCTCCAGCGGCGAGACGCCGATGCAGCTCTTCCAGAACGAGCGACGTTCGTCGACCACCGTGACGAAGGCCATCGGGGCGCCGGTCAGGTCGCGGGCCAGGCGTGCGAGCCGGTCGAACGGCTCCTCCGGCGGGGTGTCGAGCAGGCGGCTGCGCAGCACGGCGTCCAACCGCGCAGGCTCGAAGACCCCGGCACCCGTCACGCCCCGGATGATGCCACGGCACGTGCTGCCTGTGCGGGCAGGACCCTCGAGCGGCGCAACAGAAGGCCTACAGGAGCCCGATTCGGGGGCTGACGGCCACTACCGGCATCTTGACCCCGGACGCGCTTGCTGTGAGGCTCCACCCGTCGTCCGCGTGGACAACCTCGCGGTGCTGAGCCTGCTCGCACTTCTGCCCATCATCGTCGTGGACGCGCTGCTGGTGGGGCTGAGGTGGCCCGCCAAGTTCGCCATGCCGATCGGGTTCGTCGTGGTCGTCCTGGTGGCTGCGTTCGTCTGGGAGATGGACTTCACGGTCATCGCTGCGTCCAGCGTCGAGGGGCTGGTCATC
>JBBSNO010000318.1:0-2245 GCA_038232615.1 Actinomycetales bacterium
CGCGTGTGGATCGTCGACCCGCTCGACGGCACCAGGGAGTTCTCCGAGCCGCCGCGCGACGACTGGGCGGTCCACGTCGCGTTGTGGGAAGACGGCGAGCTGGTTGCCGGAGCGGTGGCGCAGCCCGGTCTCGGCACCACCTTCGACACCGGGGCTCCGCCGACCGTGCCGGCGAAATCCGCGGCGAGACCGCGGATCGCGGTGAGTCGCACGCGACAACCGGAGTTCGTCGCCGGGCTGGCCGAGCGGCTCGGTGCGGACCTCGTGCCGATGGGCTCCGCGGGAGCCAAGGTGATCTCGGTGGTGCGCGACGTGACCGACGCCTACGTGCACGCCGGGGGCCAGTACGAGTGGGACTCCGCCGCACCAGTTGCCGTCGCCCGGGCCGCCGGGCTGTTCACGAGCCGCATCGACGGCTCGCCGTTGGTCTACAACCGGCCCGACCCGTTGCTGCCGGACCTGATCGTGTGCCGCCCGGAGCTGGCCGAGGCAATCGTCTCGTTCACGCGCGGGCTCGACGGCTGAAACACCCGCGCGCACGCGCGTGCCGCCGGCCCGCCGTAGTCTTGCGGCGACCCCCGTTCGTTTCCGACAGGGGTCTGTGATGCGTGGAGGGGTCGCCGACGATGCAGCTGGCCGGCCTGCGGGACCTGGTCTCCACCGAGCCCGCTCTCGCCGCGGCACTCGACCAGGCGCGGCCAGGTGCCGCGGGAAGGCAGCCGGTCCTCGACCTCACCGGCCCGCAGGCGATGCGGCCGTTCCTCGTCGCCGGTCTCGTCGCTCACGCGCGGCGCACGGTGTTGGCTGTCACGGCGACACAGCGCGAGGCCGATGACCTGGCCGAGGCGCTGGCCGACCTGCTGGCACCGCACACCGTCGCCGTCTACCCGCCGTGGGAGACCCTGCCGCACGAGCGGCTGTCACCACGCTCGGACACCGTCGGGCGGCGGCTGGCCGTGGCCCGGCGGCTGCGACACCCTGACTGCGACGTCGGCCCCACCGGGCCACTGAGCGTGGTCGTGGCCCCAGTGCGCTCGGTCCTGCAGCCGCAGGTGCGGGGGCTCGGCGACCTCGAGCCGGTCCGCCTGCAGGTGGGTGCCGAGGTCGAGCTCGACTACGTCGTCACCCGGCTGGGTGCCGCCGCCTACACTCGCGTCGACCTGGTCGAGCGGCGCGGCGAGTTTGCGGTGCGCGGCGGTCTCGTCGACGTCTTCCCGCCCACCGAGGAACACCCGGTGCGCGTGGAGTTCTGGGGCGACACCGTCGAGGAGCTGCGCAGCTTCGCCGTCGCCGACCAGCGCTCCCTGGGGACCATCGAGCAGCTGTGGGCGCCACCGTGCCGCGAGCTGCTGCTCACCGACCAGGTGCGCACCCGGGCGGGTGCGCTGGCCGTCGAGCACCCGTCCCTGGCCGAGATGCTGACCAAGCTGGCCGACGGGCACGCGGTCGAGGGCATGGAGTCGTTGACGCCGGTCCTCGTCGACGAGATGGAGCTGCTCACCGACCTGCTGCCCGGAGACGGGCACGTGGTCGTCTGCGACCCCGAGCGGGTGCGCTCCCGCGCACACGACCTGGTGGCCACCAGCCAGGAGTTCCTGGAGGCCTCGTGGGCGGCAGCCGCCAGTGGTGGCGAGGCGCCCGTCGACCTCGGAGCGTCGGCGTACCGCACGCTGGGACACGTCCGCGCGGAGGCGCTTGCGAGATCGCTGCCGTGGTGGAGCACCTCCCCGTTCGGGCTCGACCCCGACGTCCCGCACGAGCCGCTCCGGACCGAGGCCGGCGAGCCGGTCGACGTGGACGTCGACGTCGAGGCAGGCGCGGTCGCCTCGCGGTCGGTCGATATCGTGGCCGCCCCGGTCTACCGCGGGGACACCGAGCAGGCCGTCATGGACGTACGCGGATGGCTCGCGGCCGGTCGCCGTGTCGTCGTCGTCACGCCCGGGCAGGGCCAGGCCCAGCGGACCGCCGAGCTGCTCGCCGAGCACGACGTCGCGGCTCGCCTCGAGGACGCCCTGCCTCGCGACCCCGACGACGCGTTGGTGCATGTGGTCACCGGCTGCCTGGGGCACGGCCTGGTGTCGGACCCGCTGCGCCTGGTCGTGCTCACCAACGACGACCTGGTCGGCCAGCGTGCCGCCAGCCGCGAGGAGCGCCGGCTCCCGGCGCGGCGCAAGCGCCAGGTCGACCCGCTCGAGCTGACCACCGGTGACGTCGTCGTGCACGAGCAGCACGGGGTCGGCCGCTA
>JBBSNO010000319.1:0-2239 GCA_038232615.1 Actinomycetales bacterium
CTGGGCCTCGGCCTGTGCATCGACTACGGGCTGCTCGTCGTGAGCCGCTTCCGTGAGGAGCTGCGCGCGCAGCTGCCCGACCCGCGGCTGCCGGCCAGCCGCGCCGACCGCGTCGCAGCCATGGGCGCGACGCTGTCGACGGCCGGGCGGACGGTGGTCTTCTCGGCGGTGACGGTCGCGATCAGCCTGTCGGGGCTACTGGTGTTCAGCGCCGACATCCTGCGGGCGATCGGCGCGGCCGGCGTCAGCGTCGTGGTCGTGGCCCTGCTCGTCGCGCTGACCCTCGTGCCGGCGCTCCTGGCGCTCGCCGGGCACCGGATGGTCCGGCCCGGTCTTCCGTCGCGCGTGCCCGGTCTGCGCCTGCTGGTGCGCCGTCTCGGTGACATCGCGCCGGACGAAGGTGTCTTCTCCCGACTCGCGCGCGCCGTCCAGCGCAGGCCGTGGTGGGTCGTCGTCGGGGTGGTCGCCGTGCTGCTCGGCGCGGCGGCGCCCGCGCTGGCCATCCAGCTCCGCAGCTCGGGCACCGAGCTGCTCCCTGCCGGGTCGGCGCAGCGGGTGTTCTTCGAGTCCCTGGACGAACGGTTCCCCTCCACGACCGGCGCGCCCGTGCAGGTGGTCGCGGACGCCTCTGTCGACGAGGTGGCGGCCTGGTCGGCCGACGTGCTCGCGATCGAGGGTGTGCGCGCCGTCGACCCGCCGACAGAGGCTGGCGAGTACACGGTCCTGCCGGTCCGGGTCGAGGGGGACGACGCGAACTCCGAGGTGGCGACGGACGTCGTCCGGGCGCTGCGCGAGGACCGTCCTGTGTTCGACACGTGGGTGACGGGACAGGCCGCGGGACTGGTGGACTTCGTCGACGCCACAGGCCGACAGGCGCCGTGGGCGATCGGCGTCGTCGTCCTGGCGACGTTCGTCCTGCTGTTCGCGATGACAGGGTCGGTCCTGGTCCCGCTCAAGGCGCTGCTGATGAACGTGGTGTCGCTGGGTGCGTCGCTGGGGGTGCTGGTCTGGGTCTTCCAGGAGGGCCATCTCGAGGGACTGCTGGGCTTCACCAGCGCGGGAGGCATCGAGACGGTGATCCCCCCGCTGGTGCTGGCGTTCGGGTTCGGCCTCGCGATGGACTACGAGGTGTTCCTGCTCGCGCGGATCAAGGAGCTGCGCGACGCCGGCATGGGTAACGACGCAGCGGTCGTCGCTGGGCTGCAGCGGTCGGGGCGCATCATCACTTCGGCCGCGCTGGTCGTCGTCCTCGTCTTCTCGGGGTTCGTCCTCGGCGAGCTGCTGGTGATCAAGCAGACCGGCGTCGCGCTCGCGGTCGCCGTGGCCGTCGACGCGACGCTGGTCCGCTGCCTGCTGGTGCCGGCCACCATGACGTTGCTCGGCGAGTGGAACTGGTGGGCGCCGGCGCCACTGCGACGGCTGCACACGCGCTTCGGGCTGCAGCACTGATGGCCCCTCCCGATCAGGACCCCTTCGTGCGCTGGAACGTCGACCCCGGCGGCGTGTCCGCGCGCTGGGACGGACCCGGCGCCACCGCGCTGCTGCACGTCGGCCGTCACGGCGCGATGACCCTCACGGTCCTGGGCGACCCGCAGGACGCCGCCCCTCTCGTCGCGGCGGCGGTCGCCGAGCGCGGCCCCCGGATCGCCCGGTTGACGCTCCCCCGCGGGGCCCTGCCCCTGCTGGCGGACGACGTCGCGCGCCGCGTCGGCGACGGCGCCGACTGGGACTGGATGTGGACGCCGGACCCGCCCCCCTCGGTGCCGGGCGAGGACCGGGTCGACGTCGTGGACGACGACGCGGCGGTCGCGGCGCTGCTGCGAGCAGCGAGCGCGCGTCCCAGCGCGCAGCCCGGAGACCCCAGGGTGACGAGCTGGCTGGGCGTCCGCTCCGACGGCGAGCTCGTCGCGTGCGGGGCCGCGACCACGCACGTGCCCGGCGTCCCGCACCTCGCCTCGATCACCACGGCGCCGGTGCGGCGGGGCGAGGGGCTGGGGGCCGCGGTCACCGCCGCACTGACGCGCCGGTCGATGGAGGCCGGCGCCGAGGTCGCCACCCTGGGGATGTACGCGGACAACTCCGTCGCCCGGCGCCTGTACTCGCGGCTCGGCTACCGCTGCGAGCACCGGTTCTCCTCCCGTGCCCTCCTCCAGCCCTGACCCGCCCTCTCCCCCAGCCCTGACCCGCCCTCTCCTCCAGCCCTGACCCGCCCTCTCCCCCAGCCCTGACCCGCCCTCTC
>JBBSNO010000320.1:0-2239 GCA_038232615.1 Actinomycetales bacterium
CGTGCTCGACGAGCCGACCAACGGCCTGGACCCGCAGGGCACGCGCGAGGTGCGCGCTCTCGTGCGCTCGCTGGCCGCGGACGGGACGACGGTGTTCGTGTCCTCGCACCTGCTCGCCGAGATCGCGCAGGTGTGCACCCACGTCGGGATCATGAGCGTGGGCCGGCTCGTCGAGCAGGGCACGCTGGAGGAGCTCGGCGGTGGGCGGGCGCGGCTGCGGGTGGAGACGCCGGACGTCGCCGCGGCGGCCGCGACGCTGGGACGGCTCGGCCTGCCGGACGTCGTGCGCGACGGTCCGGCGGCCACCGCGGAGCTCGGGGACGCTCCGGTGGAACGGGTTGTCGCGGCGCTCGTCGCCGACGGGGTGCGGGTGCGCGGGGTGGCGGTGGCCCGACCGAGCCTGGAGGAACGCTTCGTCGCGCTGACCGGGGAGGGCTTCGATGTCGTCGCGTGACGTCCTCGGCGGCTTCCTCGCCTCCGAGCTGCGGACGATGTTCGGGCGGCGCCGCACCTGGGCGCTGCTGCTGGTGCTTGCGGCGGTGCCGGTGCTCATCGGTGTCGCCGTCGACGTCTCCGACCGCGAGGTCCAGCCCGGCGAGGGTCCGCCGTTCATCGACCGGATCACCGACAACGGGCTGTTCGTCGCGATCACCGCGATCGGCGTGACGGTTCCGCTGTTCCTGCCGCTGACGGTCGGTGTGGTGGCCGGGGACACGGTGGCGGGAGAGGCGTCACTGGGGACGCTGCGCTACCTGCTCGCGGCGCCGGTGGGACGTACGCGCTTCCTGGTCGTGAAGTACGTCTCCGCAGCCGCCTTCTGCGTCGCCGCGACCGGGGTGGTGGCGCTGGCCGGTGCGGTGATCGGGGCGATTCTGTTCCCCGTCGGGGACGTGACCCTGCTCTCCGGCGACGTGGTGGGACCGCTGGGTGCGCTGTGGCGGGTGACGCTGGTGGCGGCGTACGTCTCGGTGTCGTTGTTGGGGCTGTCCGCGGTCGGGCTGTTCGTCTCGACGCTGACCGAGGTGCCGGTCGGCGCGATGGCGACGACGGTCGTGCTGTCCATCGTGTCCCAGGTGCTCGACACGATCCCGCAAGTCTCCTGGGTCCACCCGTGGCTGTTCAGCCACCACTGGTTCGGCTTCGCCGATCTGCTGCGCGAGCCCGTGGCGTGGGCGTCGTTCCAGGACAACCTCGTGCTGCAGGCGTGCTACGTCGCGGTGTTCGGGTCGCTGGCGTGGGCCCGGTTCACGACGAGGGACGTGACGTCGTGACGGTGCCGACGTACCGGTCCAGTGCCGTACGACGTCAGTGCTTGACGGCGAAGGTGACGCCGTCGGCCAGCGGCAGCAGCACGAGCTCGACCCGGTCGTCGGCCAGGGCGAGGTCGTTGAACGCCTTGATGGCGGTGACGTTCTCGTCCACGTCGTCATCGGCATCGTCGTCGATGACGCGCCCGCCGGAGAGCACGTTGTCGACCAGCAGCACCCCGCCGGGGCGCATCCGGGGGACCAGCTGCTCCCAGTAGGCCGGGTAGCCGGTCTTGTCGGCGTCGAGGAAGGCCAGGTCGATGTCGGGGTCGGTGGGCAGGGCGCTCAGCGTCTCGTGCGCGGGGGCGATGCGCAGGTCGATGCGATCGGTCAGCCCGGCGCGGGTCCAGTAGCGGCGGGCGACCGCCGTCCATTCCTCGCTGACGTCGCAGCACAACAGCCGCCCGCCCTCGGCCAGGCCCCGGGCGATGCAGATCGAGGAGTAGCCGGTGAAGGTGCCGACCTCGACGGCACGCCGCGCTCCGATGAGGCGGGCGACCAGCGTGAGGAAGGTGCCCTGCTCGGGGGCGATCTGCATCGCCGCCCGGTCGCCCATCGCGCGGGTCTCCTCCGCGAGGTCCCGCAGGACGTCGTCCACGGGGGTGGAGTGCGCCACCACGTAGGTCTGCAGGGCATCGGACAGGCCGATCGAGGTGGCGCTCATGGGTCCCGACCGTAGTCCACGGTCCGATGACGCAGGCCGTTCCGTCGGGCCGGCAGTGCATCGCCGGGTGAGCGGTCAGCGGTGGCTGCGTCGGTCTTCGTCGCCAGATGGGGGCTGAAGTTGTCGAGCACGACGGCGATGCGGACCCCAGGAGGATGGGGCGATCGCACGTAGCGCAGACTCACGGTGTCCGCGAGGGCCTCGGTCAGGTGCCGACGTAGGCCGCGAGGTGCTCGCCGGTGAGGGTGGAGCGGGCGGCGACGAGGTC
>JBBSNO010000321.1:0-2230 GCA_038232615.1 Actinomycetales bacterium
AGACCTCGGTCTCCTGGTCGCCCCTGGTCACGGGCCCGCAGCAGGAGCCGGACGTCGCCAGCTCGGCGTACCTGCGGCGGACCTCGTCACGGATGGTGTTCTCGGTCATCGCAGTCTCCTGTGATCGACAACTCTCGATGTATCGACAAGGATGCATGCGTCCGGCGCCGACGTCAACCATTGACGTACATCGATATAGTGGGAGACTGCGCGGATGGCCACGATGCTCGCCGATGCCGCCCGAGCCTGCTGCGCACCGCTGGCGGAGGTGGCGATCAGCGAGGACGAGGCCGAGGTGCTGGCCGACCGGCTGAAGGCGCTCGCCGACCCTGCCCGCCTGCGCCTCGTCTCCCTGATCATGGCGTCGCCCGGGCATGAGGCCTGCACGTGCGACCTGGTGGGGCCGCTCGGCCTGAGCCAGCCGACCGTGACGCACCACCTGCGCAAGCTGTCGGACGCCGGCATGGTGACTGGAGAGCGCCGAGGTCGTTGGACGTACTACCGGGTGGAGCGAGCAGCCCTCGAAGCCATCGTCGGTGCGCTGAGGACCTGAGGCGCCCCGGCGAGGCGCCCCGGCCGCAGCCGGTGTTCACGTCCCGAGCAGGTCGGGCTCGTCGTCGACGTCGGGACGGACCATGGGCGGCGCACGAACCGCGCTACCGGGCAGGTCCGAGGCGTGCTCCGCGTCCCCGCGGTCAGCTCTTGCGGTTGCCCGACAGCGTCTCGGCGACACCGATCAGCAGGACCGCTGCGATCACCGAGACGATGAAGCCGAGGACGTTGAGCTCGAAGATGTCCCCGGTTCCGAGGAGGTTGGCGATCACGCCGCCGATGACGGAGCCGGCCAGGCCGAGCAGCAGCGTGGCGACGATGCCGAGGTTCTGCTTACCGGGCTTCACCAGGCGCGCCAGGGCTCCGATGATGAGGCCGGCGACGATGAATCCGATCACGGGGGGACCTTCTCTCTGGTCGACTGGGGTGGGCTCGGGCCGGCTGGGCCGGGCCTGGTGGTGGCGCGGGTCGAGCGTAGGGGTGCGACCGCGAGGACGCAGGTCGGCGGGCAGCGCGGGCGGGCAGCGTCGGGGACGGGCAGTGTGGCGGTCCCTCAGCGCCCCGCGGTTGTGCGCCACCAGCGGTAGGCCACCCCGGCGGCGAGGACGACGACGCCGGCGGCGACGCTGTCCGGCGGCAGGGTGACGACCAGAACGCCGCAGCCGAGCGCACCCAGCACCTGCAGCGCCCTCGGGAACCGGCGCCGGTCCGAGGTCTGGGTGAACGCGCTGACGTTGGCGACCAGGTAGTACAGCAGGACCCCGAACGACGAGAACCCGATCGCGCCCCGCAGGTCGACGGCGAGCACGAGGACGCACACGACGACGGCGAGCGCGACCTCGCAGCGATGCGGTACGTGGTAGCGCGGGTGCACGGCGGCCAGCCAGCCGGGCAGGTCACCTGCGCGGGCCATCGCCAGGCCGGTGCGCCCGACCCCAGCGACCAGCGCGAGCAACGCGCCGAGGACGGCGGCGGCACCGCCGACACGGACGACGGGACCCGCCCAGCCCCACGAGCCGGCGTCGACGGCGGCGACCAGCGGGGCGGCGGTCGCCGCCACCCCCGGCGCCCCGAGCACCGAGAGCACGGTGGTCGCCACGACGGCGTAGACGGCGACGGCGATCACCAGCGCCACGAGGATCGCCCGGGGGATCGTGCGGGCCGGGTCGCGCACCTCTTCGCCCATCGTCGCGATCCGCGCGTAGCCGGCGAACGCGAAGAACAACAGTCCGGCGGACTGCAGCACCCCGTACCACCCGACCCCGGCGAGGTCGGGGACGAGCCGCCCGGCGTCCGCCTCCCCGCCGGCCAGGCTGGCGGCCACGACGACGGCGAGGGCCAGCAGGACGACGACCACGACGACCCGGGTCAGCCGGGCCGTGCGGGTCACGCCCCGGTAGTTGACGGCGGCCAGCGCAACCACGGCGGCGACGGCCACGGGGCGCTGCCAACCGGCAGGCGCGGTGTAGGCGGCGAACGTCAGGGCCATCGCCGCGCAGCTGGCCGTCTTGCCGACGACGAAGCTCCACCCGGCCACGAAGCCCCACCAGGGCCCCAGTCGCTCGCGGCCGTACACGTACGTGCCGCCGGACGTCGGGTACTGGGCAGCGAGCTGGGCGGACGCCGTCGCGTTGCAGTACGCGACGACGGCGGCCAGCCCCAGCCCCAGCAGCAGCCC
>JBBSNO010000322.1:0-2194 GCA_038232615.1 Actinomycetales bacterium
CTCGCCGGTGCCGGGCTCGTCGACGAACGCCGCCCCGGGGCCCTCGCGCGGGCGTCGCGGGCGCTGGCCTCCGACGTGTCGCCCTACTGCGGCTGGGTGTTCTGACGCACGCCTGACACACGGGCACGCCTGACACCGTCACGCCTGACACACCGTCACGCCTGACACACCGTGCACCAGAACAGGTTCCGGCCCGCCATCGGCTGGGTCACGACCGGCGTCCCGCAGTGCCGGCACGGCAACCCCGTCCGGCGGTAGACGTAGTGCGCGTCCTCACGCCGGATCCGCCCGCGCGGACGGTCCACCGACGCCGTGGTGACGATGCGGTCCCGGCGGACGCCGTCCCGCAGCAGGACACGCAGGTCGCCCCACAGCGCGGCGACGTCGTCCGCCGTCAGCGACCGCCCCTCCCGGAACGGGGAGAGCCCGGCACGGAAGAGCGCCTCGGCGCGGTACACGTTGCCCACCCCGGCGACGACTGCCTGGTCCATCAGGATCGTGCCGATCGGTGCCCGTGACCGCTCCACCCGTGCCAGCAACGCCTCCAGGTCGGCGTCGCGGCGCAGCGGGTCGGCACCGAGTCGCGCGTGCACGACGTCCTTCCCCGCGGTCGTCACCACCTCGCACGCCGTGGGTCCGCGCAGGTCCGCCCACACCCCGGCACCCGCCGACCGGCCCCCGTCCGCGGCGTCCGGCCCGGCCTCGAGCCGCAGGCGCAGGGCTCCGCGCGGCTCGGGCGGTGCCCCGGTGCCGAAGGTCCACTTCCCGTAGAGCCCGAGGTGCACGCGCAGCCAGCGACCGGCGCCGAAGTCGAGGAACATCTGCTTGCCGTGGGCGTCGCCGCCGGCGAGCACCCGTCCGTCGAGCAGAGCCGCGCCGCCCGAGAAGCGGCCCTGCGGGCTCGACGCGCCGACGCTACGTTCACCCATCTCGTCGACGAACCGGTCCGTGAGGCGACGGACGGTGTGGCCCTCGGGCACGCGTCAGCGGCCGGGCAGGGCAGGCAGTACGTGGTCGGTCTCGTACACGCTCACCTGGTCGATCCGCCGCTGGTGGCGGGCGACGCCGCTGAACGGCTCGGCCAGGAACACCTCGACGATGGCCGTTGCCTCCTGCGTGCTGTGCATCCGCGACCCGATCGAGACCACGTTGGCGTCGTTGTGCCGGCGCGCGAGGCGGGCGGTGTCCAGGCTCCAGGCCAGGGCTGCCCGGACGCCGACCACCTTGTTGGCGGCGATCTGCTCACCGTTGCCGGACCCGCCCACGACCACGCCGAGGCTCCCGGTGTCGTCGACGACCGCCTGGGCGGCGCGCAGGCAGAACGGCGGGTAGTCGTCCTCGGGGTCGTACGTCGGGGGTCCGTGGTCGACGACCTCGTGGCCCGCGGTACCCAGGTGGGCGACGAGGTGCGCCACCAGCTCGAATCCGGCGTGGTCACAACCGAGGTGGACGCGCATGTGGCACATCGTGGCAGCCTCGTGCCGTGACGGTCGTGCTCGGGGTCGACGGCTCCCGGGGGCGGTGGGTCGCTGCTCGGCTCGACGGGGCCGACGTCCGGTGGGTCGTGCTGGGCACGGCACGCGAGGCGGTCGAGGCGGCCACCGACGCCTCGGCGGTGGGCATCGACGTCCCGATCGGCGTCGCCGACCCCGGCGACAGGCCCGCCGACATCGCGGCCCGGGCACGGCTGGCCCGCTCGGGCTCGTCGGTCTTCGCTACCCCGACGCGACAGGCGTTCGCGGCCGCCCGCGCAGAGCTCGCCCGGCCGTCGTCAGCCGACAGCCCCCGCTCGGTCTACGACTGCTGGGCCGTGGCTCATGCCGCCCAGCGCAGCACGCACCCACGAGGGACGGGGTTCTCGAAACAGGCCTGGGGGCTCGCAGCGGGCATCCTCGACGTCGACCGTGCCCTGGCCACGGCCAGCGCAGGCGACCTCGGCATCGTCGACCGCGTGGTCGAGGTCCATCCGGAGTGCTCCTTCCGTGCGATGGCTCGACTGACTGGCGTCGAGGCGGACGGCACCACCGGTGCCGGCACCCGCAACTGGCCCGGCGGCAAGAAGAGCGCCGCGGGCGCAGCGGCGCGCCTGTCGCTGCTGCGGCCCGCGCTCGGTACCGACCTCCTGACGGTGCTGGCCGACCCGGCGCTTGCCGGCGTCCCGCTCGATGACGCCGTCGACGCCCTGGCCGCCGCC
>JBBSNO010000323.1:0-2193 GCA_038232615.1 Actinomycetales bacterium
CCGTGGGGGGCGCGGAGCACGGGGCGGGGCCGTGCGGTGGTACGTCGGTGGTGGGTTTCCGTAACGGGGCGGGGACGACGCGTTCGTCGGCGGTGGCTTTCTGTGGGCGGGCGGCGGCTTCCCGGGTGGACCCGGCGCCGACCACCCTCCGGGCGGACCGCCGCGGCCGTCCCGCGGCGGTGGCGGGCTGCCGGCGGCGTCGGTCATGGTGCCCATCGTGCCACGGGGCACTGAACGAAACGGCATGGATGGGCCTGAACGCGACGGCACGGACGGCAGCGGCTGCACGGAACTTCCAGCGCCCGCCGCTCGTAGTGCGACGATGAGCAGCATGAAAGGACGCGTCCTGATCGTCGACGACGACACCGCGCTCGCGGAGATGCTTGGCATCGTGCTGCGCAGCGAGGGTTTCGAGCCGTTCGCCTGCCCGGACGGGGAGCGTGCGCTCGGCGCCTTCCGCGAGTGCCGCCCCGATCTCGTGCTGCTCGACCTGATGCTGCCGGGCAAGGACGGCATCGACGTGTGCCGGGAGATCCGCGCCGAGTCCGGGGTGCCGATCGTCATGCTCACCGCGAAGACGGACACGATCGACGTCGTGGTCGGGCTGGAGTCCGGTGCCGACGACTACGTCCTCAAGCCGTTCAAGCCCAAGGAGCTCGTCGCGCGCATCCGTGCCCGGCTGCGGCGTACCGACGACCCGTCTCCCGAGTCGCTGACGATCGGAGACCTGTCCATCGACGTCGCCGGCCACGCGGTGCGCCGGGGGAGCGAGCAGATCGCGTTGACCCCGCTGGAGTTCGACCTGCTGGCCGCCCTGGCACGCAAGCCGTGGCAGGTCTTCACCCGCGAGGTGCTGCTCGAGCAGATCTGGGGCTACCGGCACGCGGCGGACACCCGGCTGGTCAACGTGCACGTGCAGCGGCTGCGCTCGAAGATCGAGCAGGATCCCGAACGGCCGGAGATCGTGATCACCGTGCGTGGTGTCGGCTACAAGGCCGGACCGGCCTGAGGCGATGAGACCGTGACCGCCGGCGAGCAGCGCAGCGACGTCGCCGTGCGCAGGCGGTCGCCGGCCGTCGGCGCGCGGATCGCTTCCGCGGGGTCTCGGGTCGCGGCGGCCGGGTCGGTGCTGCGGCGGGAGTGGCAGCCGCTGCTGCACGGCCTGCGCCGGGCTGCCTCACTGTGGCGACGCTCGCTGCAGCTGCGGGTGGTCACCGCGACGATCGCGCTGTCCTTCGCAGTGGTGGCCGTGCTGGGCAACTACCTCGTCGAGCGCATCGCGTCGGGGCTCGTTGACGCCAAGGTGGACGCCGCGCTGGAGCAGGCGCTCGGCGGCACGGTGGAGGCACAGCAGGCGATCGACAACGCCGACCGCTCCGACCCGTCGGTCTTCTCCACCCTCACCGGCGATCTCGTGTCCCGGCTGTCGACGGTTGGAGGACGTACGACCGCCGGTCAGACCGACGTTATCTTCGTGCGGTCCCCGGAGGTCAGCGAGCCGGACGCCCCGCTGACCCGTCCCTCCTCGTTCGGCATCTCGGAGCGGACGATTCCGGACGCCCTGCGCACCGAGGTTCTCGACAGCGGGGACCGGCAGAGCTGGACGTTCCTGCAGCTCAGCACCCCGGAAGGACCGGTGCCTGGGCTCGTCGTCGGCTCCCCGGTCACCCTGCCCGACTACGGCCGCTACGAGCTGTACTTCCTGTTCTCCATGGCCAAGGAGCAGGAGAACCTCGATCTGGTACGTCGGACCCTGCTCGCCGCCGGCGTCGCCCTGGTGTTCCTCGTCGGCGCGGTCGCCTGGCTCGTCACCCGCCAGGTCGTCACGCCGGTGCGGATGGCGGCCCGGGTCTCCGAGCGTCTCGCCGCGGGGCGGCTCGAGGAGCGGATGCGGGTGCGGGGGGAGGACGATCTGGCCAGGCTGGCGGCCTCCTTCAACCGGATGGCCACCAACCTGCAGCGCCAGATCCGCCAGCTCGAGGACCTCTCCCGCGTGCAGCGGCGCTTCGTCTCCGACGTGTCCCACGAGCTGCGCACACCGCTGACCACGGTGCGGATGGCCGCCGACGTCCTGCACGAGGCGCGCACCGGCTTCGACCCGGCGACCGCCCGCTCGGCGGAGCTGCTGCAGAACCAGCTCGACCGGTTCGAGTCGCTGCTGTCCGACCTGCTCGAGATCAGCCGGTTCGACGC
>JBBSNO010000324.1:0-2181 GCA_038232615.1 Actinomycetales bacterium
CGAAGGAGAGGGCGACGCCGCCGCCGACGGGGAAGGCGACGGCGAGGGCTCGGGGCTGGCCGACTCGACCGCTACCGGGCGGCCGCCGGGGTCGTCCCCACCGCCGTTCAGCGCAACAGCGGTCCCTCCGCCGACCAGCAGCAGCACCGCGACGGCGCCAGCGGCGATCAGGCCGGTGCGGCGGGTCCTTGACGCCGGTGCCGCGGGCGCAGGTCTCGGAGCGACGGACGGCGGACGCGCCACGGCAGGCGTCGTCAAGATCGTGGACGACTCAGACAGCGGCGCGGCGGCCAGGCGCGCGGCCGCAGGGACACCCGCCAGCGCCCGCGCCATGCCCTCCAGCCGGGCGGCGACGGCCCCTGCCGGAGCGGGACGGGCCTCCGGGTCCTTCGCGAGCAGCCCCGCGACGAGCTCCCAGAGGACGTCCGGCACGCCAGGCGGGCGACCGGGGACGGACTCCGCGTGCTGCCGCATTAGCGTGAGCGGGTTGCCCGACGCGAACGGCGGGACGCCACAGAGCAGCTCGTACAGCATGATCCCGACGGCGTACAGATCAGACGCCGGCGTCGGGTCGTGGTCGAGTAGCTCGGGAGCCATGTACACTGGTGTGCCGATGACGCTCGTCTGCCCGGTGCTCAGCCCGGCGGTGATCTTGGAAACCCCGAAATCAGCGACCTTTGGAACCGGGGGCGTGTCCTTGTCTGATCGGTCCAGCAGAACGTTCTCAGGCTTGATGTCGCGGTGGACAACGCCTGCGGCGTGCACCGTCTCCAGCCCCCGCAGGACGCCTCCGACGAGGCCGGCGGCCTCCGCCGGCGCCAAGGTGCCCGGCCCCTCCAGGTGCGCCCGGAGGTCGCCGCCGTCGACGAGGTCCATCACGATCGCCAGGGTCGGGCCGTCGACCACAAGGTCACGGACCCGGACGAGGTTCGGTCCGCTCAGGCCGATCAGAACGTTGCGTTCGTTGACGAACCGCGACACGAGCCCGGACATGCGGGCCAGCGACGGATGCAGCAACTTCACCGCGACCGGCTCACCCGTATCGCTCACCCCGCGGCGCACTTCGCCCATCGCGCCGCTGCCGAGTGTTTCGAACGCTCGATAGTGGGCGCCGACCGGCCGGCCCTCGTCGCCCGGGGCGGGCGGGCGGGCGTCATCGTGCGGATGCGTGGTCATGTTCAGCCTTTGTCGTCGGTTGTTTACTCGGCGACCGGCACGGCCGCCGGAGGACTCAGGAGCAGAACGGCTGTGCCCTCCGCGTCGGTGAAGGTCAACAATCCGTCGGACTGCGCCCCGTAGGTCGCGTCCTGGGGCAGGACGAGGTCGTCCCGGACCCCGCCCGTCGAGCCGTCGAGCACGACCAGGCCGCTTTCCGCCTTGACTATCACAAGGTCTCGCGTCGCCGCGACGGGAGTGACCGGTCCGCTGTCGACGCTCCACAGCGCGGTTCGCAGGTCCTTGCGGTCGTACAGCTCGAGCTTGTCGCCGATCAGCGCGAGCGCGAGGGAGTCAGTGACCAGTCTTGCTTCCCATTCGTCGGGATATAAGCGGTTGTCGAGCAGTTGGCCCGTCTTGATCTGCACGCTGCTCAGCCCTCGCTGGCCGATCCCTTGCCAGGCCCCGTCGACGGGCTCGTAGCTGTTCGCGCCCACGTCCGGCACGGGCTTGCTCCACAGCTCACTACCCGTCTGGACGTCGAACGCCGTCCATGCGGGGGAGCGGCGTTCGATGGCGATCCCGTAGCCGGCGTATTCCGCTTGACCGTTCGGCGACAGTGACTGGACCGCCCACAAGGGCTTGCCGGTCGTGCCGTCGAACGCCGACACGTAGTCGCCATCGACGAGCACCAGGCTGCCCGCGCCGTCGCGGCCCGGGCCGTCCATGATCACCCAGTCCCCGTCAGACTCGTCGTTCTCGACGCCGGGAGGAGGGCTCTGCTCGAGCGGCCGGGTCCACGCCTCCCGCCCAGTCGTCAAATCGTAGGCGACAAGCTCGGACGTGACCTTCGCGGCCTCGAGACCGCTGGCAGGGGTCGTGGTCGCCCTGACGACGTAGAGGCCGTTCCTCGTCGTATAAAGTCTTTCGGCCACCAGGTCGGTGCTTGTCCGAGTGGTTGAGCGCCACAGGACCTTGCCGCGCAGCAGGTCGACCTTCGCGGCCGAGTCCGAGCAGTTGAGGAGC
>JBBSNO010000325.1:0-2175 GCA_038232615.1 Actinomycetales bacterium
AGGAGGCGTTCGTCACCCGCCGCACCGCCGACTCCGTACGAGCCCTGCTCGACCTCGCCCCGGAACGGGCCACCCGGCTGGACGCCGACGGCCGCGAGGAGGAGGTCGACACCGCCGACCTGCTCGTCGGCGACGTGGTGCTGGTACGTCCCGGGGAGCGGGTCGGTGCCGACGGTTCGGTCGTCGAGGGGGCCAGCGAGGTCGACCAGGCATCCATCACCGGGGAGCCGTTGCCGGTGTTCAAGGACAGCGGCGATGAGGTGTTCGCCGGCACGCTCAACGGCACCGGAGCGCTGCGGGTCCAGGTCCACCGTCCCGCCGGGGACTCGGTCGTCGCGCGGATCGTGGCGCTGGTCGAGGAGGCCTCGGCGACCAAGGCCAAGACCCAGCTGTTCATCGAGAAGGTCGAGCAGGGCTACTCCGTCGGCGTCGTGGTCTCGACCCTGGTGCTGTTCGCGACCCCGCTGGTGTTCGGTGCGGCGTTCGAGCCGACGTTACTGCGCGCGATGACCTTCATGATCGTCGCCTCGCCTTGCGCGGTGGTGCTCGCGACCATGCCCCCGCTGCTGTCCACGCTCGCCAACGCCGGCAGCAACGGGGTACTGGTCAAGTCCGCGGTCGCGCTGGAGAAGTTCGGGCGGGCCAGCGTGGTTGCCTTCGACAAGACCGGCACCCTCACCGAGGGCACCCCACGAGTCTCCGAGGTGGAGCCGCTTCCCGCGTCCGGGATGTCCGCCGAGGAGCTCGTCGCCGTGGCCGCGGCCGCCGAACGCCCGAGTGAGCATCCCCTCGCCCGCGCCATCGTCAGCGCCGCGCAGGAGCGTCAACTGGACATACCCCATGCCAAGGACTTCAGCTCTGCCCCCGGGCGAGGGGTCACGGCCACGATCGACGGCCGAGCGGTGCGGGTCGGCTCCCCGGCGCTGGTCACCGGGCTCTCCGACGGCGCGGCTGCGCCGGCCTGGTCACAGGCCGAGGCGACGATCGCTCGACTCGAGAGCGAGGGACGTACGGCGGTGGTGGTGCTCGTCGACGGCGCGCCCGTCGGAGTCCTGGCTCTGGCCGACCGGCTACGGCCCGGTGCTCGCGAGACGGTGACGGCGTTGGCGGCGCTGACCGGGCGTGCACCGGTGCTGCTGACCGGGGACAACCCCGGCGCAGCCGGCCGGCTCGCCCAGGAGGTCGGCATCACCGACGTCCGCGCGGGCCTGCTGCCTGCGGACAAGGTCACCCACATCAAGGCTCTGCAGGCTCAGGGGCAGCGGGTGCTGCTCGTCGGCGACGGGGTCAACGACGCCCCCGCGATGGCCACCGCCGACATCGGCGTGGCCATGGGTCGGCACGGCTCCGACCTGGCGCTGGAGACCTCGGATGCGATCGTCGTCCGGGACGAGCTCGCCACCCTGCCCAAGGTCATCGACCTCTCCCGTCGCGCGCACCGCGTGGTCAAGGCCAACCTGGTCATCGCCGGCACCGTCATCGCGGTCCTGGTCACCTGGGACATCCTGTTCATCCTGCCGCTGCCCCTCGGCGTCGCCGGCCACGAAGGCTCCACCGTCGTCGTCGGCCTCAACGGTCTACGGCTGCTGCGCGCCGCTGCGTGGCGCCGCGCCGGCCACCGCACGCCGCCCGCCGCTGCCTGACAGGGCCGAGGTCTGCGTCCTGACAGCGGTCCCTCCTGCACCATGGAGCACGGGCCGCGCCACTGCTCAGGGGCTGGCGCCGACCGCAGAGGTGACCGGCCGGTGGTGGGCGATGGCCGCGTGGTGGTCGTCGCCCTCGTGGTCGCAGGGGCTGACGTGCACGGTGGCGTCCACGAGCTTGGGTACGTCGTGCAGCAGCCGGTGATGGGCCTCGTTGGCGATCGCGTGGGCCTCGATGATGCCCAGCCGGCAGTCCACGACCAGGCCGGTCTCGGCGCGGATGCGGTGCCCGATCCAGCGCAGCCGCAGGTCCTCGACGTCCTGCACTCCGGGTACCGATCGCAGGCTAGCCTCCGCGGTGTCGACGAGCTCGGGCTCGACGGCGTCCATCAGGCGGCGGTAGATGTCGGTGGCGGCCCCCTTGAGGACGAACAGGATGGCGACCGTGATCAGCAAGCCGACGATCGGGTCGGCGAGCGGGAACCCGGCCATGACGCCGAGGGCTCCGACGACCACGGCCAGGGAGGTGAGG
>JBBSNO010000326.1:0-2163 GCA_038232615.1 Actinomycetales bacterium
CAAGGCCCAGCAGGACGCGCTGCTGCCGGGGGTCGAGAACCGGTGGGTCGTCCTGGTCGCGGCCACCACCGAGAACCCCTCGTTCTCCGTCGTGGCGCCGTTGCTCTCGCGCTCGCTGGTGCTGACGCTGCAGCCGCTGACGGACGACGACCTGCTCACCCTGCTGCGGTGTGCGGTGTCCGACCCGCGCGGCCTCGCGGACGAGGTGGTGCCGGACGACGACGCGCTCGCGCACCTCGTGCGGTTGGCCGCCGGTGACGCCCGCCGTGCCCTGACCGCGCTGGAGGCGGCGGCCGGCGCTGCGGCGTCCGAGGCCGGTCCGGAGTCCGAGGCTGGTGTCGAGGCGCAGGGCGGCTCGATGCCGGACGGCGACAGGCCCGTGCCGCTGCGCCTGGTGCACGCCGAGCGGGCGCTCGACGTGGCCCTGGTGCGCTACGACAAGGGCGGCGACCAGCACTACGACGTGGCCAGCGCGTTCATCAAGTCGATGCGGGGGTCCGACGTCGACGCCTCCCTGCACTACCTCGCTCGGATGGTCGAGGCGGGCGAGGACCCGCGGTTCATCGCGAGGCGCATCGTGATCGCGGCGTCCGAGGACGTGGGGATGGCCGACCCGACGGCGCTGCTGACCGCGGTCGCCGCCGCACAGGCCGTGCAGATGATCGGCATGCCCGAGGCGCGCATCGTGCTGGCGCAGGCCGTCGTCCACCTGGCGACGGCCCCCAAGTCGAACGCGTCCTACCTGGCGATCGACGCGGCCATCGCCGACGTCCGCGCCGGCAACGCCGGGTCCGTGCCCGCGCACCTGCGCGACGCCCACTACCCGGGTGCGCGCACGCTCGGTCACGGTCGCGGGTACACCTACTCCCACGACGCGCCGCACGGCGTCGCGCCCCAGCAGTACGCGCCCGACGAGCTGGTGGGCCGCGAGTACTACACGCCGACCGAGCACGGCGCCGAGCGCGACATCTCGACCCGGCTCGCGCGGTTGCGGGAGATCCTTCGCGGCAGCTGAGCGGCACCTCGTTGCCCGCGGCGGGTTGGGCGGCACGTTCTTGCGGCGCCCTGGGCTTCGCCGGCACGTTGTCGCGGGCACGTCCGGTTCGCCGGCACGTTGCTGTGCGACACGCCGGGTATGTCGCACAGCAACGTGCCGCTCAACGCCGCCGCGGCTGCTCGCGTGCGGTCCAGGCTCCGCGGGGCCGACTCCGCGCGTCCGCGTGCCCGGCTCTCAACCTGGCGACGAGCGGCGGCCCCTGGTCCAAAGACGTGGCCCGGACGACCGTCATCCCCACCCGCTCGAACCGCTCCTCGCGGGCGTTGTCCTCGGTGTGCGCGCCCAGGCGTCGATGCTGCCCGCCGTCGTACTCCGCCACGAGTCCGGTGCGCTCGTCCAGCAGGTCGGGCAGGCCCAGCAGCGCCCTCGACGCGTCGCGGACCTCGGGGTTGACCATCGGCTCCGGGAGACCGGCGTCGAGCACCCAGACGAGCCGGAGCCGGCTCTCCGGGCGCGACCGCGCCCGCGGGTTGGTGAGCGGGAACGTGGCTCTCAGCCTGGGCAGGCCCTGCCAGCGCGGGCGGGCGTTCGCGTACGTGATCACGTCGTCCAGGTCGAGGTCGAGGCAGCGCAGCACCTGGTCGAGGTTCACCACGGCGTCTCGCACCGACGACGACCAGCGGCCCAGGTCGAACGCTGTCCGCACGGGCGTGGTGACACGGACGCCGTCCACCTCGACGACGTCGTCCTCGCTCAGGTCGGACCGTCTCAGGACGAGGCCGGCGCGCGGGCGGAGCCGGTGCATCGGGTAGAGCGTGACCGGCTGCCGTGTCCGCCCGTCGTCCGCGATCCCGTCGATCTCGGCACCACCCAGCAGGTGCGCGGCCGCCCAGCCGCCGACAGCGCCCGACGTCCCGCCCCCAGGCAGCAGCAGGGCGGCGGCCTCGGCGCGCAGTCGGGGGGTGACCCCCGCCGCGTTCCACGCGCGCACGCCGCGCCACGGTGTGCGCCACAGCGGACCGCGCAGCTCCCAGGCGGAGAGTCCCTCGTCGAGCGCGTGACGGTAGGTGAGAACCGTGGCGAAGTCGTCGTCGAGGGGCAGGAGACCGGTCATGGCCCCGAGGGTGCAGCCGTGGGGGGGGGGGGGCGGGGCCCGGCGGGGCCAG
>JBBSNO010000327.1:0-2143 GCA_038232615.1 Actinomycetales bacterium
AACCCGGCCCCGGGCCACAGTGGCAGCGACCGCATCCGCTGCAGGGCGGCCGCGAGCCGGGCGTCGTCATGATCGGGGAGGTACCAGTCGCGCACCGTCGCGAAGACCGCCGCCAGCTCGTTGCAGTCGTCGAGCCGCCCGAGGTCGATCGATCCCGCCACGACGCCGTCCTCGACGTCGTGCACGCTGTAGGCGATGTCGTCGGCGAGGTCCATGACCTGGGCCTCGATGCAGGGACGGTCACCGTCGACCCCGGCGCGCACCCAGTCGAACACGGCCCGGTCGTCGCGGTAGACGCCGAACTTGCGCTGCGGCTGTGCGTTGGGGCCCTCGTCGGTGCGGCCCCACGGATACTTGATGCAGGCGTCGAGCGTCGCCCTCGTCAGGTTGAGCCCAACGCTGCGGCCGGCGGCGTCCACGGTCTTGGCCTCGAGCCGGGTGAGGATACGCAGCGTCTGGGCGTTGCCCTCGAAGCCGCCGGCGTCTCGGGCCAGCTCGGCGAGGACGCGCTCGCCGTTGTGGCCGTACGGCGGGTGACCGAGGTCGTGCGCCAGCGCTGCGGTCTCGACCAGGTCGGGGTTGCAGCCCACCGCCTTGCCCACCTCCCGGGCGACCTGGCCGACCTCCAGGGAGTGAGTGAGGCGGTTGCGTACGAAGTCGTCCGTACCGGGCCCGACGACCTGGGTCTTGGCCGCGAGCCGCCGCAACGACGCGGCGTGCAGCACCCGGGCCCGGTCCCGCTCGAACGGCGACCGGCCGCTGCGCTTGGGCGCCGGCTCGTCGACGAAGCGGCGCACGTCGTCCTCGGCATAGCCGGGGAGCTCGGGCGGGGTGTCCATCGCGGGCAGGCTAACCGCTGCGCTCCCGTCCTGCCCCACGCGCCGCGTACATACCTTCCCCCGCGCCGCGTACGTACACCTTCCCGCGCGCCACGTAAACGTGGCGTAGCGACCCCTTACGTGGCGCGCACGCACCGTAAAGGGGTCGTATGCCACGTTTACGTGGCATAGGGCGAGAGCCGGCCGGGTGAGGGTCCGGCCGAAGGGTCAGCCGTCGCCGGTCCAGAGGATCCGCACCTCGGTGTCACCGGGGCAGGCCCCGGAGATGTCGTTGACAACCCAGCGGCCGGTGATGCTCGGTCCGGTCCAGTTGGCGCCGAAGGAGTTCGGGGCCTGGTCCAGGGAGACGATCTCGAAAGGCAGCCTGGAGTAGCGGCGCTCCATCTGGTGCTTGGCCAGGTTGTACCTCAGGTCCGTCACGCCGGTGACACGTACCCCGTTCTCGCCAAGGACCTCCACCTCGTAGACGACCGTGCCGTCCGGGTACGACAGGTTGCTGAGCTCCGGCGGGATCCGGGTCTCGGTGACGTCATCGGAGCACTTGACGTCCTGCGCCGGGTCGGCGGTGGTCTCCTCGTCCGGTGTCGGCTCGGACGACGACTCCGGCGACTCCGGCGACTCCGACGGCGCCGAAGTCGACCCGTCGGCGCCGGTGGTGGTCGTGGACTCGTCAGAACGCGCAGCCGAGGCGTTGTCACCCCCGGTGCAGCCGGCGAGGACCAAGGAAGCCGCCAGCCCCGCCGCGACGGCGGCGACGGGGCGGGAGGTGGTCATGATTGCCACCTTACGAGCGCACCGGTGCGCAGCCGTCAGCCGCCGGAGGTCGCCAGCTCCGCGCCCGAGTCCACCCGGTCCGCGTGCTCGCTGGCCAGCCAGCCGTCGGGGAGTGCCACTCTCCTCGGACTGCCCTGCCGCCCACGTGGCGTGCCGAGCTCGGCACGCGGATACGGCTCGGTCGGGTCGAGGCCCGCGAGAAGGTCGTCCAGGGCGTGCAGGCTCGACACCAGACCGAGCTGGCGGCGTACGGAGCCGCCGGCGGCGAAACCTTTGAGGTACCACGCCACGTGCTTGCGGAACTCGGTGCAGCCTCGCTCCTCCCCCAACTGCATGCTGAGCAGCTCGGCATGGCGTCGCATCACTGCCGTCACCTCGCCGAGGCTTGGCAGGCCGACGACCTGCTGCCCCGCGAAGGCCGCCGCCAGGTCGCGGAACAGCCACGGCCGGCCGAGGCACCCGCGGCCGACGACCGCTCCCGCGCAGCCGGTCTGCTCGACCATGCGGACGGCGTCGGCGGCCTCCCAGAT
>JBBSNO010000328.1:0-2092 GCA_038232615.1 Actinomycetales bacterium
GACGAGTTCACCTTCCGCTTCAACCGGCGACGAACACCCATGGCCGCCTTCCAGACCGTCCTGGGCCTCGGCAGCCACCAAGGCCCCACCACCTACCAGGAGATCGCCGCCACCCGCCCCGCGCAGCTGGGCACGAAGCGGAGTTAACCGGATAAGCATGACCCACGGATCGGGTCGGAGAGCCGGAAAATTGGCAGCCAAGTTGGCAGCCAACGGGACGGAAACCAGCGGATCCTGTCGGACGCCAGCGGAGGCGAGCATCGCTCTGAACTGCAGATATGCACCCCAGTGGATGACTACGGACACCCCTTGATCGCTCTGAACGGGTAGGCTCCCGGGCCCCGGTCGCAGGGAGCTCCCTGCGGGTGGTCAAGCAGACGGAGGCACGAGATGAGCGACACGTACGACGTCATCGTCCTGGGCGCGGGTTCGACGGGCACGAACGTCGCCTGGTACGCCAGGGACAACGGGCTGTCGGTGGCCGTCGTCGAGCGGGAGCTGGTCGGTGGGGAGTGCTCCTACTGGGCGTGCATGCCTAGCAAGGCGGCTGCTGGGGCCGGGCCACGCGCTGGCCGCGACGCGACGGCTGCCCGGCGCAGCCGAGGCCGTGCACGCCGATGTCGACGTCGACGCAGTGCTGGCCCGTCGGGACGGCTTCATCTCGCACCTCGACGACGAGTCCCAAGTGCGGTGGCTCGACAGCATCGACGCCGACCTGATCCGCGGTCAGGGGCGGTTGGCTGGCGAGCGTGAGGTGACCGTGACGACCGCAGACGGGTCGGTGCAGCGGCTGTTCGCACGGCGGGCGGTCGTCGTCGCGACCGGCTCGCGTGCCTCCATGCCGCCGGTCGAGGGCCTGCGGGACATCAGGACCTGGGACAACCGGGACGTCACCACAGCCAAGGACATCCCGCAGCGTCTGCTCGTCCTGGGCGGCGGGGTCGTCGGCTGCGAGATGGCGCAGGCCTACCGGGACCTCGGCGCTGGAGAGGCGACGATCGTCGAGCCTTCGGAGCGTCTGGTCGGGAGCTTCGAGCCGTGGGCGAGCCAGCTGCTCGCCGAGGCGTTCCACGATGCGGGGATCCGGGTGCTCACCGGCCGCTCCGTGGAGCACGCGGCACGGCAGGGCGAGGACGGCCCGGTCACCGTTCGGCTGGACGACGGGACCAGCCTCGACGGCGACGAACTGCTCGTGGCGGCCGGCCGCACCCTCAACACCGACGAGCTCGGCCTGCAGTCGATCGGGCTCGAGCCGGGCGGGCCGCTGGAGGTCGACGACCAGCTGCGCGTGAAGTCCGTTGCTGGCGAATGGCTGTACGCGGCCGGGGACGTCAACGGCCGGGCCCTGCTCACGCACCAGGGCAAGTACCAGGCGCGGCTCGTCGGCGACATCCTCGCCGGCAAGCCGCGCTCAGCATGGGCCGACCACTCTGCAGTACCGCAGGTCATGTTCACCGACCCGGAGCTCGCGGCCGTCGGGCGCACGGAGCAGCGGGCGCGCGACGCCGGGATCGACGTCAAGACCGTCTCGTACGAGATCGGCTCGGTCGCCGGCGGCGCTCTGCTCGGTGACGGCATCCGCGGCAAGGCCCAGCTGGTCATCGACCAGACCGAGCGTGTCGTCGTGGGCGCGACGTTCGTCGGCCCTCACGTCGGCGAGATGCTGCACGCCGCGACCATCGCCATCGTCGGCCAGGTCCCTCTCGACACGCTGTGGCACGCCGTCCCGGCCTTTCCCACCGTCAGCGAGGTGTGGCTGCGACTCCTCGAGGCCGACCGGGGGGTGTGACGCGCCAGCGCCGGCATGATCTGCCACTGGCACGTCGCCCGGCTCCGAGCGCCCATGTGATGGTCATGGTCAGCTCTCGGGCAAGTGCCCTATCGGCGCGGTCTTCTCCGTCGTCAGGGCGACCGTGTCCGGGAGTCCAGCGTCGCTCCAACTCGACGTCGCCGTCGGGGCGACTGCTCCAGTGACCGACGTCGCCATCCGGCAGCGCAGCGCTGGCGCAGGACTTGGCCTCTGCAGGACCCAGGGCCTGCGCTAGGGACTCGTCCGGACCGGCGGCTGCACCGCAGCTTCGGCTACGTCCCA
>JBBSNO010000329.1:0-2091 GCA_038232615.1 Actinomycetales bacterium
CGGATCAGGGCGGCGTCGAAGTAGGCCGCCCGCACCGACGCCCGCTCACGCTCGTCGAGCAGGGAGTTGCGGGTCAGCTCGTAGGTCGCCCCCGCGAGCGCCGCCGACAGGGCGAGCGCACCGAGGGCGAACACGGTGGTGATCCGGGCCCGCAGGCCCATCGTCCTCGGTCTGCGGTCGGAAGGCATGACAGGCCGGGTCAGGGGGCGAGCTTGTAGCCCAGGCCGCGCACCGTCACCACGTGCGTCGGGTTTGCCGGGTCGCGCTCGACCTTGCGCCGCAGCCGCCCGACATGGACGTCGACCAGCCGCTCGTCGCCGTAGACGTCGTAGCCCCAAACCCGGTCGAGCAGTTGCTGGCGCGACAGGACCCGCCCGGTCTGGTCGGCCAGCTCGCACAGCAGACGGAACTCGGTACGGGTCAGATGCACCTGCTCGTCGCCGAGCAGCACCTCGCCGGCCTCGGGACGCAGCTCGATCTCGCCGAACCGCCGCACCGTCGGCGCCCCCTCGCCGCTGCCGCTGGCCCGCCGCCGCAGCGCCCGCAATCGGGCCGAGAGCTCCTTGACCGCAACAGGCTTGACCACGTAGTCGTCGGCGCCGGCCTCCAAGGCGGCGACCACGTCATGGGTGTCGTCGCGCGCGCTGACCACCACGATCGGCACGTCCCCGAGCCGACGGATCGCCCGGATGCAGTCGAAGCCGTCCATGCCGGGCAGCATGAGGTCCACCAGGACCAGGTCGGCCGGCGTCGCCCGCTGCGCGGCCAGGCCCGCCTCGGCGGTGGGGACGTCGCGCACGGTGTAGCCCTCGTCCTCGAGGGCCAAACGCAGCGACAGCCGGATCCGGTCGTCGTCCTCGACGATCAGCAGGTGGGGCACGTCACCATCATGTCAGGGCCGGTGCGGACACCCGCCCGGTCGGCGAGGTCGCGACCGGGGCTGCTCGCGGCGACCACCGCGACTCCCTCGGGCAGCCAGCGGGCCAGGCCGGCGCAGCCCACGACGGCGAAGGCCGTCGCGTCGTCCCACGAGCTCAGCCCGTCGAGGTCCACGACCAGCCTGGAGCAGCCGCACTGCACGACATCGGCGGCGGCGCGCAGCACCTCCCGCGCCCCGGCGTCGTCGAGGTGGCCCGACAGGCGCAGGCGGGCGGCGTTCGCCGACGGGGCGTCGATCACGAGGGTAAACACGGTGGAGAGGGTCGCCGGGATGTACGACATCGCCGTGGCCTTCCGATGACGGTCCGGTGACGGGACGGGCGGACACGAGGGCTCTTTACGTGACCGTCACGCGATGGCGGTCGGACTGCTACCTCGCCGGTTCACGGTGGCAGCAGCCCACCGGAGGAGTAACTGCCGTGACTCTGCTCGAAGCCGGACCGGCCACGGTCGTGGCCGTCGTCGGAGCGCTCGACCTCACCCAAGTGCCTCGGGTGCGGGTCGCGCTCGACGAGGCCCTGGACAGCCGCCCCGCCCAGACGGTCGTCGACCTCAGGAACTGCGACTTCGTGGACGCGAGCGCCCTGACGATGCTGCTCGAGGCGCACCGGTCGGCCGCGCGGCGAGGCGGCGTCCTCACGCTGCGGGGGTGCTCGCCGCGGGTGCTCCGCCTGCTCTCGCTAACCGGCCTGGCGGGCGTGTTCGACCTGGCGGAATAACCGGGTCCTGATCGGTCAGCCGCGCTGCTGGAGCAACGTCAGGCTGGCCTGCGGTCGCGGGCCGTCGTCCTCGGAATCCAGGTCGACGACCTCCGCCGCCGTCGGCTCGTCCGTCGGACCCTCGGGCAGGGTGCTCAGCGGCGGGGTGACGAACTTGTAGCCGACGTGGCGCACCGTACCGATCAACTGCTCGTGCTCGGCGCCGAGCTTGGCGCGCAACCGGCGTACATGCACGTCGACCGTGCGGGTGCCGCCGTAGTAGTCGTAGCCCCAGACCTCCGGGAGCAGCTGGGCCCGGGGGTAGACCCGGCCGGGGTGCTGCGCGAGGTACTTGAGCAGCTCGAACTCCTTGAACGTCAGGTCCAGCACCCGCCCGCGCAGCCGGCAGGTGTAGGTCCCCTCGTCGATCGTCAGCTCGCCGGCCCGGACCACG
>JBBSNO010000330.1:0-2067 GCA_038232615.1 Actinomycetales bacterium
CGAGATCGACCCGTTCGACCCCCACTCGACGCCGGTCAAGCGCACCGCGCTCGGTCGGCTCAAGCACGAGGGTGCCTACGTCCACGTCAGCAAGGGCGACCGCGTGGTCGTCTACACCGGTGACGACCAGGTAAACGAGCACATGTACAAGTTCGTCAGCGCGGGCAGCTGGAGATCCATGCGGGACGACCGCAGCCCCCTGGACGAGGGGACCCTCTACGTCGCGCGGTACAACGACGACGGCAGCGGTGAGTGGCTGCCCCTCGTCCACGGCACCGGGCCGCTGACCGAGAAGAACGGTTTCGCCGACCAGGGTGAGGTCCTGGTCAAGGCCCGGGCGGCCGCCGGCGCCGTGGAGGCCACCCGGATGGACCGTCCGGAGTGGACCACGGTGGACGAGACCACCGGCATGGTCTACCTCACGCTCACCAATAACACCAGCGAGGAGAAGGTCGTCAACAACGCCAACCCCCGCAAGCCCAACGTGGACGGCCACATCATCCGCTGGGAGGAGGCGGGCGGCGACCACACCGCGACAACTTTCACCTGGGACCTATTCCTCATCGCGGGGGACGGGCGCAACAGCGGCGACGGGTCGACCATCTCAGACGAGGATGCCTTCGGCTCCCCGGACGGAATCTGGGCCGACCCCGACGGCCGCGTCTGGATCCAGACCGACGGCGGCCAGCCGGACGGAGCCAACGACCAGATGCTCGCCGCAGACCCGGGCGTGACCGACGAGCGAGGTGCGCCGGTCATCAAGCGCTTCCTCACCGGGGTCCCGGGATGCGAGGTCACCGGGGTCATCACCACCCCCGACCAGCGCACCATGTTCGCCAACATCCAGCACCCCGGCGACGGCTCGCCCAGCACCTGGCCGCAGATGGACACCTTCCGGACGCCGCGCTCGGCCACCGTGGTGATCACCAAGGACGACGGCGGCGTGGTCGGCTCCTAGCCGTCACGTCCGACGCGGTCCCCGTTCATCTAGGGTCAGGGCCGTGGATGCGATCCCGGCTCCTGCCCCGCCGGGCCCGCTGCGGTCCGACCTCGTGCTCGAGGGCGGTGGGGTCAAGGGCCTCGGTCTCGTCGGCGCCGTCGCCGTCCTCGACGAGGCGGGGTACATCTTCCCGCGCGTCGCGGGCACGTCCGCCGGAGCCGTCGTCGCTGCCCTCGTTGCGGCCCTGCAGCGCGCCGGCGAGCCGGTCAGCCGGCGGGAGGAGCGGGCGCGGTCGCTGGACTACCGACGGCTGACCGACAGCGGACCGGTCGGGCGTGCCCTCGGCCCGCTGGGGTTCCTCGCCGACGGCGCGTCGCTGCTGTTCGAGGGCGGGCTCTACGAGGGCGCCTACCTGCGGAGCTGGCTCGGCGGGGTGCTGGGGGACCTCGGGGTCCGCACCTTCGCCGACCTGCGGATCGCCGGCGAGCAGGCCGGCGACCTGGCGCCCGAGCACAGCTACGCGCTGGTCGTGACGGCGAGCGACGTCTCCCGCCAGCGGCTGGTGCGGCTGCCGTGGGACTACGTCGACTACGGGCTGGACGCGGACGAGCAGAGCGTGGTCTCCGCGGTCGCTGCGTCCGCGGCCATCCCCTTCTTCTTCGAGCCGGTGAAGCTGCCGCGCCCGGGCGGCACGCCCGCGACGCTGCTCGACGGCGGGCTGCTGTCGAACTTCCCGGTGAGCCTGTTCGACCGCCCGCCCGGGGCCAGGCCGCGGTGGCCCACCTTCGGCGTGCGGCTCTCCTCCCGGGAGGACGTCCGGGTGCAGACCCGGGAGGTGAACGGCCTGCTGTCTCTCGCGCTCGCCACGGTCGAGACGATGATCGAGGCCTGCGACGCCCGGCACATCGACGAGCCGTGCGTCGTGGCGCGGACGGTCTTCGTGGACACCTCCGGGGTCTCGGCGGTGGACTTCGACCTCGACGAGGCGACGCAGCGGCACCTGCTGGCGCAGGGACGTACGGCGGCCCGGAAGTTCCTGGCCGGATGGGACTGGCCGACGTACCTCGCGCAGTGCCGGGGGATGACGGAGGTGGGAGCGTGATCGTGTGGCTGCCGTTCGGCGACGC
>JBBSNO010000331.1:0-2034 GCA_038232615.1 Actinomycetales bacterium
CCGGCCGGCGCCGAGCGGCAAGCTCAGAGCGGCATCGGGCTCCTCGTCGGCGCCCGTCGCCATCTCCAGCGAACCGCCGCCGATGTCGAGCACCAGGAGCCGGCCCACGGACCAGCCGAACCAGCGCCGGACGGCCAGGAACGTCAGCCGTGCCTCCTCCCGGCCGGTGAGCACCTGGAGGTCGACGCCGGTCTCGTCGCGCACCCGTGCCAGCACCTCCTCCCCATTGGGCGCCTCACGGATGGCGGAGGTGGCGAACGGCAGCAGGTCCTCGCACCCCTGGTCCTCGGCCACCTCCAGGGCTCCGGCCACGAACCTGACGAGGTCGTCCGCACCGCCGCGGCCGATGCGGCCGTCGGCGGTGAGGTGCTCTGCCAGGCGCAGCTCGGACTTGTGCGATGTGGCCGGCCAGGGCCGCGCGCCGGGGTGGGCGTCGACCACGAGCAGGTGGACGGTGTTGGAGCCGACGTCGAGAACGCCCAGGCGCATGGGGCGACCGTACCGGCCCCCGCACCCGCGTCCGCCGAGCCCGCCGTACAGTTCCCTGCTGTGCCAGAGACCCCGCTCGACACCGCCCGCGCGTGGGTGGAGTTCCCCGACCCCGAGACCGGGCCGGGCCCTGCGGCGCAGGTGTTCCGTGCCGACCTGACCTGGCTGACGTCGGCGTGGACGTGCATCTTCGGCCAGGGGTGCAAGGGCATCTACACCGACCGCCCTGACGACGGCTGCTGCACCCTCGGGGCGCACTTCTCCGATCGCGACGACGAGCGCCGCGTGGCCAGGCAGGTCAGGAAGCTGGACCCGACCACGTGGCAACGCCATGGCGCCGGACGCCGGTCCGCCGGCGGCTGGGTGGAGACCGACGACGAGGGCGCACGCAAGACCCGCGTCGTCGACGGTGCGTGCATCTTCTTCAACGACAAGGACTTTCGCGGCGGCTACGGCTGCTCGTTCCACCACCTCGCGGAGCGCGAGGAGGTCGACCACCTGCACACCAAGCCGGACGTCTGCTGGCAGCTGCCGATCCGGCGCACGTACCGGACCGTGGAGCGACCGGACGGCACCAGCTACCTCGAGGTGACGATCGCCGAGTACGACCGGCGCGGCTGGGGCGAGGGAGGGCACGACCTCGACTGGTACTGCACGGGAAACCCCGCCGCGCACGTCGGTGACGACGCCGTGTTCCGCTCGCTGGAGCCAGAGCTGCGCGAGCTCGTCGGCGACGCCGCCTACGAGGTGCTGCGCCGGCACTGCGAGGCGCTCGTCCCGATCCGCAAGCGCCTGCCGCTGCTGGTCCACCCAGCCACCGCACCCCGCAGACGCTGATCGCTTTTCGGGCACTGCCTCGGGTCGGGTGTCGCCCTGGCGTGATCGCGCGCGAGGGAGCACAGTGAGGGCATGGTCCACGAGTCCGAGGCAACAAGCAGGCAGGCGTCAAGCCACACGCCCGAACGCGCGATGGCGCCGATCAGGTGGCCGCACCCCGGTGGCGCCACACTGGGCCTCGTCGGGGTCTGGGTCGTCGGGATGCTGGTCGCCGTCTTCGTGCCCGCCGTCGTCGTCCCACCCACCTCCACCCAGGCCGAGACCGGGCCCGTCCTGGTCGCCTTCGGGTTCACCCTCGTCGGCGCAGCCATCATGGTCGCCGCGGGCTGGCTGCTGCACAGGCGTCACGACGAGCCGCTGGCCTGGGCCGTCGGCGTCGTGCCCGGACTCACCGTCGTCATCGGCGGCATCATCATGGTGGCCACCAAGCTCGCCGTCTCCTGACCCCGGACGCATTCTCGCCGGTCCCGGTGGGACCGATGTCGGTGGCGCCCCCTAGCGTCCCGGGCATGAGCACCAGCAAAGCCGCGCGCGCCACCTACCGTTGCACCGAGTGCGGGTGGACGACGACCAAATGGGTCGGTCGCTGCGGTGAGTGCCAGGCATGGGGCAGCGTGGACGAGGCCGGCGCCCCCCGGGTGCGAACGACGACCGCAGGCCCGGTGCACACTGCGGCACAACCCATCGCCGACGTCGACGTCGAGTCCG
>JBBSNO010000332.1:0-2021 GCA_038232615.1 Actinomycetales bacterium
CCTGAATGTGGTGCCACCGGAACAGTGCCCACCCTGGACGGGTTGAGTTGCTGGCGTTTGAGCCGGCATGCAGATGACTGAGTCACAGGTCCTGCGTGGACCGGGACAGCACCGCCGCGGCGAGTGGCGTGGGGGCGGCGAGCTCGCGCTCAGCCGGTGCTGTCGGCGCGGTCGGGGGCGGACAGGCGCAGGTGCTCGGCGTGGTAGATCGCCTGGTCGAGGAGCTCGGCCACGTGGTTGTCGTAGAGCGAGTACACGATGCTGCGCCCGCGGCGTTCGTCGTGGACCAGGCCGAGGTTGCGCAACAGCCGAAGCTGGTGGGAGACCGCGGAGCGTTCCATCCCGACGGCCTCGGCGAGGTCGCCGACGGTCGCGGCTTCCTCACGCAACCGGCCCAGGATGAGCAGCCGGCTGGGTGTCGCGAGCGCCTGCAGCGTGGTCGCCACGGTCTTGGCGGCGGCCGCGTCGAGTCTCCGGCCGCTGACGCGGCTCTGCACCCCGTGTCCCATCCATGCAGCATAAGTCGTCCATCTCGTGAACACATCTTCACCTGTTACCGTGTCGGCGGTCGTGTCTTCCCGCTCGACGTCGTGTCCACCGAGCTTCAGGAGTTCTCAGTGACGTCCACCGTGTCGGCCTCCGCCGGGCACCTGGCCTCGCCGCGGCCGTCGGGCCGAGGCCGGTCCTGGCTGGTCACGGCGGTGTCGTTGCCCGAGACGCGCTGGGCCGGGTTGGCGACGGTCCTGTTCGCGCTCGGCGGGGTGGCTCAGCTTGTCGGTGCGCCGACGGTGGTGTTCTGGGCGTTGTATCTGGGGTGCTATGCCGCTGGTGGGTGGGAGCCGGCCCGGTCGGGGCTGGCGGCGCTGCGGGGCAGGTCCCTGGACGTCGACGTCCTGATGATCGTCGCAGCGCTGGTGGCGGCGGCGATCGGCCAGGTCTTCGAGGGCGCGCTGTTGATCGTCATCTTCGCCACCTCGGGGGCGCTGGAGTCCTTCGTCACCCGCCGCACCGCTGACTCGGTGCGGGCGCTGCTCGACCTCGCCCCGGACCAGGCCACCCGCCTGGGCGCCGGCGGCGACGAGCAGGTCGTCGCCACCGCCGACCTCGACCTGGGAGACCTGGTCCTGGTGCGGCCGGGGGAACGAGTCGGTGCCGACGGTGAGGTTCTGGACGGCGCGAGCGAGGTCGACCAGGCCTCGATCACCGGCGAGCCGCTGCCGGTCCTGAAGGAGGTCGGCGACGAGGTGTTCGCCGGCACCCTGAACGGCACAGGTGCCCTGCGGGTCAGGGTCGAGCGGGCGGCGCGGGACTCCGTCGTGGCCCGGATCGTCGCCCTGGTCGAGGAGGCGTCGGCGACCAAGGCCAAGACCCAGCTGTTCATCGAGAAGGTCGAGCAGCGGTACTCGATCAGCGTCGTGGTCTCGACCCTGGCACTGTTCTTCGTCCCCCTGGCCTTCGGGGCCCCGTTGGAGCCCACCCTGCTGCGCGCGATGACGTTCATGATCGTCGCCTCGCCGTGCGCGGTGGTGCTCGCCACGATGCCACCGCTGCTGTCTACGATCGCCAACGCCGGCAGGCACGGGGTGCTGGTCAAGTCCGCCGTGGCGCTGGAGAGGCTCGGACAGGTTGACGTCGTCGCCTTCGACAAGACCGGCACCCTGACCGAGGGCACCCCCCGGGTCTCCGAGATCGAGGCTTTGCCCGCGGCGGGGGTCGACGCCGACACGCTGCTCGCCCTGGCCGCGGCCGCCGAACGACCGAGCGAGCACCCCCTCGCCCGCGCCGTGGTCACCGCCGCGCACGAGCGTCGTCTGGACATCGCCCACGCCGAGGACTTCGACTCGACCCCCGGCAGGGGCGTCACCGCCAGGATCGACGGAAACGTGGTGCGAGTCGGCTCCCCGGCGCTGCTCACCGACGTGCCCGTCGGTGCGTTTCCGGACGCCGTCCAGCAGGTGCGAACCCTGGTGTACCGACTCGAGAGTGCCGGTCGCACAGCGGTCGTCGTGCTCGTGGACGGC
>JBBSNO010000333.1:0-1995 GCA_038232615.1 Actinomycetales bacterium
ACCAGCTCGCCGCGCTCGAGTGGGTCTTCGAGCAGCGCGACACCTTCGACATCGCGGCGGCGAACATGAGCCTCGGAGGCGGCCAGTTCTTCGACACCTGCGACGAGGACCCCCTCAAGCCGGCCATCGACAACCTGCGCGGCGCCGGCATCGCCACTGTGATCTCCGCCGGCAACGCCGGGTACCGTGACTCCACGGGTGCGCCGGGGTGCATCAGCAGCGCCATCACCGTCGGGGCGACGACCGACAGCGACCGGGTGGCTGCCTTCTCGAACATCGCGGAGCACGTGGACGTGCTCGCTCCCGGCGTCGATGTCGTCTCCTCCGTCCCGGCAGGCCTCACCGCCTCGTACAACGGCACATCGATGGCCGCGCCGATCGTGGCCGGGGCCATCGCGGTGCTGGCGGAGCAGGATCCGACGAGGACCGTGGACGACATCGAGGCTCTGCTGGAGGGCACCGGCACGTCCGTCCCCGACACGCGGACGTCCGGCACCGTCACCAAACCGCGGATCGACCTCGCGGCCGCCGCCGGGTTCCCCGTGACGCTCGAGAACGACGACCGCGCCGACGCCATTGAGATTCTCTCTCTCCCGGCCTCCCTGGCCGTGGTCACCAACCCGGCGACCGTCGAGCCGGACGAGCCCCAGCCCTCGTGCGCCTTCGCAGGCGCGGAGATCGGCCGGTCGGTGTGGTACGCGTTCACCGCGCCCCAGGACCTGCAGCTGAGCCTCTCGACCGCGCGCTCGGCCTACGACACCCAGCTCGTCGTGCGCGATCCGGACAACCTCTCCGAGCTGGCCTGCAGCGAGGACATCTCCGACGCGAACCTGCGGTCCGCTCTGGACGTCGGCCTGGTTGCCGACCAGGACGTCCTCATCCAGATCGGCGGTTACCTCGGCGACAGCGGAGCACTCTTCCTGGACGCCTCGTCAACCGAGGCGACGTTCCCGCGGGAGCTGACCGTCACGGCGACGGGACCCGGGAGCGTCACCTCGGACGAGACCGGCATCGACTGCCCGGACACCAGCTGCAGCGCCGAGTTCCCGCGGGGCCAGGCGGTGCAGCTGACGGCGACGCCGGGGGTGGGCGCCACCTTCCTGGGCTGGGGCGGCGATTGCGCCTCGGCGGGGACCGAGACGACCTGCTCGGTGGTGATGAGCGCGCCGAGGGCGGCCGCCGCGAGCTTCCGGACGCTGGTGGCCCCTGCCAACGACGACCTGGTGAACGCCAGCCCTATCCCGGTGCTGGACTTCACCGACGAGCTCGACACCACCGACGCGACGCTGGAGGAGGCCGAGGCGGCGCTCGACACCCCGGGCTGCGAGATGGAGCAGTCGGTCTGGTACGGCATCGAGACCGCCGCCGGCCAGGAGCTGACGATCGACACCACCGGTAGCGGCTACACCACCGAGATCGCGGTCTACCGCAACGAGGCTGGTCAGCCGGGCGAGCAGGTCACCTGCACCGACGGCACGGGGGCCACCGGTGCCGGGGGTCTGGCGCTCGCGGGCGAGACCACCGGTGCCCGCCTTCTGGTCCGGATCGGCGGCGCCGCGGACGCGGCGCCGACCGGCGGCGAGCGCGTCGTGCACGTCATCGACACCACCCCGCCGGAGGTCCCGCTGACCGTGGAGCTGACCGGCCAGGGGTCCGTCGCCTCGTCACCCGTCGGCATCGACTGTCCGGGCACGTGCTCGTCGACGTTCCCGCCGGACGAGCAGGTGACGCTCACCGCGTCCCCCGCGACGGGGAGCGTCTTCGACGGCTGGTCGGGCGCCTGCAGCGCGGCGGGTACGGATCCGAGCTGCGACCTCGCGCTGACGGACGCGACGACCGTGGGTGCCGCCTTCGCGCCCGAGGTGGTCTCGAACCCGCCCCCCAACGACGACCTGGACAGCGCTGCGCCGGTGACGTCCCTGCCGTTCAGCGATGCCGTGGACACGACCGATGCCACCGTCCAGGCCGAAGAGAGCGGCCTGGACCAGCCGGGCT
>JBBSNO010000334.1:0-1932 GCA_038232615.1 Actinomycetales bacterium
CCTGCGCGGCAACGTCGGCACCCGGATCGGTTCGGTGCACGACGGGTCGCTCGATGCTGTGCTCCTCGCCCGGGCCGGGCTGGTCCGGCTGGGCCGGCTCGACGAGGTCACCGAGGTGCTCGACCCGCTGCAGATGCTGCCCGCTCCTGGGCAGGGCGCGCTGGCGGTCGAGTGCCGTGCAGGTGACCCGCTGGCTGCCGACCTGCATGCCGTGCTCGACGACGCACTCACCCGGGTGGCCGTGACGGCAGAGCGAGCCTTCCTCGGCACCGTCGAGGCCGGCTGCTCGGCGCCGCTCGGCGCGATGGCCGAGCAGGTGTCGGTCGACCCGGACGGTGCCAACGACATCGATGAGCTGTGGCTTCGCGGAGTCATCGTCGACGTCGTGGGCCACCCGTCGGTGCGGCTGTCGGTCACCGGTTCGCCGCTCACCCCTGAGCTGGTGGGGCACTCGCTTGCCACCGAGATGCTGGCGGCGGGCGCCGGACCGCTCCTCGGCACCAGGGCGGAGGCCGAGCCGTGACACCTGCCTCGTCCCCATCTCCACCGAGCCCCGCGAAGAAGGTTTCCGTGAACAGCACTGCGACCACCCGTACGACTGCTACCTCCGCGCGCCAGGCTCGCCCGGCCGACCGACCCGGCTGCGTCTCGTTCGTCGGCACCGGTCCCGGCGACCCCGGGCTGCTGACGATGCGCGCCGTCGACCTGATCCGCAGCGCAGACGACGTGATCACCGAGGCCCCCGAACACTTCGGCCTCGTCGACTCGGGTCGCACCGGCGCCCCCGGCGTCGTCGTCGTCGCCGATGAGCCCGTCGTCGTCAACGGTGGGCACAACGACGTCGGCTCGCCGCTCACCCACGCCGCCCGGGGGCGGCTCGTGGTCAAGCACGCACGTGGCGGTGCCCACGTCGTACGCCTGCTCGCGGGCGACGTGCTGACCCACGGCACCGGCCCCGAGGAGGCGCAGGCCTGCCGCAAGGCCGGCCTCGAGGTCGAGGACGTCCCAGGGGTTCCGGCGGCGCTGGCCGTCCCCGCCTACGCCGGCGTCCCGCTGACCACGCGCGGCCACGAGCTGTTCGCCGTGGTCCGCGTCACGGACGCTCGCCGGGTCGACTGGTCGGCCTACGCCGGCGACGCGACGCTGGTGCTGCTGGTGCCCGACGGCACCGACCTCGTCGCCACCACCACCGCCGCGACCGCCGCCCTGGTTTCGGCCGGTCGGCCCGCCGACACGGCGGTGTCGGTCACTCGCGGTGGCACCACGACCGCGCAGGTGACGACGGTCAGCACCCTCCAGAGGGTCGGCGCCGATCTGGCCACGGCGCTCGACGAGGAGACACCTGAGGAGGATCGGCCGACCGGCGACGCGGTCGTCGTGATCGGCGCCAACGTGGAGCTGCGCGGGGAGCTCAGCTGGTACGAGACCAAGCCGCTGTTCGGCTGGCGGGTGCTGGTGCCGCGCACCAAGGAGCAGGCCGGTGCGTTGGCCGAGCAGCTGCACGGGCACGGCGCCATCGCCGAGGAGGTGCCCACCATCTCCGTCGAGCCACCGCGCAACCCCCAGCAGATGGACAAGGCCGTGCGCGGACTGGTCGAGGGCCGCTACGAGTGGGTCGCGTTCACGTCGGTCAACGCCGTCCGGGCGGTGCGCGAGAAGTTCGACGAGTACGGCCTGGACGCCCGCGCGTTCTCTGGCCTCAAGGTGGCAGCGGTCGGCGAGTCCACTGCCGACGCGATCCGCACCTGGGGCATCCGTCCCGACCTGGTCCCATCCGGCGAGCAGTCCGGCCGGGGGCTGCTGGAGGACTGGCCGCCGTTCGACGAGGTGCTGGACCCCATCAACCGGGTGTTCCTGCCGCGCGCCGACATCGCCACCGAGACGCTGATGGCGGGGCTCCAGGAGCTCGGCTGGGAGGCCGAGGACGTCACC
>JBBSNO010000335.1:0-1927 GCA_038232615.1 Actinomycetales bacterium
CGGAGTGGTTCGAGCACCACTACCCCGGTGACTTCATCGTCGAGTACACCCCTCAGACGCGCGGCTGGTTCTACACGATGCATGTGCTCGCGACCGCGCTGTTCGACCGGCCGGCGTTCAAGTCGTGCGTCGTGCACGGCACGCTGCTGGGCTCCGACGGGCGCAAGATGAGCAAGAGCCTGCGCAACTACCCAGTCGTCACCGAGGTCTTCGACCGGGACGGCTCCGACGCGATGCGCTGGTTCCTCATGAGCTCCCCGGTGATGCGCGGCGGCGAGCTCGTGGTGACCGAGCAGGGCATCCGTGAGGGTGTGCGCCAGGTGCTGATCCCGCTGTGGAACGCGTGGTACTTCTTCTCGCTCTACGCCGGCGTCGAGGGGTACGACGCGCGCTGGCGGAGCGACCCCGACCACGTGCTCGACGGCTACGTGCTTGCCAAGACGCACGACCTCGTGGTCGATGTCACCGAGCAGATGGACCGCTTCGACGTGGCCGCCGCCTGCCAGTCCGTGCGCGCACATCTGGAGATGCTCACCAACTGGTACGTCCGCCGCTCCCGTGAGCGGTTCTGGGCCGGTGACGCGGCGGCCTTCGACACGCTGTGGACCGCGCTGCACGTGCTGGCCCGGGTCACCGCACCCCTCCTGCCGCTGACGTCCGAGGCCGTTTTCCGAGGGCTCACCGGCCAGCGCAGCGTGCACCTGGCCGACTGGCCGGTGGTGGCTGCAGGTGCGGCCGACGAGCTACCGGCAAACCCTGACCTGGTCGCCGCGATGGACTCCGTCCGCGACGTGTGCTCGACGGTGCTCGGGCTGCGCAAGGCCCGGGGCCTGCGGGTGCGGCAGCCGCTGCAGCGGTTGACCGTCGCCACCGCCGACGCGGGTGCCCTCGCACCGTACGCCGACCTGGTGGCCGCCGAGGTCAACGTGCGCCACGTCGACCTCGGCACTCCCGACGAGGCGGGCGTCGCGGTGACCCGCCGGCTGATCGTCAACCCGCGGGCGGCCGGGCCCAGGCTGGGCAAGCAGGTGCAGCAGGTGATCGGCGCGGCCAAGTCCGGCGACTGGTCGGTGGCTGCCGACGGGGCGCTGACGGCCGGCGGTGTCGGTCTTCTCGAGGGTGAGTACGCGCTGGAGACCGTGATCGAAGGCGGCTCGGGTGGGGCGGCGGCCGGGGACGGCGGGCGGGCATCCAGCGGCCTGGCCGCGGGGGGTTTCGTCGTGCTCGACACCGAGGTCACCGCCGAGCTCGCGGCCGAGGGGGTGGCACGCGACCTGGTCCGGGTCGTGCAGCTCGCCCGGCGCGACGCCGGGCTTGCGGTCACGGACCGGATCCGGCTCGGCATCGACGGCGGCGACGACGTGACCGACGCCGCCGAGACGCACCGCGACCTCATCAAGGACGAGACCCTGGCCACGGTTGTCGAGCTCGGCACCGTGCCGGCGGAGGGCTGCGTCGACGCGGTGGTGGGGGACGGCCTCAAGGTGCGGGTCACGGTGGAGCACGCCGGATGAGTCCAGCGGCCCGGCGCGGTGCCCGCCGGGTGGTCGTCAAGGTCGGGTCGTCGTCGTTGACGACCACGTCCGGCGGCCTCGACCCCCCACGCCTGGACGCCCTGGTCGACGTGCTCGCCGGCGTGCGCAGCGCCGGCGACGAGGTGGTGCTGGTCAGCTCGGGTGCGATCGCGGCGGGGCTGGCCCCGCTCGGGCTGACCCGGCGCCCCCGGGACCTCGCCTCCCAGCAGGCCGCAGCGAGCGTCGGGCAGGGCCTGCTGGTGCGCCGCTACGCCGACCGGTTCGCGCGGCACGGGTTGGTCACCGGGCAGGTGCTGCTGACCCTCGACGACGTGGTCCGTCGCGGTCACTACCGCAACGCGTACCGCACCTTCGACACGTTGCTGTCCCTGGGCGCGCTGCCAGTGGTCAAC
>JBBSNO010000336.1:0-1879 GCA_038232615.1 Actinomycetales bacterium
CACATGGTCAGATACCATGAAGAGAGGTCCAGGAAAGACCAACCGTGTCGCGCCGACGGTGCGACGGCCGAACTCTCGGCGTAGTCGTTCCAGGTCGCAACCTGCACCAGTTCTGCCCCGCTGTCCAGCGCGAGCTGCCAGGTGCTGCGTAGGTTCTCGGTTGCGACCGCCTCGTCGAAGACGCCCTCGCGCGGACGCTGGTCCTGTACCGACACCGGCTGCATCCACGCCTGGCCGAGAGCTCGGACGGACTGCGCGCGTCCGAGCGGTGAGCGCAGTCCGCCGGTCCGGGGGTCGTTCGCGGCCGGGCTGCGGGCCCCCCACTCGGACATCCCCCAGGACACCTGCTCAAAGGCCGCCGCGGAGGAGGGAAGGTCCAGGAAGACGGGCAGGAGCGCGACAGACAATCCGTGGCGCTGCTGCATGGCGGCCAGGAAGTCGGTCCAGAAGCCGACCGGCCTGGCCTCGGCGAAGAAGGGGGAGACGAGCAGCCGGCCGTCACCAAGGCGGTACGCCGCCGGCGAGGCGGCCAGATGCGCGATCCAGGTGGCCAGCACGGAGGCGTCGACGTCCCGCAGCGCGGCCATGTCGGGCATGAGGACGATCCGGAAGCCCGGGTCCTCCTGCTCGGCGGCCTCGAGCATGCGCAGGCTGTTGTCCCACCAGGGTCCGCCGCGGTCACCCAGCTGGAGCAGGTCCAGCGTGAAGCCGTCCAAGCCGGCGGCCGAGGCCTGACGCACCTCTTGGCGAAGGTCTTGCACGCGCCAGTCCGGGGTCATGCGCGGCGGTCGGCCCACGGGACGGTCGCGCAGATAGCCGCCGTACGCGGCATGCTTGCCGTTCTCGCCCTCCGGCGTCAGGTAGGCCGTGGCGTAGTAGTCCTGCTCTGGGGGAAGGTTGTCGAAGGAGAGCGGGAACGTCGGGATGTAGTGCGCGAACGCCTTGCGCGGCGAGGCCCGCAGGACGGCCTTGGGTGGGAGGTCGAAGGCCAGCGCCGGCCGAATGGCCCGGTCGCCGACGTCTATGGGCGGTGGGGTCCGCCCGCTTCCGACGAGCGCCGCCAGCAGACTGAGCGCCGCAGCCACGGCGACGGCGACGGCGACGGCGACGCGCCAGCGGGTCACGTGGAAGACCGACCGCGACCGCCGACGGCGTCGGCATAGACCTGCTCCAGGGTCTCGCCGATCGCCGTCATGCTGAAGGCCCGCTCGGCGGCTGGCCGTGCACGGTCGGCCATCCTCTGCAGCTCGTCGGGCCGGTCGAGTAGGCGGCGCACGGCACGGACAAGGCTCTCGGGCTCCTCGTCGACGACGATGCCGACACCGAGGTTGCGGACGGCCGGGGCGAGTCCACAGGATGCGGTGACGACGACCGGTCGGCCCACCGACAGAGCCTCCAGGACCGACATCGGATACGGCTCGTTCACCGACGGCAGTACGAGCAGGCTTGCCTGCCGCATCCGGTCCAGCGTCTGGTCGGGCGCCAGGGGTCCCTCCCAGCGCAGCCGGTCGTGGTCTGCCACCTCGGCCACGACGCGTGCGACGGCCGCACCCTCGCCCTCGTCCGGACCCACGAGCGCGAAGCGCGCTCCCGAGCCCTCGGCGAGCAGGCGCTGGGCGGTGCGGGCGAACAGCACCGGCCGCTTGCGCTCCTGCAGACGGGCGCAGTAGAGGACCTCCGGTCGGTCCGGCAGGGGAGGGCTCGTCGCCGGCACCGGCACGCCGTTGCCCAGCTGCTCGAGAGGAAGCGGTCCGCGCGCCACGGCCTCCAGGCCCGCAGCCTCCTCTTGGGTCAGGTGCAGCACGCGGGATGCGCCGCGCAGCACGCGTCGGGTCAGGGCGGCGTCGATGGGCGCGGACAGCGGGTGGTGCGACGGGAC
>JBBSNO010000337.1:0-1844 GCA_038232615.1 Actinomycetales bacterium
CCCGCCGCCCCGGCGCCCGCGGCGGCCGCGCCCGGCGCCGCCCGCCGTCCCGCGCGGCCGCCGGCTCCGACCGTGGTCGACGAGCCGCGTGCTGCGACCTCCCGGGCTCCCCCTCGGCCCTGAGCACGTCTGCGCCGGACGACCACGGGTGACGAACCCGTGCACTGCCCGCGCCCGACCCGCCCAGAGCCGAACCCCGAGGAGCCGCAGTGAGCGTGCTCGACGACCCCGCGCGACTGAACGTCGCGCTGGCCGCCGTCGCACTCGTCGTCCTGGTCGCCGTCCTCGCCGTGCGGCTGGCGGCCAGCGCCGGCCTGCCCAGCCTGCTGCTGTACCTCGGTCTCGGCCTGGTGATCGGTGAGGCGGGGCTCGGGCTGGAGTTCGACGACGTGGAGGTGACCCAGACCCTCGGGCTGCTCGCGCTCGCACTGATCCTGGCCGAAGGTGGCCTGTCCACCCGGTGGTCGACGATCCGTCCGGTGCTGCCCTTCGCGCTCGCCCTGGCCACCGTCGGTGTCGCGGTGTCGGTGGGTGTCGTCGCCGTCGGCGCGCACCTGCTCATCGGCGTCGACTGGCGCACCGCGCTCCTTCTGGGCGCGGTCGTGTCCTCGACCGATGCCGCGGCGGTGTTCTCGGTGCTGCGCAACCTGCCGCTGCGACCCCGGCTCGTCTCGGCTCTCGAGGCCGAGTCGGGCCTGAACGACGCCCCCGTCGTGATCTTGGTGGCGCTGCTGGTCTCCGACGCCTGGGCACAGGCGAACCCGTGGGTCTCTGGCGCGCAGATCCTGTTCCAGCTGGTGGCGGGGGCTGCCATCGGGCTCGCGATCGGGCGCGGCGGCCAGTGGCTGCTGGGCCGCACCGCGCTGCCGTCGGCGGGCCTGTACCCCCTGGCCACGCTCGCCCTGGCCGTGCTGGCCTACGCCGCGGCGGGAGTCGTCGGTGCGAGCGGGTTCATCGCCGTGTACGTCGCGGCCCTGTGGCTGGGCAACGCCGCACTGCCGCACCGCCGGGCGGTGATCGGCTTCGCGGACGGCGTCGCGCTGCTGGCACAGATGGGGCTCTTCGTCCTGCTCGGGCTGCTCGCCGCACCCTCCCGGCTGCCCGCAGCGATCGTCCCGGCGCTGGTCGTCGGTTTCCTGCTGACGTTCCTCGCGCGGCCGCTGTCCGTGGTCGTGTGCGCGATCGCCTTCCGCTTCAGCTGGCGCGAGCAGACCTTCCTGTCGTGGGCCGGCCTGCGGGGGGCGGTCCCAATCGTGCTGACGACCATCCCGGCCAGCGCCGGTGTCGCCGGCGCCGAGGACATCTTCGACATCGTCTTCGTGCTCGTCGTCGTCTACACCCTCGTGCAGGCACCGACCCTGCCCCTCCTCGCGCGCCGGCTCGGCGTCGAGGACTCGTCGAGGTCGATCGACGTCGCCGTCGAGTCCGCTCCCCTGGAGGACATGCGCGCCGACCTGCTGCAGGCGACGGTCACCGCAGGGTCCCGGCTGAAGGGCATCACGGTCGCCGAGCTGCGCCTGCCCGCCGGGGCGGTCGTCACCCTGGTCGTCCGGGACGACACCAGCATGGTGCCCGACCAGCACACGACCTTCCGTGTCGGCGACCGCTTCCTCGTCGTGGCCGACTCCACCTGCCGCGACGCGGCCGAGAAGAGGATCCGTGCCGTCGCGGAGCACGGACGCCTCGCGCGATGGCACGGGCCGCGCTGACCTCCAGCCGTTCAGCGGCACCCTCTGGCCCCCGCACCCGGTTCAGCGGCACGCTGTCGAGCGGCACGCCCGGCGTGTCGCGCGACAAGGGGGCGCGCGTCCGGCCCTCGCGCCCCTACCGACAGCTGACGAAGA
>JBBSNO010000338.1:0-1804 GCA_038232615.1 Actinomycetales bacterium
CTCGTCGACGTCGGGGCGCACGGACTCAGCGTCCCATCGGCGGCCTCCCGACGCCGCCCTCGACGAGCGCGCTGTCCCGCAGGACGACGGCGTTGCTGCTGCACGTGTCCGCAGCGACCAACGGAGGAGCGATGGTGGAGACCTCTCGCGTCCCCCCGGAGCCTTCCCTCGTGACGCAGCCGGCCGAACCCGACCGCCCGCTGCGCCGGCTGCTCGACGCCGCCGAAGACGCCAGCCCCGTTCAGGCGGTCGAAGCTGTCACTCGCGAGCTAGGGCGGGCGCTCGGCGCGACGTCGGTGTCCTTCCTGATCGCCGACCTTTCCGGCCGCGCGCTGGTCCGACTGGCGCACGCCGCTTTGCAGGACGCCCAGGAGCCCGGTGTTCGGCGGGATGACGAGGAGCGCGGCACCGTGCTGCCGTTCGACGGCGGACCGGCCGAGCAGGCACTGCGCACGCAGCAGGTGCAGGTCCTGCCGCCCGACCTCGGGGCGTCGTGGACGGTGCTCGCACCGATCACCGAACGGGGGGAAGCCCTAGGGCTGCTGGAGCTCGACCTCCCGGACGAGCCGTCTCCGGCCGTCGTCTCCGAGGTGCGACGGACCGCCCACGTCCTGGGCTACGTGGTCATCGCCAGCCGGCGGCACACCGACCTGTACGAATGGGGTCAGCGCAGCACCCCGTTCAGCCTCTCGGCCGAGATCCAGCGGCGGCTGCTGCCGGCGGCGTACACCTGCGAGGCAGGCTCATTCACCCTCGCGTCCTGGCTCGAGCCGGCCGACACGATCGGCGGCGACACGTTCGACTACAGCCTGGGACGCGACCAGCTGCACTTGTCCGTGACGGACGCCGTCGGGCACGGGGTCGACAGCGCCCTGACGGCGACGCTGTGTGTCGGCAGCCTGCGCAACACCCGCCGGCACGGGGCGACCCTGCTCGAACAGGCCACGACCACCAACGACGCGCTGCTGGCAAACGGCGGCGGCCCTGAGGGGGAGCACTTCGCTACCGCGTTGCTCGGTCGGCTCGACCTGCGGACCGCCGAGCTCGACCTCGTCAACGCAGGCCACACCGCGCCGTACCTGGCCCGCGACGGCCAGGTCACCGCGCTGGACCTGCCGGCGGACCTGCCGCTCGGGCTGTTCCCCGGTACCACCTATCGCAGCACCACGGTGCCCCTGGCGGTGGACGACCGCATCGTCGTGGTGACGGACGGGATGCTGGAGCGGGCTGCGGCCAACGTCGACCTGGAGGATCACATCCACCAGACCCGGCAGCTACACCCGCGCGAAGCCATCCGCGCCCTCGCGGACCTGGTCATCGCGGCAAGCGGCGGAGTGCTCGCCGACGACGCAGCCCTACTCGTGCTCGACTGGCACGGTCAACACGGCAAGCGCCGACGCACCGTGGCAGGGGCCGACGTCGGACCGTCTCGCGGCTGAAGGCAGGCCAGGTGACACCAGGCTCCGAACAAGACCCCCGACCTGCTGCGACGTAGGGCGGGCGTGTGCCTGCGACGCGGGAGATGTCTGCGACCGGCTGCCGGGCGGGTCGCGTGCCCCGGACGTTCTGAGCTGTGGACGCCGGGTGCTCCACGGACCTCGCTCGCAGCACGCACCGGATGCCCGCACATCGGCATGAGCGGTCGCACCGATAGTCGCGGCCTGAGTCCGCGCGCGTAACGGCGCTTCTGTTCGGTTTCTAGCGGCGCCTATGGCGCGCGCCCCAGCCCCAGCCGCTCGGTCACGGGCCGCAGTCCGACACGCGCACGACGACGTCACGGCCGCACCACGGGCACGGAAGGGCC
>JBBSNO010000339.1:0-1792 GCA_038232615.1 Actinomycetales bacterium
CGCTCCAGCAGCTCGGTGGCTCCGTGATGGCCCCGCAGGTAGTCGATCAGCACCGAGGTGTCGACGAGCACCCTCACCGGACGTCCTTGAGGCGTCGTCCCGACCTGACCTGGCCCACCCAGTCAGCACCGGACGGCGCGCGGGGTCCCCACGCCCCCGCGGCGGCACGCATGGTCGCGAGGTCGTCCTCGACGGAGCGCTCGTCGCCGTACACCGAGTCGACCGCGTCCCTGATCAGGGCGGCGATGGAGCGGCCGGTCCGGGCCGAGACCTCGTCGAGCACCCGGCGCTCCTGCTCCGTCAGCGAGATCTGGGTCCGCAGCATGATGTAACGCTACATCACATACCGGGCCAGTCGGGGGCGCGCTTCTCGGCGAAGGCCCGCACGCCCTCGGCCCGGTCGGGCGAGAAGGCGGTGGTCCGCCAGCACGCGTCCTCGATCTCCAGCCCCGACGCCAGGTCGACGTCCAGGCCGAGCCGCATCGCCTTCTTCGCGCTGCGCTGCCCGACCGGTGAGTGCCGCGCGATGGTGCTCGCCAGGTCGAGGGCGGTCGCCCGTGCGGTGCCGTCGTCCACCGCACGGTCGACGACGCCCAGGCGGTAGGCCTCGGCGACGTCGAGGCGGCGTGCGGTGAACACCAGGTCGGCGGCCCGTGACCAGCCGATGCGGCGCGTCAGCAGCTGGGTGCCGCCCCCGCCGGGGATGACGCCGACCGACACCTCGGGCAGCCCGAGGACGGCGGTCCCGTCGGCCACGACGATGTCGCACGACAGGGCGATCTCGAGGCCCCCGCCGAGCGCGTAGCCCTCGACGGCCGCCACGACCGGCATCGGCAGGGCCAGCACACCGCCGTACGCGCGGCGCGTGACCTCCCGCTGCCGCCGCAGGTCGTCGTCCGTGAACGTGTTGCGCTCCTTGAGGTCTGCGCCGACGCAGAAGGCCCGCGCCGAGCTCGAGCTGACGACGACGGCCCGCACCGTTGGGTCGTCGGCCAGCTCACGGGTCGCCGCAACCAGTGCCCGCGCCATGTCGGTGGAGACGGCGTTCAGGGTGTCCGGCCGGTCGAGCACCAGCTCGGCCACGCCGCCGTCGTGACGCTGGAGACGCAGGGGGGCGCGGGGTCCGGTGGTCATCGGCGCAGGCTATCCACCACGGCCGCTGCGACGGCTCAGCAACCAGGGCGACACCGTGCCGAGCCCTCGCAGCGACCGGCGACGCAACGGCTCGCAGCTGAACCCCGACGTCACCCCCAGCGCCGAGGCGGTCGCGTCGTCCACCAGCACCGCCCCCGGCATGGCGACGGAGGTCAGCCGGCTGGCGCGGTTCACGGTGGTACCGAACACGTCGCCGAGGCGGGCGACCACGGTCCCGGTCGCCAGGCCGACGCGGACCTCGGGCAGGACGGCGTCGGAGGTCATCTCGGCCGCGATGTCGAGCGCGATCGCCGCGCCCGCGGGCACCCGCTGCGCCACGAACAGGACCTCGTCGCCAACGGTCTTGATGACGCGTCCGCCGTGCGAGGCAACGATGTCCGAGGTGACGGCCTCGAAGTGCTGGACCAGCGCCGCCAGCTCGCGCTCGCTGAGCCGCCGGACCACGCGGGTGAACGACACCAGGTCCGCGAACCCCACGGACCGCACCATCTGGCGTGCCTCCGGCTGCGGACTGCGCTCGGTGACGAAGCGTTCGAGGGCCGACGCGAGGTGGCGGCGCCACGCGTACACCACGAGCGGCTCGAGCTCGTCGGTCAGCGTCGTCACCAGGTCGGCGACGGCCGGGCCCTCCTCGGCC
>JBBSNO010000340.1:0-1791 GCA_038232615.1 Actinomycetales bacterium
CGCTACCAGTTGCGCCACGCCGGCCGGTGCCCGGGCAGGCTAGGCCGGGAGCCGACGACAGCGCTCCAGCCAGACGTGCATGAGGGCGCCCGTGCCGTACGTCTCCAGATGATCGGCGACTCGTTCCACCCGCGCCGCTACGGGTCCCCACGGGTCCCGCCGCAGCTCCGCCAGCAGGGGCCGCCAGTCATCGACGTCGCCACCGTCGAGGAGCGCGACCACTCCGGCCGCCCCGAGGTCCCGCACGTCGGCGCTCGGGCCGTAGTCGAGGTGCCGGAAGGTCGCCGTCACGGCCTCCCGTCCTCCCCGGCGACGGAGTCCAGGATGGCGGTGGACAAGTCGGTGGCCGCGGCACGGACGGCGTCCCAGTCCCGCCACGGCTCGACCAGCTGGCGATAGGCCGCCAGGTCGACGCGATCCAGGTCGTACGGCCGTGGGTCGGCCAGCGCGCGGACCAGCTGGGTGGTGATCCCGCGACCGCCCTCGCGCTGGTCGGCGTAGTAGTCGTCCATACGCGCCAACGTCGCACCGGCGACGGGTTGCCCGACGTGCCGCGTCAGCGCCACGACGTCCAGGAAGTCCCGCGTGGCGTTGCGCCAGACCACCATCCACGCCTTCACGCGCACCATCTCGGCGTCGGACGGCACGCGCAACGTGTGGCCGCCCACGGGCATCTCCACCACCTCGAGGGGTCGGGATCGCCGCAGCTGCAGCACGCCGGTCTCGACTCCGTCCAGGTTGCCCAGGATGACTCTGCCCGGCCGCACCCGCTCGGTCACCCACCCGTCGCTGGCCTCGAGGGTCGCCAGGACGTCGTCGAAGCGGTGGGCCAGATCTGCCAGGACGTGGTCGTCGTCGAACGACACGCGGTGCCGGGCGTACAGCGCCGAGGCGGTCCCGCCCACCAGGACCGCGTCGGGGACGAGCGACTGCAGCCTGGCCGCAGCGGCGATGACCCTTTCGAACGGTGCCTCGGCTGTCTGAACCCGCCGTACCCTCTCCCGCTTCATACGGTTTAGCGTATCTCGGGTGGGAACGTTCCGCGCGGGGGCGGACGGCGGTCCTCACCGGTGGCTCATGACGTTGATCACAACGCCGTCGGGGTCGACGACGAAGAACCGGCGCACGCCCCACGGCTCGTCTGACAGCGGGGAGACGATCCGCAGGCCGCGGCGCACGGCGTCGGCGTGGACGGCGTCGACGTCGCCGACCTCGACGGTGATGGTCGGCCGCATCTGCGAAGAGTCGTCGTGGGCCACGATGCTGAGCTGTGCGGTCGGGTTGGTCGGCGACGCGAACGTGACGATCCGGCCCATGTCCATGGCCTCGGTGAACCCGAGGAACCCGGTGTAGAACTCGCGGCTGTCGTCGAACCGCTCCGAGACGATGTGCGGCATGGCCCGGCGGATCCCGGCCGTGGGCTGCCGCGCGCCCGCGGACGCGCCGCGGTAGGTGCCGAAGGTCCAGAGGTTGCCCTCGGGGTCGCGGACGGTGAAGCCGCGGCCGTGACGCTCGTCGAGCAGGCCCTGCACGACGTCGGCGCCGGCGGCCACGGCCCGGTCGAACAGGGCGTCGGGCTCGTCGGTCGCCGCATGGATCGAGGCGCCGCCGGACGCCAGGTGCGTGGGGGCGCGCTCGTCACGCGAGCCCAGCATCACGCCGCCACCCTGCGGCCATCCCAGCTCGGCGTGGGCGATGACGCCTTCGGCCCCGCCGGGCACGACGAGGACCTCGATGAAGCCGAAGGCGTCGGTCAGGAAGCGGATGGCGGCCGGCGCGTCGGCGTAGCGC
>JBBSNO010000341.1:0-1785 GCA_038232615.1 Actinomycetales bacterium
CTACTTCTTCGCCCCCAACGTCAACTCCTACAAGCGTTTCGTCGAAGGCAGCTTCGCACCGACGGCCATCGCCTGGGGCCGCGACAACCGCACGTGCGCCTTGAGGGTCGTCGGCCACGGGGAGTCGCTGCGGATGGAGAACCGCGTCCCGGGCGGCGACGTCAACCCCTACCTCGCCGTCGCCGCGCTCGTTGCCGCCGGCCTGCACGGCATCGAGAACGAGCTGACGCTGGAGCCCGTCTTCGAGGGCAACGCCTACACCTCCGACAAGCCGCACGTGCCGACCACCCTGCGCGACGCCGTGGACCTGCTCGCCGGCAGCGCGGTCGCGCGCCGGGCGTTCGGCGACGACGTGGTCGACCACTACGTGAACGCGGGCCGGGTCGAGCTGACCGCGTTCGACGCGACGGTCACCGACTGGGAGCGTGTCCGTGGCTTCGAGCGTCTCTAGGTCGACGGAGCCGGCCGCACCGACGACCGTCGAGGACGTCCCCCGCCCGCGGATCGGCATCACCACCTACCTGGAGCAGGCGCGCTGGGGCGCGTGGGACCAGCCCGCAGTGCTGCTGCCCCACCTGTACGTCGCGGCGGTGCACCGCGCCGGGGGGGTCCCCGTGCTGCTGCCCCCGCTGCCGGACGGTGCCGTCGAGGCCCTGGGTGGGGTCGACGGCCTGGTCGTCGCCGGCGGGGCGGACGTCGACCCGGCCGCCTACGGGTCGGCGCCGCGCACGGGCACCGACGAGCCGCGCCGTGACCGCGACGCCTGGGAGCTGGCCCTGCTCGCTGCGGCTATCGAGGCAGGGACGCCCCTGCTGGGTGTCTGCCGTGGCACCCAGGTGCTCAACGTGGCGGTCGGGGGCACGCTGCACCAGCACCTGCCGGACGTGGTCGGCCACGACCGCCACCGACCGGCACCGGCACAGCACGGGCGCGTGCACGTCACCGTCGACCCCACCAGCGCTCTGGCCGGGGTCGTCGGCACCGAGGTCGAGGTGCCGTGCTACCACCACCAGTCGATGGACGCGCTGGGCGCTGGGCTGCGCGCCACCGCATGGGCGGACGACGGGACGGTGGAGGCCGTCGAGCTGGACGGGCCCGGGTACGCGATCGGCGTGCAGTGGCACCCGGAACTGGACGTCGACGACCTGCGGCTGTTCGAGTCCCTGGTGTCGGCCGCACGCGGTCGTGTCGCGGGCGTCCGCCGTCCCCCGACCGAGGAGGCACGGTGAGTGCAGGCGGCATGAGCGACGTGATCGACCCGGCGACGGAGCTGGTGGTGCGCAGGGTGCCGTCGGCGTCGGCCGAGGAGACGGACGAGGCCATCACCCGGGCCGCCGTCGCGCTGCCCGCGTGGCGCTCGGTCGCCCCGGTCGACCGTGGGCGCCTGCTGCGCCGGTTCGCCGAGACGGTCGACTCCCACGTCGAGGAGCTCGCACGCCTCGAGGTCAGCAACGCTGGGCACACCATCGGCAACGCGCGCTGGGAGGCCGGCAACGTCCGCGACGTCCTGCACTACTACGCGGCGGCGCCCGAACGACTGACGGGCCAGCAGATCCCCGTCACGCGCGGCATCGACGTGACGTTCAAGGAGCCGCTCGGGGTCGTCGGCATCATCGTCCCCTGGAACTTCCCGATGCCGATCGCGGGGTGGGGCCTGGCGCCCGCGCTGGCCGCCGGCAACACCGTCGTCCTGAAGCCGGCAGAGGTGACGCCGTTGACAGCGATGCGCCTCGCGGAGCTCGCGCTCGAGGCGGGCCTTCCCGAGGGGGTGCTGCAGGTCGTCAC
>JBBSNO010000342.1:0-1715 GCA_038232615.1 Actinomycetales bacterium
CCGCACGCCGCCCGCCACCCGTCTGGCCACGACGGTAGGCCCAGACCGCGACGACGAAGCCGACGAGGAGCAGCGGGTCGAGGTTCCACGCGCCCCACAGGTCGTGGGGTGCCGGCGGCCGGCCTGCGTGCGCCACGATCACGGTCAGCACGCCGGCAGGACGAGGGCCGGCAGACCGACGAACAGGACCGTCACCAACCCGAGCAGCGACATCAGGAAGCCGGCGAACGCCAGCGACCCGCCACGGTCGTGGGTCTCGAGATCGCCGGCGAGCTCGTCGGCCTCGTCCGCTGCCGGCTCGTGGTCCCGCGCACGCCAGCGCCGGTAGCTCCACGCGGCGGACCCCAGGCAGGCGACCGCCGCCACGGCGGTCGCGCCCAGCGTCACGACGGTCGGCGCCGGCGGGTCGAACAGCCGAAGTCCGGGGCCGTCGCCGGTGCACCCTGCCTCGACGACGAGGTAGACGAGCATGAAGTGAACGGACCAGATCACCGGTCCCGCGACGAACATGGCGATGGTCGTCCGCGCCCGGCGGTCCCGGGAGACGTCCACGGCGAACGGCGTGCCTTCTCCCGCCGTTCTCGAACCGTCCCCGCGCGAGGGACCGTCCGCGGGGGCGTCGCGGCGGCTCACGTGAGGTGCGGACCCAGGTAGAGCGTGCCGAAGCCGACGACCCACACCACCACCATCGCGGTCCAGAACCTCGCGACGTTGGCGATGGCCGCGTGGCGGCGATCCGTGTACAGGCCCCGGACGGCCCAGTACACGGTCATCGCCAGCATGATCATCGCCCCCACCGCGACCACGGACACGAAGCCGGTAAGGGTGAAGAAGATCGACCCGTAGGCGTGGGTCGTCCCGCCGAAGCCCATCCCGGCGATGTCGAGCCACTGCACGACCGCGCCGCCGGCGGCCAGGGCGAGCGCCGCGACCAGTCCGCCGACGAAGCCGCGCTGGTCGCCGGCGCCCACGCGCCGCAGCGCCATGCGCACCGCAGCGCCGCTGACCACCATCAGCGCCGCGGCCAACAAGGCCCGCCCCAGGCTCGGCTCGGTGATGCCCGCGGGCGGCCACAGCGGGTTCTCCAGCCGCAGGTAGAAGTAGCTCAGCAGGAGGCTCGCGAACGCGATGCCGACGAAGAGCATCGCCAGCGCCGTTCCCCACGTCGCGACGACGACGCTGCCGCCGGCGTTGACCGCCACGTGGTGCTCGTGCTCGAAGGCTTCCTCTTCCTCGACGCTCATCGGTGGCTCCTGCGGCCAGTTCCATCGGATCACCGCGCCGACGATCACCAGCGCGCCGACGGCTGCCCCCCACCGCAGCTTCACCAGCTCGGACAGGAAGATGAGCACCACCCCGCACGCGGCGACCAGCGGCCAGATCGACGGGTTGGAGACCCGGAAGACCTCCTGCGGTCGCCCGTCGGCCGTCCCGACGATCACCGCGGCCCGCCACCGCAGTGGCCACTGGGACAACGCGTGGACGAAGCGCTCGAGACCCTCGTCGCCTGTGTGCAGCTCGTCTTGGTCCCACAGAGGGTGGCGGCTGCGCACGATGGGAAGCACCGACCAGCCGTGCTCCGCGGGCGGTGAGGGCACGGCCCATTCGAGGCTGTCGCCGCCCCAGGGGGTGGCGCCGGCCTCCTCGCCCCGGCGGTAGCTGCGGATCACGTTCCACACGAACACTGCGATGCCCGGCACGATGATGAGCACCCC
>JBBSNO010000343.1:0-1673 GCA_038232615.1 Actinomycetales bacterium
CGGCAGCCAGCTGCTCGACGGGCGCGGTGGCCTGCGCCGCGGGCCGGTCGATGCCGATACGGACGAGCTCGCGCTGGACCTCGGCGCCCTGCTCCGGGCTGGCGCCGATGAGCGTCAGGGGAGTTTCCCAGGGGATGAGCCAGCCGAGGTAGGTCACCACGTCCCCGGTCGCGTCGAAGTTGTACGTGCCCGGCAGGTGGCCACGAGCGAACGCGGTGCGGGTGCGCAGGTCCACCACCCACTCGCCTGCCTCGATGCGCCGGCGCAGCTCTGCCGGGTCGGCCTCGTCGACCGGGGACAGGTCGACCGGTGCGGGTCCGGCCAGGTTGATCGGGCCCATGTGGGCGTAGTACGCCGGGTAGGCGTCGAAGCCGGCAACCAGCGTCGCGACGAACTGGTCCTCGTCCTGGGTCAGGGCCGGGTTCTCCCGGCGCTGCTGCTCGATCGTGGACGCCGTGCCCGAGGTCGGCGTGGCGGAGCAGAAGCTCCCGAAGCCGTGCGTGGGCAGCACTGCGGTGCCGTCCGGGAGCTCGAGGGCGAGCCGGCGAACCGAGAGGTGCTGCGCCCGGGAGAGGGCCAGCGTGGAGTCCGGGCCGACGAGGTCGGTGCGACCCACGGCGCCGAACAGCATGGACCCACCCGTGAAGACGAACGCGGGGCTCTCGCCCCGCCCGACGGCGAACGCGACGTGGTGGTGCGTGTGCCCGGGGGTCCCGATGGTGCGGACCGTCATCGCCCCGACGGTGCGCACGTCCTCGTCGCAGACCTCCGTGCGTTCGTAGGCGACCTCGGCCTCGCACGGCACGAGGTAGGTGGCGCCGCCGCGACGGGCGAGCTCCAGCCCCCCACTGATGTAGTCGTTGTGCGCATGGGTCTCCGCGACGGCGGCCAGCGTGACGCCGCGGCTTTCGAGAACTGCCTGCACACGGTCGATGTCGCGCTGCGGGTCGATGACCAGGGCCTGGTGGCCGTCGTCGACGACGTAGCTGCGGTCGGCCAGGGTCAAGGTCTCGATGATGGTGACGGTCAGGCCGTCGCGCTCGAGGGTTTCGCGCATGTCAGCCCTCCTGCCGGCCGCGGGGCACGCCGCTTGCCACCGGCCGGCCGCTGCGGATCCACGCGGTCATGCCGCCGGCAACGGAACTGGCGTCCAGACCGGCGCGGTTCAGGACCTCGGCCGCCTGCGCGCTCCTGCCGCCGCTGCCGCAGATGACGTACACCGGGCTGTCGCTGGGCAGTTCGTGGAGACGTGCCGGAACGGTCCCCAGTGGCATCAGTTGCGCCCCGGGCACGTGGGCCTCGGCGTACTCGTCGCTCTCGCGCACGTCCACCAGCTGTGCCCCCTGCGCGCGGGCCTGCTCCAGGTCGTCGATCGTCACGTCTGTCGTCACTACTGTTCCTCCTCGGTGGTGTCGGCCGGACTGGGCGGGGAAGTCTTCTGTCGTTGCTGGCAGCAAACTATACCCCCGTCCGTATATTGCACCCTGTCGGCTGCTTGTTTCAGGAGCACGGCGCAGGAGTCGTCATCGGAACCGGTCGAGCGCCACCCCTTCCACGGTGGCGCGGCGCGTCGCGAAGTTGACGTTCACCGCGTCGACGCCGTCCGTCCGGGACAAGGCCTTCTGAACGCGGGCGGCGCACGACCCGCAGGTCATGCCCTTGACCTCCAGCTC
>JBBSNO010000344.1:0-1639 GCA_038232615.1 Actinomycetales bacterium
CATCGCGTGCTCGGTCGCGTACGACCCCTCCGGTGCGAAGTAGTGGAACGGGTCGTAGCCCCAGTTGAAGCCGTCCTCGCCGGCGACCGACATGACGCAGGCCTGCTGCTCGGTCGAGTCCGGCGGGTACGACGCCAGGTCGCACGGCGGCGTGGCCTGCTCCGCGCGGTCCTCCTCGATCGTGGCGATGTCGAACGTCGGGAGCAGGTGCACGGTGTTCAGCCCGGCCTCGGCCAGGCCCTCCAGGTGCGCGCGCCCGTCGCCGTCGTCGGCGAACGCCAGGTAGGTCCCGCGGTGCTCCGCCGGGACGGTCTGGTCGTTGATCGAGAAGTCGCGCACGTGCAGCTCGTAGATCGTGGTGTCCTCCGGCTGCGGCAGCTCGGGCGACGGCGTCGTCGCCCAGACCTCCGGCGCGAGCGCCGGGTCACGCAGGTTGACTGCGACCGATCGGGTCGAGTTCGTGGTGAGCGCGACGGAGTACGGGTCGGTGACGACGTTGGTCTCGATCTGCTGCGTCGTCGGTGCGTAGACCTGGACCTCGTACGCGTACTCCGCGTCCTGCCAGCCGGCGGCGCCTCGCACCCGCCAGATGCCGGTCGGCCCGCGCCGGGCGGTCTCGACGCGCTGGGGCTCCTCGCCGCCGCCCTCCAACCAGACGAGCAGCGTGACCTCCTGCGCCGTCGGTGCCCACAGCTTGAACCGCGGTCCACCCGGCTGCCACCGCATCCCCATCACCCGCTCGGCGGCGGACGGGTAGAGGGCGTCGAGCACGAGCGGCACCTGGACGCCAGTGGCGTCGCGCAGCACGCCGGTGTCGTCGTGCTGTGCGACCGCGAGCTGACTCTGCAAGATCGCCTTCGCCCGGGCCGTTCGCTCGTCGAGCCGCAGCGCGAGGTAGCCGGCCAGCTGCGGGTGCGCGGCGACGACCTCCGGCGGCAGACCCGCAGGGTCGTAGCTGAGCCCCACCGACTCCCCGCCGACGATCGCTTCCTGGTCGACCTCGAGCCCGGCGGACTCCGACCAGTGCAGCCGCCAGTCCATCCATTCCGGCTCGCTGCCCGGCGGCACTGCGTCCGCGGGCCAGGCCAGCAGCCCCGGCTCGACCCAGATCGCCCGGGACTCGGTGAGGTCAGGGCTCACGCCGCCCTGCGACGTGGTAATCGTGAGCACGTGCGTCTCCAGGACGTACGAGAACGTCGTTGTCGAGCCGGCCGGGACCGAGAACGCGATGTTCGGCCCGTTCGGCTCGCCGCCCTCACCGTAGTTCTCGTCCCACGACAGCCCGTGGGTCACCTTGGCCTCGTGGTTCCCGGCCGGGATCTCCGTGGTGCTGAGCGTGTACGTGCCGTCGGCGTCGGGGTCCTGCAGCCACGTGCGCATGCACTCCGGCGACCAGTCGGCCCCGCAGCCCATCTCGGACTGGAACGACCCGGGAACGGTGACGATCGGACCCTCGGCGGTGGAGTGCACCCAGTTCGTGCGGTGGTCGTAATAGAAGGAGACGTCACCGCCGTCGCTCTCGTACGGGATGTTGGGTCCGTTCGGCGCGCCGCCGAGCCCGTAGTTCTCGTCCCAGCTCCGGTCGCTCGCCGCCTGGTACTCGTACGCACCGGCCGGCACCGGGTACGTGCCCTTCCAG
>JBBSNO010000345.1:0-1620 GCA_038232615.1 Actinomycetales bacterium
GCACGGACGGAGCCAGCTCGGCCAGCCCGAACCGGCCGGCAGCGGCGACAGGACCTAGCATCCGCTCATCCTGCCCTGACCCGCGAAGGAGACCCTGGATGACGATCGAGATCGGCGACGAGGCACCCGACTTCGATCTCGACGACCAGGACCGGCAGCGGGTGAGACTGTCGGACTTCCGCGGCCGCAAGAACGTCGTCGTCGTCTTCTACCCGCTGTCGTTCACCGGCGTCTGCCAGGGCGAGCTCTGCGGGATCCGCGACGCGATCACCGACTTCGACTCCGACGACGTCCAGACGCTGGCGATCAGCTGCGACAGCGGTCCGGTGCACGCCACGTGGGCGCAGCAGCAAGGGTACACCTTCCCGCTGCTCGCCGACTTCTGGCCGCACGGCGAGGTGGCCCGGTCGTACGGCGTGCTCGACGAGGGCTCGGGGCTGGCCCTGCGCGGGACCTTCATCGTCGACAAGGCCGGCAAGGTCGCCTACACGGTCGTGAACGCGATCCCGGACGCGCGCGACCTCGACGAGTACCGCAAGGTCCTCGCGACGCTCTAGCCTGGGCGGCGCAGGACCCATGGCTCAGTTGGTAGAGCAGCGCCCTTACAAGGCGAAGGTCGGCAGTTCGAGTCTGTCTGGGTCCACCGTCACATCGGTGTTTTGCGTGCCGGGGGACGAGTCGGGCACGCTGGAGGCCATGATGACGCGCCACCTTCGCCTGTCCATGCTCTCCCTCGCCGCCGCCGCAGCCCTGACCGCCTGCACCGCCGAGGCCCCGCCGCCCGTCGCGGGCGCCGGCGCGTCGGCACAGCCGGAGGCCCTCCCGAGCACGAACACCGTGCAGGACCCGGACGCGGTGCTGGAGGTCAAGGACCAGACCAGCGAAGGCCCCACCGTCTTCACCACGGCCGCCGTCACCGAGGGCGGCTTCGTCGTGGTCTACGCCGACGGCGGCCGCAACACCCTGGGCACCGGCATCGTCCCGCCCGGCACCGAGCCGACCGAGGTGCTGGTGTCGCTGGCCGAGGAGCCGACCGAGCAGATCCAGCTCATCGCCCGGCTGTTCGCCGACACCGACGGCAACGGCCTCTACGGCGCCCCGGACGAGCCGGTCAGCAACGGCGAGGATGACGACAGCGATGACACCGAGACCTTCCCCGGTGAGCAGGAGGAGTTCAGCTTCACCGGCAAGAAGGTCGTCAACTCCTGACGCCGCGGCGCCGGGAAGCTGGCCCGCTCCGGCGCGTCGCGCCTGACCGCGCCGCGCTTGATCAACTACCGTCCGCCGCGTGGAAACCGCCCCGGCGCACGACCCTGCCCGCTTCGCCCAGACCCTGCGCGCTGTGCAGGCCTACGTCCGCTCCGAGCCGGGCGCGAACTCGGCGCTGATGGAGACCGCCCGCCGCGACCCGGAGGGGACCACCGCCTCGCTGGTGGCGCTCGGGACGGTGCTGCTCGACATCGCCGCCGGCGCGTTCCGGCTGACGCCGGACGAGATGCTCGACAAGGTGGCCGCAGGCGTCGCCGAGGGCAGCGAACTCGCGCTGCCCTGACCGCCCTAGGGTCGCCCGCATGAGCGCGCGACTGTCCGACGTCCTCGATGTCCTGGAGGACCTGTACC
>JBBSNO010000346.1:0-1561 GCA_038232615.1 Actinomycetales bacterium
CGGTGGCCTCGACGGCGCCGTGCACACCCAGCATCTCGGCCGCCATGGCCCGGGCCGAGGCCGACTCGTCGCCCAGGGCCGTCCTCAGCGCCGGGGTCGCCGGGGGGCCGGTGCGGAGCAGGGCCACCGCCACGACCCCGAACGGCACGGGCCGCAACGCATCGAGGGCGCGCAGCATCGGTCCCACGGCCACCGGGTCCCCGATGCGCCCGATGGAGCGGCACGCCACCCGGCGCACCTCCGGGTCGCGGTCGCCCAGCCGGGCCACGAGCGGGCCCACGTGGTCGAAGGTGCCGATCGAGCCGAGCAGCTCCGCGGCGGCGGCGCGGCCGAAGGCCCCGGGCCAGCGCAACCGACGGAGGGCGACGCGGTCGGCCCCTCGCTCCCGCAGCAGCGTGACGAGGGCCTGGCGCGCCTCGCCGCGCACCTTGCCGAGGAAGTCGGTAGCGATCACCTCGAGCATCGTCATCCGTCGTCGCGTCAGGGGCGGGAGCGTCGTCACCCCATCGACCATCAGCCGGATCAGCAGCGGTCGCAGCGCCGAGCGGACCTGCTCCCGCCTCCGGCGCCACAGCAGCGAGGCCACCCGGTGCACGACGGTGACGAGCAGGAGGCCGACATTGGCACCGACCACAATGATCGTCGCCCACCGCAGCAGCTCGAGGGTGGTCACGGTGCTTGCCGGGCCAGGATGCTCCGCACCCGGCTCGCCAGCTCGCGGGGGCTGAACGGCTTCACGATGTAGTCGTCGGCACCGCAGGTGAAGCCCCGCTCGACGTCGGCCTCCTGAGCCTTGGCGGTCAGCAGGATCACCGGGATCGACGCAGTGGCGCTCTGGGCGCGCAGGGCCTCGCAGACCTCGATGCCCGTGCGCCGAGGCATCATCACGTCGAGCAGCACCAGGTCAGGCGCGACCTCGGGCACGGCGCGCAGCGCCGCCTCCCCGTCGGCCACGGCGTGCACCTCGTGACCGTCCTGGGCGAGCTTGAACGCCACCAGCTCGCGGATGTCGGCATCGTCGTCGGCGACCAGGATCGTGCTCATGGCGGGGTCTCATCCGGTGTGGGGGACAGGAAGGGGGCGACGGCGCGGTCGAGCTCGGTGGTGCGGAACGGCTTGGTGAGGTGGCCGCTGATGCCGGGACGGGCGTCGGCGTCGTCCGGTGCGTCGAGGATCGAGACCACGACCACCGGCACCTCCGCCAGCCCCGGGCGCGCGCGGAGCTCCCGCAGCACCGTCCAGCCGTCGGTGTCGGGCAGGAGGATGTCGAGCAGCACCAGGTCGGGGACGGCGCGAGTGGCGGCGGCCAGCGCCGCCGATCCGGTGCCGACCGCCTCGACGGCGTGCCCGAGCCGGGTCAGGCGCCGGGTCAGCAGCGCGGCGATGTCGGGGTCATCCTCGACCACCAGGACGCGAGCCGCGCTCACGGCAGGGCCTCGGCCAGGACGCCGGTGCGGTCGGCGGGCAGGGTGACGGTGAAGGTCGTCCCCTCGCCGGGGGTCGAGGAGAGGGTGATCGTGCCCCCGTGGCCCTCGACGACGCTCTTGACGATCACCAGGCC
>JBBSNO010000347.1:0-1529 GCA_038232615.1 Actinomycetales bacterium
CACCCTGGACACCGGCCAGTACCCAACCGGAATCACCTACACCGACAAAGGACGTCGCCGCCCTACCCCTGCAGCGCCACGACTTCCACGGCGAATGGAACTACACCTTGCTCCCCAACGACACGACGTAGCACAGCGGAGGTTATTTCATCGCGAGCCCTAGCACGGGCGCACGCCTCTCAGGTTCGCGCGTCGCGACCGGAGCACGCGAGGCCTGGCGCGTGATGCGCGTGATGCGCGTGATGCGATAGTGTCATCATCATGCGCACCACCGTATCGATCTCGGACGAGCTGCTCGCGTCGGCGAAGGACCGCGCGCGTGCCTCGGGGGGGACACTGGGCTCGGTCCTGGAGGCCGCCCTGCGGCGCGAGCTGGCGCGCTCGGTCGACGACGGCCACCGTCCGGTCGTGCCGGTGTTCCGGGGCGGGACCGGACCGAGGCCGGGCCTCGACCTCACCTCGAACCTGGCGCTGCACGAGGCGCTGGACGACGACCTGCCGTTCGGCGACCGTCGCTGACCGTGCTGCTCCTCGACGTCAACGTGGTCCTGGCCGCGCACCGGGACGACCACCCGCACCACGAAGCCGTCCGTCCGTGGTTCGACGCGATGCTGGCAGGGAACGACGCCTTCACCGTCCCGGTCGTCGTGTGGACCGCGTTCCTGCGGCTGGCGACGAACCGGCGCGTCTTCGAGGTCCCCACGCCGCGAGCCGCGGCCTTCGCGTTCGTCGACGCGACGAGCAGGCAGCCCCATCACCTCGAGACGGCTCCGGGTGCGCGTCACCTCGTGCTGGTGAGGCGGCTGTGCGACGAGGCCGATGCCATGGGCGACCTCGTCCCCGACGCCGTCGTCGGCGCGCTCGCCCTGGAGCACGGTTGCGAGGTGGTCACGCTCGACCGTGACTTCGCCAGGTTCCCGTCCGTCCGGCAGCAGCGGCTGCCCACCTGACCTGGCGCCTGCCGTCATCGGTCACCGGTCAGCGAGGGCGCGGCGTCGGGCGGTCGAGCAGCCCGAGCGCCCGGTCGACGGCGATCTCCAGGACCACACGGCGAGGGTTGGCGCGCGGCACCCGGTAGCGCACCGCGTACCGCTGCTCCGCGTCGTGCACCGTGTCGGGGTCGTCGAGCACCCGGGCCGGACCCTCCAGCGTCAGCCAGCGCCACCCTTCCACCTGGCACAGGGCGGCACGGCGTCCGGACCTCGCGTGGCGGGCCTTGGCCGACGTCCCGCTCGTGATGACGCGGGCGACGCACCGGTCGTCGTCCCAGGTGAAGCCGACGGGGGTCACGTGCGGGCCGCCGTCCGCCCTCAGGGTCGTCAAGGTGGCCAGGTGCCGCTCGCTGACGAAGTCCAGGGCGGTCGTCGGCAGCGCGTGCGGGTCGATGCTCACACGACGATGCTCGCAGCCGACCGCTCGTCGCCGTCCGCCACCTGCTCGTCGTCCGACGGCGACGCAGCCGTGCGACTTCCCGCCCGACGGGCGAGGATGCGGTCATGAGCGAGGCAATCGGCGCCGAGGGCGCCTAC
>JBBSNO010000348.1:0-1517 GCA_038232615.1 Actinomycetales bacterium
CCGCACACCGTCACGCTGCTGACCACGCTGCCACGGCTGGACCGCCCGGTGCCGGATCGGCCAGCACCCGCGGCCCCGCGTGCCGAGGTCGTGCGGGTGAAGGACCTCGTCACGCACTACCCGAGCCACTCGAGCCCCAGCCGAGGCGTCGTCCAGGCAGTGGAGGGGGTGAACCTGACCCTCGCCGTGGGGGAGACCCTCGGTCTGGTGGGGGAGTCCGGCTGCGGCAAGTCGACGCTGGCTCGTACCGTGCTGCGGCTCGTCGAGCCGACCGCCGGCCGGGTCCTCTTCCATGGACGGGACGTCACCTCCGCCAGGGGCCGGCGGTTGCGGACGCTGCGACGGTCGCTGTCCATGGTCTTCCAGGATCCGTACGCCTCGCTCAACCCGCGGATGACCGTCGGTGAGATCGTCGCGCAGCCGCTGCGGATAGCCGGCCGCTACCGCGCCGCCGGCGGGAAGCGGAGGGTGGCGGAGCTGCTGGACATGGTCGGGCTCGAACCTCGCACGGCCGGTCGGCTGCCCGCCGAGTTCTCCGGGGGACAGCGCCAGCGGGTGGGCATCGCCCGGGCGCTCGCCCTCAACCCGGAGGTGCTCGTCCTGGACGAGCCCGTCTCCAGCCTGGACGTCTCCATCCAGGCCCAAGTGATCGCCTTGCTGGACGGGCTCCAGCGCGAGCTCGGCCTGGCCTACCTGTTCATCGCCCACGACCTCGCGCTCGTGCGCCAGATCAGCGACCGGATCGCCGTCATGTACCTCGGCAAGATCGTCGAGACCGGTACGAGGGAGCAGGTCTACGACCGGCCCACCCACCCCTACACGCAGTCGCTGCTGTCCGCCGTGCCGGTTCCCGACCCGGCGCAGCGTGGGCACGGACGTCGGATCCTGCTGACCGGTGACGTCCCTGACCCCGCCGATCCACCGTCCGGTTGCCGCTTTCGCACCCGCTGCTGGAAGGCGACTGCCGAGTGCGCCCGGGTCGAGCCCGAGTTGGTGGTCCGCGAAGGCAGTGACCATCCGAGCGCCTGCCTCTACGCCGAGGTGCTCGCCGTCAACCGCGCAGCGAGTCGCTAGGCCCACGCGCAAGGGCGTCGGCGAGCGCAGCCGTGGCGGCGACGACCTCGTCGGCGTCCGGCCAGTCCGCAACCGGAACCGCTGCGCGATCCGCGGCCACCACCGCGTCGCTCCACGGGACAGCTCCGGCGAGGTGCAGGCCGTGGCGGTCGCAGAACTCCGCGACCGCCGCCTCGTCCCCCGCCGAGCGCACCTTGTTGGCCACGACCGCGACGCGGGGCACCGGCAGCTCGGCGACCAGCAGGCTCATCCGCCGGACCGTCTCCAGGGAGCGGTAGTAGGGCTCCGCGACCAGCAGCACCGCGTCGACGTGGCGGATCGTGCCTCGGCTCAGGTGCTCGGGTGAGGCCTCCATGTCGACGACGACGAAGCGCTCGGCCCCACCGAGGTCCTCCAGCAAGGAGGAGACGACGGCGTGTGCGGAGCACAGGCAGCCCTCCTCG
>JBBSNO010000349.1:0-1515 GCA_038232615.1 Actinomycetales bacterium
CTCACCGACTGCGTTCCCTCCAAGACCCTGATCGCGACGGCCGAGGTCATGACGCTGGCCGCCGAGTCCGGCGAGCTTGGCGTACGTCTCGGCGGGGATCGCCCGGCCGGCGTCGAGTCGGCCACCCACGACGCGGCGACCCACGACGCGGCGACCCACGACACGAGCCGGCCGGCCGCGGGTGACAGCCAGGTGTCCGCGGACCTGGCCCGGGTCAACCAGCGCGTCAAGCGTCTCGCGCAGGCGCAGTCGCACGACGTACGTCGTCGCCTGGAGAAGGAGGGCGTGCGGATCGTCGCCGGGCGTGGTCGCCTGGACGGGCCGGACCGGGTGCTCGTCGAGCTGCCCGACGGCGCGGGGCAGGAGACGGTCGAGACCGACGGGGTGCTGCTGGCGACCGGGGCCTACCCCCGTGAGCTGCCCGCCGCGGCCCCCGACGGCGAGCGGATCCTGACCTGGACCCAGCTCTACGACCTGGACGAGCTGCCCGAGCGGCTGGTCGTGGTGGGGTCGGGCGTGACCGGCGCGGAGTTCGCCTCCGCCTACACCGCGCTCGGGTGCGACGTCACCCTGGTGTCCTCTCGCGATCGGGTGCTTCCGGGCGAGGACGCCGACGCGGCGCAGGTGCTCGAGGACGTCTTCGGGCGCCGCGGGATGACGGTACTGGGCCGCTCGCGCGCGAAGGGCGTGGCGCGCTCGGCGGACGGGGTGGTGGTGACGCTCGAGGACGGTCGTTGCGTCGAGGGCTCGCACTGCCTGCTGGCGGTCGGGTCGATCCCGGACACCGAGGACCTGGGGCTTGAGCGGGCGGGCGTACGCCGGGACAAGGGCGGCTTCATCGAGGTCGACCGGGTCTCGCGCACGACCGCGACCGGCGTCTACGCGGCGGGGGACTGCACCGGCGTGATGATGCTCGCCTCGGTCGCGGCGATGCAGGGCCGGATCGCGATGTGGCACCTGCTCGGTGACGCCGTCGCGCCGCTGGACCTGCGCACGGTGTCGAGCAACGTCTTCACCGACCCCGAGATCGCCACGGTCGGGTGGTCGCAGGCGGCGGTGGAGGCCGGCGACATCGACGCGCGCACGGTGAAGTTGCCGCTGGCGACCAACGCGCGGGCCAAGATGCAGGGCCTGCGTGAAGGCTTCGTCAAGCTCTTCTGCCGGACCGGCACCGGCATCGTCGTCGGTGGTGTGGTGGTGGCGCCGCGGGCCAGTGAGCTAATCTTCCCGATCGCGCTGGCGGTGGAGCTGGGTCTCACGGTCGACCAGGTGGCGCACGCCTTCACCGTCTACCCGTCGCTGACGGGCAGCATCGCCGAGGCCGCGCGCCAGCTGCACCCCCGAACCTGATCCCGTACCTTCGGCGACCATGGCGGCGAGGATGCGACGGATAGGGGGGGCCCGGGTGACCCCCGGCGTCTGGGCGCGCGCACACACGAAATAGAATTAGCCCCCCCCCAAAAAGCCCCCCCCCCCCCCCCCGCCCCCGCCCCACTAGCCCCCCCCGCAGGCGCC